>NZ_JBEOSF010000012.1:0-208819 GCF_040302725.1 Kitasatospora sp. NPDC097605 | reverse complement strand
GACGAGGGGGTGTCGTTCGGTGCTCCGGAGCGGAAGCTGGGGATCAAGGGGTCGCCGACGCGTGAGGTGTACTTCGACGGTGTGCGGATTCCGGCGGACCGGATGATCGGTGCGGAGGGGACGGGGTTCGCGACGGCGATGCGGACGCTGGACCACACGCGGGTGACGATCGCGGCGCAGGCGCTGGGGATCGCGCAGGGGGCGTTGGACTACGCGAAGGGGTATGTGCGTGAGCGGCGGCAGTTCGGGAAGCCGATCGGGGACTTCCAGGGTGTGCAGTTCATGCTGGCGGACATGGCGATGAAGCTGGAGGCGGCGCGTCAGCTGACGTATGCGGCGGCGGCGAGGTCGCAGCGGGGGGACGGGGATCTGACGTTCTTCGGTGCGGCGGCGAAGTGTTTCGCGTCGGACGCGGCGATGGAGATCACGACGGACGCGGTGCAGTTGCTGGGCGGGTACGGGTACACCCGGGACTATCCGCTGGAGCGGATGATGCGGGACGCGAAGATCACCCAGATCTACGAGGGCACCAACCAGATCCAGCGCATCGTGATGGCCCGCAACCTGCCGTGACCCCACCGGGCACCCGGGCACCCGGGCCGGCCGTCCGCGGCCCGGTCCGGGTGTTCGAGGCCGATGCTATGTTCCGGGAATGAGCGAGAAGGAAGAGCAGGACCAGCCCATGAACGACGGGCAGCCGAAGCCCGCGATGCGCGAGGCGCTGGTCGCCGCCGCCTTCGAGCTCTTCCTGGAACGCGGCTTCGAACAGACCACGATCGACGACATCGTCTCGCTCGCCGGGGTCGGCCGGCGCTCCTTCTTCCGCTATTTCCCGGCCAAGGAGGACGTGGTCTTCCCCGACCACGAGCGCGGCCTCGCGGACATGACGGAGTTCCTCGAATCCGGCACCGGCGAGGAGGACCCGGTCCGGCACGCCGGCGACGCGGCCCGGCTCGTCCTGCGGATGTACGCCGAGCAGCCGTCCTTCTCCGTCCAGCGCTACCGGCTCACCCGCAAGGTCCCCGGCCTGCGCGCCTACGAGCTGTCCGTCGTCTGGCGCTACGAGCACACCCTCGCGCACTACCTGCGCGGCCGCTTCGCCGGGCGCGCCGACGGGCCGCTGCGGGCCGACGTGGTCGCCGCCGCCGTGGTCGCCGCGCACAACCACGCCCTGCGCACCTGGCTGCGCTCGGGTGGCGAGAGCGACTGGGTGGCCGAGGTGGACCACGCGATGTCCTTCGTCACCGACACCTGGAGCGAGCGGCCCGGCGGCGGGGGCGGCGCGTCCGACGGCGCCGGGGCGGGGGAGCAGGACGACGTCGTGGTGCTGGTCGCCAGCCGGCGGGCGCCGCTGTGGCGGATGGTGCAGGGCATCGAGAGCGCCCTCGGCGACTCCCGGCAGATCCGCCAGGACTGACCGCGCCGCCCCCGCCCGCGTTCACTCCGACGGCGCAATCGGGGCGCGGCCGCACCCGCGGGTGCGTGCGGTGCCCCCGGGCGCGGGCGAGACTCGGTCGCAGCACGCGGCCGGAGCCGGACCGGCGCGGGGAACGCGACGGAGGCGGACGATGCCCGAGCCGAGCGCAGGCCCGAGCGGCAGCGACGACCCGACCCCGACGTCCGGGCCCGCCCCGACGCCCGAACCGACGCCCGGCCCCGGCTCCGTCGCGGGAGCGGCCCCCGAGCAGGCCCCCGCCCCGGGCCTGCGTCAGGTCCTGCTGACCAAGGGCTACCTGGGCCTGCTGCTGATCTCCGCCCTGGTCGGTGTCCCCGTCTCGCTGGCCGCCTTCTGGTTCGTCGGCCTGGAGCACCAGCTCCAGCACTGGATCTGGGAGAGCCTGCCCGAGGCCCTCGGCCACGACCGCGCGCCCTGGTGGTGGCCGCTGCCCACGCTGCTGCTGGCCGGTCTGCTGCTGGCCCCGATCGTCACCCGGCTGCCCGGCCGCGGCGGCCACGTCCCGGTGGACGGGCTGGGCGGCCCGCCGGCCCCGCCGAAGGCCGTGCCCGGCGTTGTCCTCGCCGCGCTCGCCTGTCTGCCGCTCGGCGCGGCGCTCGGCCCGGAGGCGCCGCTGATGGCGATGGGCGGCGGGCTGGCGCTGCTCGCGGTCCGTCCGGCCCGACGCGCGGCCCGGCCGCAGTTGGTGCCGGTGCTCGGCGCGGCCGGTTCGACCGCGGCGATCTCCACCATCTTCGGCAGCCCGCTGGTGGCCGCGGTGATGATGATCGAGGCGGCCGGCCTCGGCGGGCCGCGACTGCTGCTGCTGATCATGCCGTGCCTGCTGGCCAGCGGCGTCGGCGCGCTGGTGTTCACCGGCTTCGGCCACTGGACCGGGCTGTCCATCGGCGCGCTCGCGCTGCCCTCGGTGCCGCACAGCGGGGTCCCGGACCCGGGCGACTTCCTGTGGGGCGTGCCGATCGCCGTCGCCGTCACCGTGGTCTGCGTCGCGGGGCAGACGCTGGGCCGGCGGGTGAAGGCGTTCACCACCGGCGACCCCGAGCACGCCGTGGCGCCCCCGACCGCGCGGGGGACGGCACTCCGCACCGTGCTGTGCGCCGTCGCGGTCGGTGCCTGCATCGCCGCGTACGCCCTGCTCACCGACCGGTCGCCGGAGGAGGCGGCGCTCTCCGGCCAGGCGACCCTGGGCACGCTGGCCGCGGACCCGGCGGCCTGGTCGGTGTTCGCGCTGCTGATGCTGACGCTCTGCAAGGCGGCGGCCTGGGGCTTCGCGTTGGGCAGCCTGCGCGGCGGTCCGATCTTCCCCGCGGTGCTGATCGGCGCCGCGTTCGGGGTGGCCTGCGGCCCGCTGCCCGGCCTCGGCACCGCGCCCGGCCTGGCGGTCGGCCTCGCCGCCGCCAGCACGGCGGTCACCCGGCTGCCGGTCACCAGCACGGTGCTGGCGACCGCCCTGCTGGGGGCCCAGGCCCCCAACCTGCTGCCGTTGCTGCTGGTCACCGCCGTGACGGCGTTCGTCGCCGGCGAGCTGGTGCGCGGGCTCGGCGAGCGGCGCCGCTCCCGGACGGCGGCCCCGGCGGCTCCGTCGCGCTGAACCCGTTCGCCGGGGCGCCGCGTTCACATCAAGGGCGGGAGCAGGGCGTTTGCCCGCCGTGTCATGGTCTGGTCGAATGGGCGCCGCAGCGCCCCGGGACAGGTGTTCGTCATGGGGCGAACTGAGCGCACGTCAACTAGAAGGCCCTGGTAGGGGCCTGCGGAGGGGCGTTTCATCCGATGATATGATCACGGCGCTTGCCGGGGGGATCGGGCGGGTGTGAGACGGAATGATCACAGGGGCGGTCCGGGCGGTGACCCCGGTGCGGACGTCCACCGGCCCACCCCAGCCTTGACGGTAAATCAGCAGCTGACCGCCACTCTCCTGAAGAGAGTCCTATGACGCATTCCCTGCAGAACCCCATTCTCTGGGCTCTTCTCGTCGTCCTCCTCGGCGCAATCGCCGTCATTGTCCTCCAGCGCCGGGCCGCAGCCTCGGCCCGACGAGAGTCCGAGGGGCTCAGAGCCCACTACGCCGCGTTGGAGAGCGACTTCTCGCAATCCGTCGAGGCGGCGCACGTGCGCGCCGACGAGGAGACCAAAACGGTCCTCAAGTCCGCCATGCGAACCCTTCAGGGCCTCGCCGCCGAACAGCAGTTGGTCATTTCCCGACTGCAGGACAAGTACGGCGACTCGGTCATCCTGGAGGACCTCCTGGAGATCGACCACACGAACTCGCAGTTCGGACGCCGTGCGCAGTCCATCGCTGTGCTCTGCGACGGCTGGCTGGGCCGGCAGCGCGAGGTGGCCTCGATCTACGACGTGGTCCGCAGCGCGCAGGGCCGCATTCGGCATTTCCGGCGGGTGGAGATTCTTTCCCAGGTCAATTACGGAATCACCAGCCGGGCCGTCGAGCCGGTGGCACTGGTACTCGCCGAACTGCTCGACAATGCTACCAGCTATTCCAGCCCCGACACGATGGTGGAAATCAATATCCGCACCGTGCCGAAGGGCATTTGCATCGTCGTCGACGACGCCGGTATCGGCATGAACGACGAGGAGCGCAGCCGGGCCGAGAAGCTCCTGATGAGTGAGCGGGTCTCCGGCGTCTCCGCGCTCGGGAACCCGCCGCAGTTCGGTTTCGCGGTGGCCGGTGTGCTCAGCGAGCGCTTCGGCTTCGAGACCTCGGTGGACTCCTCCTCGCCCTACGGCGGTGTGCGCGCGGTTCTCCTCCTGCCGCACGAACTCCTCACCGCCATGCCGGAGCAGCGGCCGGCACCGGCGGCCTCCGCCGGCTCCGTCGGCGCCGAGGCGGCGGCCCGCCATCCGTTCGAGGCCGCGACGGCCGCGACCGCGACGACCGGCCCCGACGGCCTGCCGAAGCGGCGCCGCAAGCGGCCGATGGCCGTCGTCCCGGCCGAGCCGGTCCCCGGCGGCGGCGCCCAGGGCTTCGACCCGCAGGGCTTCGGGGCCCCGGCCTACGGCGCTCCGTCCTACGGTGCTCCGGCCTACGGCGCCCCGTCCGCCGGGGCACCGGTCCGCTCCGGAGCGGAGACGGCGGCGATCATGGGCGCCTTCCAGCGAGGCACCCAGTCCGGCCGGGCGACGAATCCGGACGCCGCGGAAACCACGAGCAGCGCGACCGCTGCAAGTAGTGAAGGACATGAGTACCCGTGAACAACGATCTGTCATGGATGCTTGACAGCGCCCTGGAGATCCCCGGAGCCCTGCACGCGGTCCTGATCTCCGCCGACGGTCTGCTGATGGCCCGGACGAAGGAGATCGGCAAGGACGACGCCGACCGGGTCGCCGCCGGGATGAGCGGCGTGCAGTCGCTCAGCCGTTCGCTCGCCTTCTTCTGCAACGGCTCCCAGCACCAGTGGCGGCAGACCCTGGTGGAGTTCGACGGCGGCTGGGTCTTCCTCATCTCCGCG
This sequence comes from Kitasatospora sp. NPDC097605, assembly GCF_040302725.1. Lineage (NCBI taxonomy): Bacteria > Bacillati > Actinomycetota > Actinomycetes > Kitasatosporales > Streptomycetaceae > Kitasatospora > Kitasatospora sp. NPDC097605. The sequence continues at coordinate 203,899 of NZ_JBEOSF010000012.1, read as the reverse complement.
GGCCAGGGCGCCTACCTCGGCGTCTCGGCCTCCCCGGACGTGGACATGGCGGACATCACCTTCCGGATGCAGCAGCTCGTCGGCCAGCTCGGCAAGGCGCTGATGGCGCCGCCGCGCGAGAACCTCGGCGTGCGCCCATGACCACCCCAGGCGAGCAGGCGCCCGACGCCGCCCCGCCCCTGGTGAGACCGTACGTCATCACCAAGGGGCGGGGGCTGCCCGACGACGAGCAGCTCTCCCTGGTCACCCTGGTCACGGCGGCGGGGGACGAGCAGCAGCGCCCCACCCGCCGGCTCTCCCCGGAGGAGCAGGGCCTGCTCGAATTATGTGCCGCGGGCTACCTCACGGTGGCCGAGATCGCCGGACACACCCGGCTGCCCCTGGGCGTGGTGAGGATCCTCCTCTCGGCGCTCAGCGAAGGCGGCTACCTTCTCGTGCGGCCGCCCGTCGCGCGTGCCTCCCTGGTGGACACGCGCATCCTCCAGGAGGTGCTGAATGGACTTGAGGCCAAGTTTGGATGAGCGGGCCTACGTCCGCGACGGAGCCAACCAGACGGCCGTGAAGATCCTCGTCGTCGGCCACTTCGCGGTGGGCAAGACCACCTTCATCGGCTCCATCTCCGAGATCACCCCGCTCTCCACCGAGGAGACCATGACGCGGGCCGGGGAGGCGGTCGACGACCTCAAGGGGGTCAGGAGCAAGACCACCACGACCGTCGCCATGGACTTCGGGCGGCTGACCCTCAGCGACCGCGTCGTGCTGTACCTGTTCGGCACGCCCGGGCAGTTGCGCTTCGTGCAGATGTGGGAGGACATGGCACGCGGCGCGCTCGGGGCGCTGGTGCTGGTCGACCCCGACCGGCTGGCGGACTCCTTCGCCGTGATCGACCTCATCGAGCAGTACGGGCTCGACTACGCGATCGCCGTCAACCGCTTCGACGGCACGCCGGTCTACGAGGAGGCCGCCCTGCGGGAGGCGCTGGACCTGCTGGAAGACACCCCCGTGGTCACCTGCGACGCCCGCGACGAGAAGTCCTCCGCCGAAGCATTGATCAGACTGGTCCGTCACTTGCTGGACCGTGTCCACTAGGAGCAGACATATGGACGCTGAGTCCACCGCACTCGTGCCCCCGCCCGGGTGCCCCGCCCACGGCACCGGCGAACGGATACCCCTGTACGGGCCGCAGTTCGCGGCCGACCCGCAGGCCTACTACGCGTACATGCGCCACTTCGGCGCGACCACGCCGGTCGAACTCTCCCCGGGCGTCGAGGCCACCCTCGTCACCGACTACACCGCCGCGCTGCAGCTGCTGCAGGACCCGGCCTCGTTCCGCAAGGACTCGCGCCGCTGGCGAGACCTCAACGAGGGCCGAATACCCGCCGACAGCCCGGTCCTGCCGCTGCTCGCCTACCGCGCCAACTGCATGTTCAGCGACGGCGTCGAGCACCTGCGGCTGCGCCAGGCCGTCACCGACAGCCTCGCCCGGATCGACACCCGCCGGCTCACCCAGCGCATCGGGCAGATCTCCGACTACCTGATCGCCCAGTTCAGCGCGCGCGGCTCGGCCGACCTGGTCGGCGAGTACTCCAAGCAGCTGCCGCTGTTCGTCTTCAACGAGCTCTTCGGCTGCCCGGCCGACATCGGCGACCGGGTGCTGTTCGGGATCTCCGGCATGTTCGACGGCGTCAACGCCGCCCGGGCCGCCGACGTCCTGATGCAGGCCGCGGCCGACCTGGTGGCGCTCAAGCGCACCCGGCCGGGGGAGGACGTCACCTCCTGGCTGATGCAGCACGAGGCCGCGCTGGACAACGAGGAGATGGTCCACCAGCTGGCGCTGCTGCTGGGCGCGGGCGCCGAGCCGCTGCGCAACCTGATCGGCAACACCCTGCACCTGCTGCTCACCCAGGACCAGTACGCCCACAAGGGCGGCCTGATCGCCGAGGCGCTCGACGACACGCTGTGGGGCAACCCGCCGCTGACGAACTACGCCCCGCACTACCCGGCGGCCGACATGGAGTTCGCCGGGACCAAGCTGGAGGCCGGCGAGCTGGTGCTGGTCAGCATCGCGGCCGCCAACACCGGGGGAGCCGGCAGCAACCGGGCCCACCTGGCGTGGAGCGCGGGCCCGCACGCCTGCCCCTCCAAGGAGCCCGCCCGGCACATCACGGTGACCGCCATCGAGAACCTGCTCAACCGGCTGCCGGACATCGAACTCGCGGTGCCGGTGGACAGCCTGACCTGGCGTCCGGGGCCGTTCAGCCGGGCGCTGTCGGCGCTGCCGACCAGGTTCACCCCGGTCCAGGAGGCGCCCCGGCCCGCCACCGCGGCCCGGTCGGCCGCGCCCGCCCGTGAGGAGCACACCACGGGGGCGCGCAAGGAACGCGGGCTCTGGAGCTCCTTCCTGACCTGGCTGGCGAAGTGACCGGCAACCCGGAAAGACCGGGCGTCCCGACGCTCGGTGAGTTCGCCGCGGGCCAGCTGCGGCGGCTGTGCGAGGTCGCGAACCTCGGAGCGGAGGACGCCCGGACCTACGCGGACGTCCTCACCGGGGCGCTCGGACCGGAGGCCGGACGGCGGCTCGACCTGCCGCCGTCCGGCCGGACCTTCCTGTCCGACGACCACACGCCGGTGGAGTACTCGCTCTCCTTCCGGCCGGACGGCCCGCCCGACCTGAGGGTGCTGCTGGAGCCGGGCTGCGGCGCCGCCACCCTGGAGGAGAACGGCCGCGCCGGACTGGACGCCATCCGCGCGATGTCGCGGCGCTGGGGGTTCGACACCACCTCGCTGGACAAGCTGGAGGACCTCCTCCTGCCGCCGTCCCCGCAGGGGCCGCTGGCCCTGTGGTGCGCCCTGGAGCTGTGCCCCGGCGGCGTCCCCCGGGTCAAGGTGTACCTGAACCCCGCCGCCCACGGCGCCGACCGGGCGGCGGAGACGGTGCGCGAGGCCCTGGACCGGATCGGCCACCACCGGGCCTTCGCGGCGCTGCCGCAGGGCGAGGGCTTCCCGTTCCTCGCCCTGGACCTCGGCGACTGGCAGCAGCCCCGGGTCAAGGTCTACGTCCGCCACCCCGGCCTGTCGGCCGCCGCGGTCGGCGAGCTCTCCCGGATGCCCGCCGGGCCGTCGGCGGACGTGCTCCGGGAGTTCGCCGCCACGGCGGCCGGGACCACGGGCACCGACGCCCGGCTCGCCGGGCTGCCCGTGCTGTCCTGCCACGCCTTCACCGACCCGGCGGCCGACCGGCCGAGCGGCTTCACCCTGCACGTCCCGGTCCGCGACTACGCCCGGCACGACGGCGAGGCGCTGGAGCGGGCGGTGGCGCTGCTCGGCCGGCACGGCATGGACCCGGCCCCGCTGCTGCGGGCCCTGCCCTCCCTCACCGGGCGGCGGCCCGAGGACGGCGTCGGGCTGATCGCCTACCTGGCGCTCGCCCACCAGCGGGGCTGGCCGCCGCGGATCACGGCGTACCTCTCCGCGGAGGCCTACGCCGTCCGGCCGCCGGCCGGCTGACGGGCGGACGGGCAGGGGCTACACCGTGCGGAACTCCTGCACGTAGGGCACCACGTCGATCTGGATCGAGGCGCCCAGCCCCTGCCCGTAGCGCGCGGCGATACCGCTCAGGTAGTCGTCGACCTCCTTGCGCATCACGTCCTCGGACGGCAGGGCCTCCTCGCCGCCGATGAGCCGCGCGACCCAGTCCGCCTGGGCCTCCAGCGCCCGGGTGATGGACCCCACCGGGCGGATCAGGCCGACGAAGTACAGGCCGGGCCGGTCGGGCGCGACGATCCGCCGGTACAGCTCCACCCGGCCGCTCGGGCCGACCGGGCAGTCGGCGGGCAGGTACGGGTAGGACATCCGGTAGCCGGTGCACCAGACGACCGCGTCGGCCTCCTCGGCGGACCCGTCGGTGAACCGGACCGTGCTCCCGGCGAAGGAGTCGATCCCCGGTCTGGGGATCACCCCGCCGTGCCGGATCCGGCTGAAGATCTCGTCGGAGACCGTCACGGCGGAGGAGAAGATCGGATGGTCGGGCTCGGGGAGGCCGTAGTCCGAGAGCCGGCCCCGGGCGACCAGCAGGGCCTGCTCGATGTACTCGCGCCGCTCGGTCAGCGACATCGCGGTGAACCACGGCGACTCGGCGATCACGTCGCACGATATGCCGTAGAGCTGCTTCGGGACGACGTGCAGCCCCCGGCGGACCGACAGCACCGTCCGGGCGGCGTGCCGGGAGAGGTCCGCGGCGATGTCCACGGCCGAGGCGCCGAGGCCCACCACGACCACCCGCTGCCCGCGGAACCCGTCGCCGTCCAGGTAGTCGACGGCGTGCAGCATCCGGCCGGTGAACGACTCCGAGCCGGCCGGTACCGGATCCGGCAGCAGCGGCTCCGCGTTGGCGCCCGAGGCGAGCACCACCCGGGAGAAGCGCCGGGTGCTGGCGACCCCGTGGGCGTCCCGGGCGGCGACCAGCCAGGAGCCGTCGAACTCCTGGCGGACCGACAGCACCTCGGTGCCGAACTCGATGCGCGGCACCAGGCCCGCCCACTCGGCGAAGGCCCGCAGGTAGGAGGCCATCTCGTCGTGCCGGGGGTAGGCCGGGTAGGAGTCCGGCATCGGGAAGGCGGCGTAGCCGGTCAGCTGCTTGGCGGTGTTCAGGTGCAGGGAGCGGTAGCCGGGCCCGCGCTCCCCGGCCTGGGGCTTGCGCCAGATCCCGCCGACCTCCGGAGCCTTCTCCAGACAGACGAAGTCGATGCCCTTCACCGCGAGCGCGTGTGCGACGGCCAGGCCCGACAGGCCCGCGCCGATGACGCACACCGGCGCCCCCCCGGGAGCGTCAACGGCATACGACCCATCCAGGAAATTCCCCACGGAACACCCACCTTCCCATCCACCGGTATGGCCTTCCCCCGTCGGCGCCACCCCTCGGCGGGGCGGCGCCGACAAAGTAAACCTCAGGTCACGGCGAGCGAACAGGGACCAATGGCGTACAAATGGTGCGCGGTTGGGAAACAGACCGGGCGGAGCGGGACGGGAGCCCGAGAAGCCCGAAAACGAAAAGCGGGCCAGGATTTCTCCTGGCCCGCTCAGCGGTGTCCGAGGGGGGACTTGAACCCCCACGCCCGATAAAGGGCACTAGCACCTCAAGCTAGCGCGTCTGCCATTCCGCCACCCGGACGGGGTGTTGTCCTCACGGCTTCCTTCTGTTCGTCGGCCGCGCTGACAGATGTAACTGTAGCAGTGATCCGCTGCCGGTCCCAAAACGGCTCCGGACGGGGGACCGCAGGTTGCGGCGCCGTGTCGGCCCGTTTCACGGGGGTGGATCCCGGTCGGGGGCTGGGAGAGGATGGGCGGACGTGCTCGTGCGACCCGGGTGCAGGTCCCGGGAGTGGCACTGGGGTGCCGGTGCGGGCCAGAGACGAGGAGTGACCGTGAGCGAGCGGAGCGAGTCGGCGGAGCGGGCGGCGGCGCCGAAGGTGACGGGTGAATCCGAGGTCGCCGACCTCTGCCGCGATCTGATCCGGATCGACACCAGCAACTACGGCGACGGCTCCGGCCCGGGGGAGCGGAAGGCCGCCGAGTACGTCGCCGAGCAACTCGCCGAGTTCGGCCTCGAACCGCAGATCATCGAGTCGGCCAAGGGACGGGCGTCCACCGTGGTCCGGATCGAGGGCGAGGACCGCTCGCGTCCGGGCCTGCTGATCCACGGCCACACCGACGTCGTGCCGGCCAACGCCGCGGACTGGACGTACGACCCGTTCGCCGGCGAGATCGCGGACGGCTGCGTCTGGGGACGCGGCGCGGTGGACATGAAGGACATGGACGCGATGACCCTCGCGGTGGTCCGTGACCGGCTGCGCACCGGCCGCAAGCCCCCGCGCGACCTGGTGCTGGCCTTCCTGGCCGACGAGGAGGCGGGCGGCACCTACGGCGCCCGGTACCTGGTGGACAAGCACCCGGGCCTCTTCGAGGGCGTGACCGAGGCGATCGGCGAGGTCGGCGGCTTCTCCTTCACGGTCAACGACCGCACCCGGCTCTACCTGGTGGAGACGGCCGAGAAGGGCATGCACTGGATGCGGCTCACGGTCGAGGGCCGGGCCGGGCACGGGTCGATGGAGAACGACGACAACGCCATCACCGAGCTGTGCGAGGCGGTCGCCCGCCTCGGGCGGCACCAGTTCCCGCTGCGGATCACCAAGACCGTGCGGGCCTTCCTGGACGAGCTGTCGGACGCGCTCGGCGTCGAACTCGACCCGGAGAACATGGACGAGACGCTGCGGGTGCTCGGCGGCATCGCCAAGATGATCGGCACCACGCTGCGCAACACCGCCCAGCCGACCATGCTCGGCGCCGGCTACAAGGTCAACGTGATCCCCGGCCAGGCCACCGCGCACGTGGACGGCCGCTTCCTGCCCGGCTACGAGGAGGAGTTCCTGGCCGAGCTGGACAGCGTGCTCGGCCCGCGGGTCAAGCGCGAGAGCCTGCACTCGGACAAGGCGATCGAGACCGGCTTCGACGGCGCCCTGGTGGAGGCGATGCAGACCGCGCTGCGCGCCGAGGACCCGATCGCCCGTGCGGTGCCGTACTGCCTCTCCGGCGGGACGGACGCCAAGTCGTTCCAGGACCTCGGGATCCGCTGCTTCGGCTTCGCCCCGCTGCAGCTGCCGCCGGACCTGGACTTCGCCGGGATGTTCCACGGCGTGGACGAGAGGGTGCCGGTGGACGGCCTGAAGTTCGGCGTGCGGGTGCTGGACCGGTTCATCGACGCCTGCTGAGCCCTGCTGCGCCCTGCTGGGCACCGGGTGGCGGCCCGCTTCCGGAGGATCCGGGAGCGGGCCATCGCCGTTCTGACAGATCGATTTCCTGTTCGTCGTATCACCGGTCTGGGTGAAGCGGACGGCTGTTCCGTACCCCGTTCGCCGCAACGTCGTTCCTCCCTGTGACGACCCGGGACCGATATCCGGGTGTTCATACAGGAGGAATGATGAAGGTCAAGAAGATCGCCGCCGTGACCGCCGCCGCCGGTGGCCTGGTGCTCGCCGTTTCGGGTGTCGCCTCCGCCCACAGCGGGGCCGAGGGTGTGGCCGCCGGTTCCCCGGGCGTGCTGTCCGGCAACCAGATCCAGGTTCCGGTGCACATCCCGGTCAACGCGTGCGGCAACACCATCAGCGTGGTCGGCCTGCTGAACCCGACGTTCGGCAACACCTGCCTCAACGTCTGAGCCCATTCCGGTCGTTGAGCCGGGCCCCCGGGCGGCGTGCGCGCCGTGCCGGGGGCGCTTGTTTTCCGGGCCCGCCCCATGGTCACTCCGTAATATCCCTCGAAAGGGTGAATGAGGGTCGTGCCGGCCAACCTCCCCAAGGGTTCCTTCGTTCTCTCCCATGCAGCCGAGGACCTCTCCACCCATTCGGAAATTCCGACTTTCGGAGGGTCGTCACGTCGTCTCAAAATGTCAGGGGAAAATATGAGGAACGCAGCCAAGAAGGGGCTCCTCACAGCCGTGGCCACCGGCAGTGTGCTGGCCTCGACCGCCGGCTACGCCTACGCGGGCGCCGGCGCGGAGGGTGTCACGGCAGGCTCGCCGGGCGTCGCTTCCGGCAACTCGGTGCAGGTGCCGGTCGAAGTGCCGATCAACGCCTGCGGCAACACGATCGACGTGATCGGCTTGCTGAACCCGGCCTTCGGCAACACCTGCGCCAACAGCTCGGGGCGTCCCGGCGGCGGCGCGCACGCGGGCGGCGCCCAGAACGGCGGCCACACCGGCGGTGCCCAGAACGGTGGCGGGCAGCCGGGCGGTGCCCACCCGGGCGGTAGCCAGAACGGCGGCGCACTGCCGGGTTCGGGTGCCGCCGGCTCCGGCGCGGCCGGTTCGGGTGCGGCCGGTTCGGCCTCGAGTGCCGCGGGTGCGGCCTCGGGGGTGGCGGGGGCGGCAGCCTCCGGCACGGCCACCGGTTCACCCGGCGTGATCTCCGGCAACAGCGTCCAGGCCCCGGTGCACATCCCGGTCAACGCCTGTGGCAACTCCATCGACGTGGTCGGCGCCCTCAACCCGGCGTACGGCAACACCTGCGTCAACGCCGCCGCGCCCGCGCCCAGCACGCCCGCCGTGCCGGAGGAGGACTGCCCGGAGGAGCACGACCCGCACAACGCGCCGCCGCCCGCCGTGCCGCCGGCCTCCGAGAGCGCCGTCGAAGGCACCCCCCGGGCGGGCGGCCCGACCGAGGCTGCGCCGTCGGCGGCCCCGGCGCAGGCGCGTCCCGCCGCGGCCCGTACCGCCGCCCCGGCCGTGGAGGCCGATCACCAGCTGGCCGCCACCGGTGCCGGCGGCACCGAGCTGCTCGGCGGGGCCGGCCTGGCCCTGCTGCTCGGCGGTGGGGTGCTCTACCGCCGCGCCCGCGCCGGCGCCCGCTGAGCACGCGGGGCGCCTCGGCCCCACCGGACGTACCGGACGCGCGGCGGGCCTGCCCGCCGCGCGTCCGCCGTCACCAGCTCCGGACCTGCCGGATGATCCGCCGGCGCAGCAGCACCGTGCGGCTGCCGTCCGGGAAGAGGCGGAGCCTGTCCAGTTCCCAGTGCCCGTACTCGGCGTGATCGGTGAGCAGTTGGCGTGCCGCGTTGCGGGACGTCCCGCGCGGCATGCGCAGCGACTGGTACTCGTACTCCGGCTGCCGGACCGGCTTCGGTGGGGTCAAAACGCTCCTCCTGTGGGACGCCTGCGAGCAAGCCTACGGCCTGCCTCCGACAGCGGGCCGGGGATTTTTCGACCGCCCCGGCCCGCACCGCACTGACAGCGCATCAGTTCCGTTGCTCCTGGGGACGGCATACCCCCGGCGCGCCGCGCGAAGCGGCACCCGGACGGCCCGCGTGAACGGTCCGCTCGGGCGCCGGGCGCGCGCCGCCGGGCGGCGCCCCGGGGGACAGAACCACGCGGAACGGACATCGGGGGGGAAGTTGCGGTGAAATCGCGGGTGTAGGTGACAACCGCTGTGCGTACCGGCACCGAGGGGAGATAGCGTCTGCTCCATGTCTGATGCCGCGCAGCCCACCATTGCCGAGGTACGCGCCGCCGCCGAGGCGGTCAAGGCCGCCATCGACCGTCATCTGGAAGCGGTGTCAAGCCACAGCGCAGCGGACGATTCCGCTGTGTCCACCGCCTACGAGCAGCTCGCGACGGCGGCCATCGCGTACGACCAACTCCTCTACGAGGTCTACGACGAGGTCACCCCCTTCGAGGTCCCCGGCGACGAGGGCCCGGGCGGGTACCACGGCCCGGAGCAGCCCGAGGCGATCAGTGTGCTGATCCGCCGCGACTACCACGTCGTCGACCCGAAGCGGCTGCGCGCCCAGGCCGAGCGGCTGGACGACTCGCTGACCCCCGGCGGCGGCTCGGACGGCGGCGGGGTGAACGCCGCGATCGGCGTGCTGTTCGGAGAGTTCGAGCCGGACGAGATCGCGGCCCGCAGCGAGGAGTTCGGGCTGGAGGAGGCCGACTCCACGCTCTGGGTGGCGGCCGCCGAGCCGAGCGAGCCGGGCGAGTGGCTGCCGGAGCCGTTCGAGCACGCGGATCCGCAGCTGCTGATCTGCCGCTTCGACGTGAGCGAGGTCTACGACGACGAGGACCTCGACGACTGACCCTCGATCGACCCTCGCTGCCCGAGCCCCGCGCCCCGGCGCGCGGGGCGGAACGGGTGCTTCAGGGGCATGATTTCGGACGTTCCTCGCACCGGTCGACGGGCCCGGCGGTCCGGTCCCGGGCGGGGAGCGCCGCCCACCCTCCCGCCGGGCCCCGGTCACGCACCCGAGAAGCCGCAGGGGCCCCCTCGCACTCCGAGGGGGCCCTGCGGTCGTTCCGGGCGCGCGGCGCGCGGAGGTCGGCGGAGGTCAGTAGGACTCGGCCGCGTTCTCCGCGAGGATCGCGCGCAGCCGGGTGGTGCGGGGCGCCGCCGGGCGCTCGGCGACGGCCTGGGCGAGCGCCGGGCCGGCGGCGTGGACCACCGAGAGGTGGCGCTCGCCGCGGCCGAACGCCGTGTAGACCCACTGCCGGGTGAGCGCCGCGGCCGCGTCGTCCGGGAGCACCACCACCGCGCCCGGCCAGTGGCGGCCGACCGCCTGGTGGACGGTCAGCGCCCAGCCGTGCCGCAGCTTGCCGGCCTCGGCGGGCGGGACGGTGCGGCGCGAGCCGTCCGGGTACTCCAGGTGCAGGCCGGCCGCGTCGCCGTCGAGCACCCGGGCCAGCCGGGTGTGGCCGGGCGCGGGCGAGTCGGCGACCCGGTCGCCCGGGTCGAAGCCGCCGAACCGGCCCGGGCCCGGGTTGAGCCGGGCCTTGGCGGCGGCGTTCAGCGCGCGGGTGCCGGCCCCGCCGCCGTGCCCGGGGGTGAGCAGCACGACCTGCTCGGACGGGATGCCGAGGGCGCGCGGAATGGAGTCGGTCAGCAGCTGGACGGCCCGGTGGACGGCCTCGGCGGCGTCCTTGGCGGTCAGGATGACCACCTCCTTGTCGGGCGCCTCGACCGGCTGGAGCTCGCCGATGCCGATGCCGGAGACCAGCTCGCCGATCGGCCCGAAGTCGGGGGTGCGGGAGGCGACGGCCGGGCAGGCCTTGGCGGCCAGCAGGTCGGCGAAGAACCGGCCGGGCCCGGCCGACCAGAGCTGGCCGGGGTCGCCGCTGAGCACCAGGCGGGTGCCGTCCGCCAGCGACTCCAGCAGGGTGGCGGCCAGCTCGACGTCCAGCAGCGGGGCGTCCAGCACGATCAGCAGGTCGAGCGCGAGCGTGCCGTCGGCGTCCCGGCCGGGGCCGGCGGCGCCGGCGAGCAGCTCGGCCAGCGTGGCGACCGGCGCCGGTGCGGGGGCATCGGCGAGCGGGGCGAGCGCGGCGAAGGCGTCCCGGCCGTGGTCGGTCCAGGTGACGGCCCAGGCCCGCAGGCCGAGGCCGGTCGCGGCGGCCAGCAGGGCGGCCGGTTCGGCGCGGGCGGCCTCGCCGCCGGTGTGCAGTACCAGCGCGCTCTCGGCGGCGGCCCGGACCAGGGCGGTCGCGGAGGAGGACGGGGCGGCGGCCGCGGCGGCCTCCCAGGCGGCCGGGCCGGGGGCGGCGGGCGCCTCCTCGGCGGCCTCCGGGGCACCGTCGGCGTCTCCCTCGGTGTCGGCCTCGGTGTCGGCCTCGGCCTCGGCGTCGCCGTCCTCCGCCGGGTCCTCGCCGGGGACGAAGGTGGACATCAGGCGGACCAGGCCGTCGGCCAGGCTCTCCTCGGCCAGCGCCAGCCGCTCCAGGGCGAGCAGGGTCCGGGTCGGCGGCTCGTCCTCCTCGTCCCCGCCGGCCGCGTGTGCCTCGGCGCCGGTGAGCTCCTCCTGGAACGGCATCGCCCGGCCGTCGACCACGGCGGCCTGGATGGCGGCGGCGGAGTCCGGCACGCCGAGGCGCTCCAGCCCGGCGGCCACCTCGCCGATCTCCAGGGCCGAGTGCCCGCGCAGGGTCGCCTGCTCCAGCAGCCAGCCGACCAGGGCCTGGGCGCGCCGCTGGTCGCCGGGGCCGGCGGCCGGGCCGAGCAGGCCGCGGGCGAAGCCGTCGGCGTGCTCCGGGCGCACGCCCGGCAGGGCGAGCACGGCCCACGGGTCCGCGCGGAGCTGCTCGGCCGCGCCGTCGCCGAACACGGCCACGGCGGCGGTGGCCAGCTGGGCCGGGGCGCCGCCCGAGGTCAGCACCTCGGCGGTGGCCTTGAGCGCCTGCGCCCGCTGCTCGTCGGTCACCGGGCCGCCGGTCCCGGCCGCGGCGGGCTCGGCCGCCGGGCCCTCGGCGCCGTCGGCGGAGCGGCCGACCGACCGCACCTGCTCCGCCAGGGCCGCGACCGCCGCCGCCCGGTCCGCCGGGCCGGCCGAAAGCTCCGCGTCCGACGTCGCCGCGTCCGGCTCAGGCGAGGCCTGCCCCGGAACGACGCCCGAGCCCGCCGAGGCCTCCTCCGGAGCGCCGTTCTCCGCGTCAGTCATCGTCCGCTCCACAAAAGCTCAACTCCACATGCTGGGCGCCGCCCGCCCCTGGTGCGGGCGGTCGGCCGGGTCGGGCCGGTCCGGGGCCGCACGGGGCGGCCGGTCGTCCGGCGGTCGGTCGGTTCGGGCAGGCTCGGGTCACGGGGTCGAACGGCCGCTACAGCTCGCTCCACCCCTGGTCGGGGTAGCGGTGGACCGGCGCCGAGATGTCGTCGAGCGCACCGCGGATCTCCTCCGGAAGCGTAAGCGCCTCCACCGACAGCGCCGCCTGCAACTGCCCGGCGGTCCGCGCCCCGACCAGCGCGCTGGTCACCCCCGGGCGGTCCCGCACCCAGGCGAGCGCGACCGCCAGCGGGCTGCTGGCGAGCCCGTCGGCGGCGGTGGCGACGGCGTCCACGATCCGCCGGGCGCGTCCGCCGAGGTAGGGCTGGACGAACCCGGACAGGTAGGGCGAGGCGCCGCGCGAGTCCTGCGGCAGCCCGTGCCGGTACTTGCCGGTGAGCACCCCGCGCCCGAGCGGGGAGCCGGCCAGCAGGCCCACCCCGGCGTCCCGGGCGGCCGGCAGGGCCTCGCGCTCGATGCCGCGCTGGAGCAGCGAGTACTCCAGCTGCGCCCCGGCCAGCGGCACCCGGCCGTGGTGGGCGTGCTGCCAGGTGGCGGCCTTGGCGAGCTGCCAGCCGCTGAAGTCGCAGACCCCGACGTAGCGGGCGCGGCCGGAGGAGACGGCGATGTCCAGGGCGGACAGGGTCTCCTCGACCGGGGTGGCCGGGTCGAAGGCGTGCACCTGCCAGAAGTCGACGTAGTCGGTGCCGAGCCGGCGCAGCGAGGCGTCGAGCGCGGCGAGCAGGTGGCCGCGCGAGCCGTCGAAGCGGCGGCCGGAGGCCGGCACGCTGCCCGCCTTGGTGGCGATGACCAGCTCGGAGCGGGGGACGAGGCTGTCGGTCAGACGGGAGAGCAGGTACTCGGCGTCGCCGTCGGCGTAGACGTTGGCGGTGTCGACGAGGTTGCCGCCGGCGTCGACGAACTCCTTGAGCTGTTCGGCGGCCTCCTGCTCGTCGGTGTCGCGGCCCCAGGTCATGGTGCCGAGGCCGAGCCGGGAGACCTGCAGCCCGGTGCGGCCGAGGTGACGCTTTTCCATCGGGCGGGCCCTCTCACTGGCCGAAGGTGCGGTGGCGGGGCGCTGCGGGGCGGCGCGCCCGACGGGGACAAACTCGCAGGTGGGACGCGGCGCCCCACGTCGGCTGAGCGTAGCGGCCGGTGCCCGGGCAGGTGTGCAGACCCGCAGGACGATCACCGCCGGGCACACCGGACGGGACCGCGGCGACCGGCGGCCGGAATGTGACCCGCGCCACGCCTACTGGCCAGTAGCATGTCGGCCGGACGCGTCGTCGCGCTCCCGAGCAACCCGACTGGAAGGCAGTGCCCATGCGACTCGGCATCAACCTCGGCTACTGGGGACTCGGCATGGACGCCGACAACATCGCCGTCGCCCAGGAGGCCGACCGGCTCGGCTACGCGGTCTGCTGGGCCGCCGAGGCGTACGGCTCGGACGCGGCCACGGTGCTCTCCTACGTCGCCGCGAGGACCGAGCGGATCGACGTCGGCTCGGCGATCTTCCAGATCCCGGCCCGCACCCCGGCGATGACCGCGATGACCGCCGCCACCCTGGACACCCTCTCCGGCGGCCGCTTCCGGCTCGGCCTCGGCGTCTCCGGCCCGCAGGTCTCCGAGGGCTGGTACGGCGTGAAGTTCGACAAGCCGCTGGCCCGCACCCGCGAGTACGTGGAGATCATCCGCAAGGCGATGTCCCGCGAGCGGCTGGTCCACGAGGGCGCCCACTGGACGCTGCCGCTGCCCGGCGGCCCCGGCAAGCCGATCAAGCTCACCGTGCACCCGGTGCGCGAGCGCATCCCGCTGTACATCGCCGCGATCGGCCCGAAGAACCTGGAGCAGACCGGCGAGATCGCCGACGGCTGGCTCGGCATCTTCTTCGACCCCGCGCACGCCGCGCTCTCGCTGGACCCGCTGAAGGCCGGCCGCGCCAAGGCCGGCGCCGAGCCGGGCCGGGAGTTCGACGGCTTCGACGTCTGCCCGACCGTGGCCATCGCGGTCGGCGAGGACATCAGGGCCGGCGTCGACTCCCAGCGCGCCTACACCGCGCTCTACATCGGCGGCATGGGCAGCAAGGAGAAGAACTTCTACAACCAGCTCGCCCGCCGGATGGGCTACGAGCAGGCCGCCGACGAGGTCCAGGAGCGTTACCTGGCCAAGGACTACGCGGGCGCGGCCGCCGCCGTCCCGCACGACCTCATCGACGCCACCTCGCTGATCGGCGACACCGCCCGGATCGCCGACCGGATGCAGGCCTACGCCGACGCGGGCGTCACCACGCTCACCCTGGCCCCGGCCGGCTTCACGCTCGACGAGCGGATCACCGCGCTGCGCACCGGCGTCGAGGCGCTGGAGCGCGCCGGCCTCGCCTGACGGCCGCCGTCCCGCCCCGTGGTGCCGCACGGGGCGGGACCGCCTCAGAGCCAGTCGTGCCGCTTGAACACCCGGTGCAGCACCACGCAGACCACCACCATCAGCGAGACCGCCGCCGGGTAGCCCCACGGCTGGCGCAGCTCGGGCATGTGCTCGAAGTTCATCCCGTACACGCCGGCGATCATCGTCGGCACGGCGGCCAGCGCCGCCCAGGCGGAGATCTTCCGCATGTCGTTGTTCTGCTGCACGCTGACCTGCGCCAGATTGGCGGCGAGGATGTCCGACAGCAGCCGGTCCATGCCCTCCACCTGGTCGTTGGTGCGGGCCAGGTGGTCGGAGACGTCGCGCAGGTAGGGCACCGCCTCGGCCCGGACGTACGGCACGCCGCCGCGCTCCAGCCGCAGCATCGCGTCGACCAGCGGACCGGTGGCCCGGCGGACGGTCACCAGCTGCCGCTTGTAGCCGTAGATCCGGCCGGCGATGTCGCGCCCCACCCGGCCCGGCGCGAACACGTCCGACTCCAGCTCGTCCAGGTCCGCCTGGATGCCGACGACCACGTCCAGGTAGCCGTCCACCACCGTGTCGCAGACCGAGTGCAGCACGGCGCTCGGGCCGTACTTGAGCACCTCGGGCTGCTGCTCCAGCTGGGACCGCAGGTCCCCGAGCGGGCTGTCGGCGCCGTGCCGGACGGTCATCACGAAGTCCGCGCCGACGAAGAGCATCACCTCGCCGCTGGTCACCGCGTGCCCGCCGGGGTGGTAGCCGAGCGTCTTCAGCGCGACGAACAGCGAGTCCCGGTAGGTCTCCACCTTGGGGCGCTGGCGGGCGGCGACCGCCGCCTCGACGGCCAGCGGGTGCAGGCCGAACTCGCCGCCGACCCGGTCGAGTTCCTCGGCGGTGGGCTCGAACAGGCCTATCCAGACGAAGCCGCCCGGGCCCGCCTTCCGCGCGGCGGCGAGGCTGCCGGCCGGGTCCGCGGGCGTCGCGACCGGTCGGCCGTCGCGGTAGATGGCGCAATGGACGATCATGCGGGCCATTGTCGCCTCCGGGACGCCCCTTGGGGACCAGCCCGGGCCGGGGCGAGGATCCAGGAGACGGGCCCCCGGGGCCCGGGAGGCCGTAGGGTAGGCCCCATGCCCACCCTGCTGCTCGTCCGCCACGGCCGCTCCACCGCGAACACCGCCGGAATCCTGGCCGGTTGGACGCCCGGGGTGGAACTCGACGACGCCGGACGCGCGCAGGCCGCCGCGCTCGCCGACCGGCTCGCCCCGGTCCGGCTGGTCCAGGCGGTCAGCAGCCCGCTGGAGCGCTGCCGGCAGACCCTGGAGCCGCTGCTCGCCGCCCGCCCCGAGCTGGCCGGTCCGGCGCTGGACGAGCGGCTCGGCGAGTGCCACTACGGCGAGTGGACCGGCCGGCCGCTGGCCGAGCTGGCCGAGGAGCCGCTGTGGCGCACCGTCCAGGACCACGCGGCGGCGGCCGCCTTCCCCGGCGGCGAGTCGCTGCGCGAGCTGAGCCACCGCACGGTGGGCGCGGTCCGCGAGTGGAACGAGAAGATCGCCGCCGAGCACGGCGAGGACGCGGTCTGGATCGCCTGCTCGCACGGCGACGTGATCAAGGCGGTGGTGGCCGACGCGCTCGGCCTGCACCTGGACCACTTCCAGCGGATCAACGTCGACCCGTGCTCGGTCACCGCGATCCGCTACACCGCGCGCCGGCCCTTCGTGCTGCGGATGGGCGACACCGGCGACCTCGCCTCCCTCGCCCCGCGGCCCGCCGGCCCCGACGGCCGGGGCGGCCCGAGCGGGGACGCGGTGGTCGGCGGCTCCACCGGCACGGCCTGAGCCGTCCGCCCCGCCCCCGCGCAGCCCCGCCCCCGCCCGGCCCCACCGGGGCCTCGGCTCCCCGGTGCGGCCCCGGAGGTCGTAGGGTGACCAATGGGTCCCCGCGCCGCCGGCCCGGGCACCCCGGACCACCCAGCCCCGACCCCCGACCGAGCCCAGCGGCGTCCGCGGACGTCCACGACGATCGATACGACCCGGAGCGAGAGCGTGACCCGTCAGGTCTTCTTCTACGACCAGCCCGAACGGTTCGTGGCCGGCACCGTCGGCCAGCCCGGCGCCCGGGCGTTCTACCTGCAGGCCAGCGCCCGTGGGCGGATCACCAGCGTGCTGCTGGAGAAGACCCAGGTCGCCGCGCTCGCCGAGCGGATCGACGAGGTCCTCGACGAGGCGCTGCGCCGCAGCGGCGGCTCGGCCACCATCCCGGCCGCCGCCCCGCAGGACCTGCTGGACACCGCGCCGCTGGACCTGCCGCTGGAGCAGGAGTTCCGGGTCGGCACGATGGCGCTCGCCTGGGACAGCGTGGACGGCTGCCTGGTGGTCGAGGCCCAGGCGCTGGTCGAGGAAGAGGAGGGCGAGGAGGAGGGCGCCGCCGTCTTCGAGGACGACGAGAACGGCCCCGACATGCTCCGGGTGCGGCTCTCCGGCGCGATGGCCCGGGTGTTCGCCAAGCGGGCGCTGGACCTCGTCGCCGCCGGCCGCACGCCCTGTCCGTTCTGCAACCTGCCGCTCGACCCGGAGGGCCACCTGTGCCCGCGCGCGAACGGGTACCGGCGCTGAACGCGCCGGCCGCGCGGCCCGCCGACCCGCCGGAGCCGCCGCGGTCCGACCCCGCCGAGGCCGCCGCCCTCGCCGCCGACCCGCCCGGTGCGCTGCGGCTGCTGCGCGAGGGCGCGCTGACCGTGCACGGCCGGCTCACCGACGCCTCCAACGCCGCCCTCTACTGCACCGTCACCGCGGACGACGGCCGCGCGGCCCAGGCCGTCTACAAGCCGGTGGCCGGCGAGCGCCCGCTCTGGGACTTCCCGGACGGCACCCTGGCCGGCCGCGAGGTCGCCGCGTACGAGCTGTCCGCCGCCACCGGCTGGGGCCTCGTCCCGCCCACCGTGCTGCGCGAGGGCCCGCACGGCCCCGGCATGGTGCAGCTCTGGGTGGAGCCCGACCCGGACGCCGCCCCGCTGCTCGCCCTTCAGGACCCGAGCGGCCCCGAGGACGGCTGGCTGCCGATCGTCCGGGCCGAGGTCGGCGACGGGCGCACCGCGCTGCTGGTCCACCCCGACGACCCGCGGCTGCGCCGGCTCGCGGTGCTGGACGCCGTCCTCAACAACGCCGACCGCAAGGGCGGCCACCTGATCCCGGCCGCCGATGGCCGGCTCTACGGCATCGACCACGGCGTCACCTTCAACACCGAGGGCAAGCTGCGCACCCTGCTCTGGGGCTGGGCCGGCCGGCCGCTGCCCGCCGAGGCGTCCGCGGTGCTGGCCCGGCTGGCCGAGCAGCTGGACGGCGCGCTGGGGGAGCGGCTGGCCCCCCACCTGACCGCCGCCGAACTGGACGCCGCCCGCGCCCGGGTGGCCGAGCTGCGCGCCACCGGCGCCCACCCCCTGCCCTCCGAGGACTGGCCCTCCATCCCCTGGCCCCCCATTTAGCTGGTGGCCCGTCGGCCGGACCGACGGTTCGCAGGCGGGCGGGCCCCTTTCCCCGACGGTCCATCGACCCGGTCAGCCGGTAATGGTCTGGACCGGTGCGCTCCCGGGCAGCACACTGCGACGATGGACGAGCAACGGACCACCCCCCACCTGGACCTGCCGCTGCACCGCCTCCAGGTACCGCTGCCGCATCTGCTCCCGTTCGCGATCGGCAGCTTCGACGCGATCGGCCCGCTGTCCCGGGCCGGCTTCCCCCACCGGCACTCCTTCTACGAGATCGTCTACGTCACCGGCGGGCGCGGCGCCCACGTCCTGGACCTGGTCCAGCGGCCGGTGCAGCCCCCGCAGTTGTGCGTGATCGCCCCCGGGCAGGTGCACTACTGGGTGGACGCGGACGACCTCACCGGACAGGTCGTGCTGTTCAACGAGGACTTCCTGCTGTCCCACCCCCAGGACCTCGCCGCGCTGCGCACCCTGGCCTCCCGCCCGGCGGTGCGCCTCGGCGAGCAGGCCGGGCCGATCGCCGGGCTGCTGGCGGACATGGAGGCCGAGTACCGGGCCCGACCGGCCGGCTACCCGGGCGTGCTGCGGGCCAGCCTGCACATCCTCGTGGTGCGCGCCCTGCGGGCCTGTTCGCCCGGCGGCGCGGGCGGGCAGCCGGGCCGCACCCCGGACCTCGCGGCCGCCTTCACCCGGCTGATCGCCGGCCCGGGCGGGCTGCAGCGCTCGGTCGCCTCCTGCGCGCACGAGCTGGGCGTCTCCTCCGGCCATCTGCAGGCGATGGTCAAGCAGGCGACCGGCCGCACCCCGGGCCGGCTGATCCGCCAGCAGCAGACGCTGGAGGCCAAACGCCTGCTGGCCTGCACCGAACTGACGGTACGACAGGTGGCCAGGGAGGCGGGCTTCGGCGATCCGGCGTACTTCTGCCGGTTCTTCCGCCGGGAGACCGGGATGACGCCGGGGGAGTTCCGGACGCGGGTCGGAGGAAATCACCACGATCCCCGGATCACGTCCATCGCGGCGGCTCCGGACGGCCCGTAGGTTGACTGCTGGCCACCGGCGGGCCGCCCGGCGCGAGCGGGCGGCCCGCCGGCCCGGTCCTTGTCATGCCCCCACCATGGCAAGGGCCGCCCCCCGGACAGCACCACCAGATCCCCCACACTCACACCGAAGGAGTCGGCGCATGCCCGCGTCCGAAGAGCCTCTCACCGGGACGGACGGTCCGACCGACCGCCGGATCAGCCGCAAGACCGTCCTCCGGGCCGCCGCCGTGCTCGGCACCGCGCCGCTGCTGGTCGGCGGAGGCGTCGCGCTGGCCCGCGACCGGGTCGGCACCGGCGAGATGCCGGAGTTCACCCCCGAGTGCCACGACGGCGACGCCCCGACCATCGAGCAGACCGAGGGCCCCTACTTCAAGCCCAACTCCCCGCTGCGCACCTCGCTCATCACCGACAGCACCCCGGGCACCCGGCTCACCGTCAGCGGCTACGTCTTCGGCCGCGCCTGCCTGCCGCTGGCCAACGTCCTGATGGACTTCTGGCAGGCGGACGTGAACGGCAACTACGACAACGTCGGCTTCACCTTCCGTGGCCACCAGTTCACCAACGCCCAGGGCGCGTTCAGCCTGACCACGATCGTGCCCGGCCTCTACCCGGGCCGTACCCGGCACATCCACGTCAAGCTCCAGGCGCCCAACCGGCCGGTGGTCACCACCCAGCTGTACTTCCCGAACGAGCCGCGCAACGCCACCGACACCATCTACGACGCGCGGCTGCTGATGAACGTCCGGCAGGTCGGCTCGGCCAAGGAGGGCACGTACGACTTCGTGCTCAACGTGGCGCAGACCCCGACCCCGACCCCCACCGGTCCGACCCCGACCGGTCCGACCACGCCGCCCCCGGGCGGCACCTGGGCCGCCGGCACCTTCTACAACGCGGGTGACCGCGTCACCTACGGCGGCGCCTCCTACCAGTGCCTCCAGGGGCACACGGCCATCACCGGGTGGGAGCCGCCGAACGTGCCGGCCCTCTGGCGGCGGTTGTAGCGGCTCCGGCCGCTGACCGGAGGGTCACGGACGTCCGGTCGGCGGCAGGGCCGGCCGGGCGTCCCGTCCGCCCGCTCCGCCCCGCGAGGCCGTGCGCGGGGCGGAGCGGCGACGCCATGCGGTGAGGGCCGTCCGGTGCTGTCAAGCGCCGGACGCCATCGATCCGGAACCGCTCGGGCCACGAAAGGAAGCGAATCCAGTCGATCTTGCCGACTGGTTAGGCTTTCAAATGTTCGCACGGTTAAAGTCAATGCCATGCATGCCTGGCCCGCCTCCGAGGTTCCCGCCCTGCCTGGTCAGGGGCTCCCCCTTCGAATCCACGACACCGCGACGGGCGGCGTCCGGGAGGTCGTGCCGCAGGACGGCACCGCCCGGATCTACGTCTGCGGCATCACCCCCTACGACGCGACCCACATGGGCCACGCCGCCACCTACAACGCCTTCGACCTGGTGCAGCGGGTGTGGAAGGACGCCGGCCACGACGTCCTCTACGTGCAGAACGTCACCGACGTCGACGACCCGCTGCTGCAGCGCGCGGTCGAGACCGGCCAGGACTGGGTGGCCCTCGCCGAGCGCGAGACCGCGCTCTTCCGCGAGGACATGACCGCGCTGCGGCTGCTCCCGCCGGCCCACTACATCGGCGCCGTCGAGTCCATCCCGTGGATCGTCCCGCTGGTCCAGAAGCTGCTGGCGAGCGGGGCCGCCTACGAGCTGGACGGCGACATCTACTTCTCGGTCGAGTCCGACCCGCGCTTCGGCGAGGTCTCCGGCCTCGCCCGGGACGCCATGCGCCCGGTCTTCGCCGAGCGCGGCGGCGACCCGGACCGCCCCGGCAAGCGCCACCCGCTGGACGCCCTGCTCTGGCTGGCCGCCCGCCCCGGCGAGCCCGCCTGGGACACCGAGCTCGGCCACGGCCGCCCCGGCTGGCACATCGAGTGCGTCGCCATCGCGCTGCAGTTCCTCGGCATGTCCTTCGACATCCAGGGCGGCGGCAGCGACCTCTCCTTCCCGCACCACGAGATGGGCGCCTCGCACGCCCAGGTGGCCACCGGCGACCACCCGTACGCCAGGGCGTACGTGCACGCCGGCATGGTCGGCCTGGACGGCCACAAGATGTCCAAGTCCCGCGGCAACCTGGTCTTCGTCTCGGCGCTGCGCCGCGAGGGCGTCGACCCGGCCGCGATCCGCCTCGCCCTGCTCTCGCACCACTACCGCGAGGACTGGGAGTGGACCAAGGCCACCCTGGACGAGGCCGTCGAGCGGCTCGCCCGCTGGCGTGCCGCGGTCTCCCGGCCGGACGGGCCGGCCGCCGAGCAGCTGCTCGCCGAGGTCCGCGCGGCGCTCGCCGAGGACCTGGACGCGCCCGCCGCGCTGGCCGCGGTGGACCGCTGGGCCGCCGCGCAGCAGGCCGAGGGCGGCACCGACATCGGAGCCCCCGGCCTGGTCACCCGCACCGTGGACGCGCTGCTCGGCGTGGCCCTCTAGCGGCACAGCGGCACACACACCGAAGGGGCGCCGGGACCGAACGGTCCCGGCGCCCCTTCGCGCCGTTCCACGGGTGCCGCGGCGGCTCAGTCGTCCTCGGCGCCGTCCTGGCTCTCCCGGGCGGACGGCGGCTCCGGATCGGCGGGCCGCTCCGCGGTGGCGTGCCCGGCGACCGGCTTCTCCCCGGTCGGCCCGACGTTCTCCCGGCGCCGCAGGTAGCGCTCGAACTCGCGGGCGATCGCGTCGCCCGAGGCCTCCGGCAGCTCGGCGGTGTCCTGCGCCTCCTCCAGCTGCTGGACGTACTCGGCGACCTCGCTGTCCTCGGCGGCCAGCTGGTCCACGCCCAGCTGCCAGGCCCGGGCGTCCTCGCCGAGCTCGCCCGGCGGGATGCGCAGGTCCAGCAGGTCCTCCAGCTTGTTGATCAGCGCCAGGGTGGCCTTCGGGTTCGGCGGCTGCGCGACGTAGTGCGGCACCGCCGCCCACAGCGTCACCGCCGGCACCCCGGCGTGCGTGCAGGCCTCCTGCAGCACCCCGACGATCCCGGTCGGTCCCTCGTAACGGCTCTCCTCCAGGTCCAGCCGGCGGGCCAGCTCGGGGTCGGAGGTGACGCCGCTGACCGGCACCGGACGGCTGTGCGGGGTGTCGCCGAGCAGCGCGCCCAGGATCACCACCAGCTCGACGCCCAGCTCGTGCGCGAAGCCGAGCAGCTCGTTGCAGAAGGAGCGCCAGCGCATGCTCGGCTCGATGCCGCGCACCAGCACGACGTCCCGGGTCTTCGGCTCGGTCACCCGGATCACCGAGAGCCGGGTGGTCGGCCAGGTGATCCGGCGCACGCCGCCGTCCAGCCACACGGTCGGCCGGTTGACCTGGAAGTCGTAGTAGTCCTCCGCGTCGAGCGCGGCGAACACCTTGCCGCCCCAGGTCTCGTCCAGATGCGCCAGAGCCGCGGAGGCGGCGTCGCCCGCGTCGTTCCACCCCTCGAAGGCGCAGACCATCACCGGGTCGATCAACTCGGGAACATCTTCCAGCTCGATCACCCAGCGTCTCCCTCCGGTCGGCCACCGCCGCCCCGCCCGGCCTGAACTGCCCGGGCGCCGGCGGGCCGGATGCCGACGGTCGAACCTCTCGTCACCCATGGAACGCCTCGCTCCATGGTTCCCTACCTGCCCAGCCTACGGGCTTTGAAGCCCCGTTCCGCCGGGCCACCGGGACAGTCTGGGGGAGGGGACGGCCACGATCCACCGGTTATCCGGGCCGTCCGGCGTCCGCCGGTCGCCCGCCCGCGCCGCAGCACGGCGGCGGCGCGATGATGGGAACAGCAGGCTGCGGGAACCGGGCCGGGCGGCAGGGTGCGAGGAGCCGGCGGATGAGCGGATGGCGATGGGCGGGTGCCGCGGCGGCGGTGCTGGCGGCGGGTGCCGCCGGGGCGCTGGCGACGGTGTGGGCGGCCGGACGGCGGCTGCCGGTGGAGCACGTCAGCGGCGGCGGCCTGGAGCTGGCGCAGTCGCCCGGCGCTGTCTGGGAGGTGCTGACCGACGTCGAGCTCTTCCCGGCCTGGCGCCCGGACGTGGCGCACGTCGAGCGGCTGCCCGCCACCGCCGCCGGCCGCCCGCGCTGGCGCGAGGACGGCCGGCACGGGCACACCGTCTACGAGGTGGTGGAGAGCGAGGCCCCGCACCGCCTGGTGACCGGCATCGCCGACCCCGACCTGCCCTACGGCGGCACCTGGACCTTCGTGCTGTCCGCGGCCGGCGACGGCTGCGCGCTCACCGTCACCGAGCGCGGAGAGGTGTACCACCCGCTGTACCGGGGCGTCTCGCACTACGTGACGGGCGAGGGCGCCGCCGTCCACCGCTTCCTGGCCGCGCTCGCCCACCGGATGGCCGGATAGCCCAAGCCCCTATCGCACCCAGTCGCGCCGGTAGTCGGCCCAGTTCTGCTCGGTGGCGGCGAAGTCCACGTACAGCCCGACGCCGAAGTTCCGCCGGTGCAGGTCGTACCGCCCCAGGCCCAGCCGGATGCCCCGGATCCCGGCGGTCACCGTCTCGGCGCCGCCCCAGTGGCCCCACTTGTCCTCCCAGTAGAACGGCAGACCCATCAGCAGGTCGACGTCCTCCGGGGTGGCCTCCAGGGCGAGTTCGGTCTGGTAGGCGTTGTAGCCGCCGTAGAACCCCTCGGTCGGCATGCTGGAGTCGTAGGTCATCACCGCGATCTGGTCGACCCGGCGGGCGGTGGCCGCGAAGTACGCCTGGTCCCACCACTTGCCGTGGCCGGTGAGCGCGATGCCGACGTTGTGCTGGTAGGGCAGCGGGTCGATCTGCGGGGCGGCCACCGACAGCACGGCGCCGCGCCCGGCGGTGACCGGGCGGACCGCGTCGAGCAGGGCCAGCCAGCCCTTGGACCCGGGGCGGATCGGCTCCATGTCGAAGTGCACGCCGTCGAAGCCCTGGTCCAGCACCTGCCCGGCGGAGGCGGTGACCCGCTGCCGGGTGGCGGCGTCCTCCAGGTCGAGGGCGTCCTTCTCCGGCTTCACCTCGTCGCCGAGCCAGCTCTGCACCCGGATCCCGGGCAGCGCGCGGTGCGCGGCCTCGGTGAACCAGCGGGCGCGCGGGTGCACGGAGGGCGGCAGCGAGCCGTCGTGCTCCAGCGGGCCGGTGTGCACGTACAGGTCGCGGATGCCGGTTCCGGCCAGTCGCCGGGCGAGCTCGGCGATGTCGGCGTCACCCTTCCGGCCGTCGACCCAGGCGTGTCCCAGCCAGACCGCGTCCCGGCCCCGGGTGCGGGCCTCGGGGGAGGGGTCGCCCACGTACTGCAGGCGCAGCGCGAGCGCCGCCGAGCCGATCGGCACGGCCACCACGGCGATCGCCGCACCCAGCACCACCAGGGTCTTCCGCCACCGCGACCAGCCGCGCCAGCGCGCCCGCAGCGCGCCCGGCCGGGCCCCGGCCCACCGCAGCGTCCCGCGCACCGCGTCCCGGAAGACTGTCCGGAATTCGGTCATACCGTTGGCTCCCCCCTGACGGCCGAGCGATCAGGATACGGAACAAGTGGTCACCACCGGCCGGGGGCCGGATACCCTGGCCACGTGCGTCCCCGACTCAGCGGGTTCGCAAAGCCGACAGCCGTCGCACCCAGGGAGAAGCCCCATGGCCACTGCAGCCACCCCGTCCGTCACCCAGCAGAGCCGCGCGAACGCGCTGCGCGAGGCACTCGCCACCCGCGTGGTGGTGGCCGACGGGGCGATGGGAACCATGCTCCAGGCACAGGACCCCACGCTGGAGGACTTCCAGAACCTGGAGGGCTGCAACGAGGTCCTCAACCTCACCCGGCCCGACATCGTCCGCTCGGTGCACGACGCCTACTTCGCGGTGGGCGTGGACTGCGTGGAGACCAACACCTTCGGCGCCAACCACTCCGCGCTCGGCGAGTACGAGATCGCCGAGCGGGTCTACGAGCTCTCCGAGGCCGGTGCCCGGCTGGCCCGCGAGGCCGCCGACGCGCACGGCGCCGAGGACGGCCGGCAGCGCTGGGTGCTCGGCTCGATCGGCCCCGGCACCAAGCTGCCGACCCTCGGCCACGCCCCGTACGAGACGCTGCGCGAGGGCTTCCGGCAGAACGCGGCCGGCCTGGTCGCCGGCGGCGCGGACGCCCTGCTGGTGGAGACCAGCCAGGACCTGCTGCAGACCAAGGCCGCGATCCTGGGCGCCAAGCAGGCGCTGGCCGAGGCGGGCGTGGACCTGCCGGTGCTGGTCCAGGTGACCGTGGAGACCACCGGCACGATGCTGCTCGGCTCGGAGATCGGCGCCGCGCTGACCGCCCTGGAGCCGCTGGGCGTCGACTACATCGGCCTGAACTGCGCCACCGGCCCGGCCGAGATGAGCGAGCACCTGCGCTACCTGGCGAAGAACGCCCGGATCGGCCTGTCCTGCATGCCGAACGCCGGTCTGCCGGTGCTGGGCAAGGACGGCGCCCACTACCCGCTGAGCCCGGCCGAGCTGGCCGACGCGCACGACGTCTTCACCCGCGAGTACGGGCTGTCGCTGGTCGGCGGCTGCTGCGGCACCACGCCCGAGCACCTGCGCCAGGTGGTCGAGCGGGTGCAGGGCCGCCCGGTGGCCCCGCGCGACCCGCGTCCGGAGCCGGCCGCGGCCTCGCTGTACCAGTCGGTGCCGTTCCGCCAGGACACCTCGTACCTGGCGATCGGCGAGCGCACCAACGCCAACGGCTCGAAGAAGTTCCGCGAGTCGATGCTGGCCGGCGACTGGCAGGCCTGCGTGGAGATCGCCCGCGACCAGATCCGCGACGGCTCGCACCTGCTGGACCTGTGCGTGGACTACGTCGGCCGCGACGGCGTCGCCGACATGAAGGAGATCGCCGCCCGGCTGGCCACCGCCTCGACCCTGCCGATCGTGCTGGACTCCACCGAGCCCGAGGTGCTGCGGGCGGGCCTGGAGGCGCTGGGCGGCCGCGCGGTGCTCAACTCGGTCAACTACGAGGACGGCAACGCCCCGGAGTCGCGCTTCGGCCGGATCGCCTCGCTGGCCCGTGAGCACGGCGCCGGCCTGATCGCGCTCACCATCGACGAGGAGGGCCAGGCCCGCACCGCCGACAAGAAGGTGGAGATCGCCGAGCGGCTGATCGCCGAGCTCACCGCGGACTACGGCATCGACGAGGGCTCGATCCTGGTCGACTGCCTGACCTTCACCCTGGCCACCGGCCAGGAGGAGTCCCGCCGGGACGGCATCGAGACCATCGAGGCGATCCGCGAGCTGAAGCGCCGCCGCCCGGCGGTGCAGACCACGCTGGGCCTGTCCAACATCTCCTTCGGCCTCAACCCGGCCGCCCGGGTGGTCCTCAACTCGGTCTTCCTGCACGAGTGCGTGGAGGCCGGCCTGGACTCGGCGATCGTGCACGCCTCCAAGATCCTGCCGATCTCGCGGATCCCGGAGGAGCAGCGCGAGGCCGCGCTCGACCTGGTGTACGACCGCCGCCGGGACGGCTACGACCCGCTGCAGCGCCTGCTGGAGCTGTTCGAGGGCGTCACCTCGGCCTCGGCCAAGGCGTCCAAGGCGGAGGAGCTGGCCGCGCTGCCGCTGGAGGAGCGCCTCCAGCGCCGGATCATCGACGGCGAGCGCAACGGCCTGGAGGCCGACCTGGACGAGGCGCTGACGGCCCGCCCGGCGCTGGAGATCATCAACGACACCCTGCTGTCCGGCATGAAGGTGGTCGGCGAGCTGTTCGGCTCCGGCCAGATGCAGCTGCCGTTCGTGCTCCAGTCCGCCGAGGTGATGAAGACCGCGGTGGCGCACCTGGAGCCGCACATGGAGAAGTCCGACTCGGAGGGCAAGGGCACCATCGTGCTGGCCACCGTGAAGGGCGACGTCCACGACATCGGCAAGAACCTGGTCGACATCATCCTGTCCAACAACGGCTACAACGTCGTCAACCTGGGCATCAAGCAGCCGGTCTCGGCGATCCTGGACGCCGCGCAGGAGCACAACGCGGACGTCATCGGGATGTCCGGCCTGCTGGTCAAGTCCACCGTGATCATGAAGGAGAACCTGGAGGAGCTGAACCAGCGCAAGCTGGCGGCCCAGTTCCCGGTGATCCTCGGCGGCGCCGCGCTGACCCGCGCCTACGTCGAGCAGGACCTGCACGAGATCTACGAGGGCGAGGTCCGCTACGCCCGGGACGCCTTCGAGGGCCTGCGGCTGATGGACGCGCTGATCGCGGTCAAGCGCGGTGTGCCGGGCGCGGTGCTGCCGGAGCTGAAGCAGCGCCGGCACGCCCGGGTGGAGGTCGAGGAGCCGGAGGAGGTCAACCTCGGCCAGATCCGCTCCGACGTGGCGGTGGACAACCGGGTGCCGGCCCCGCCGTTCTGGGGGGAGCGGATCGTCAAGGGCGTGCCGTTCGCCGACTACGCCTCCTGGCTGGACGAGGACGCGCTGTTCAAGGGCCAGTGGGGCCTGAAGGCCGCCCGCACCGGTGAGGGCCCGTCCTACGAGGAGCTGGTGGAGACCGAGGGCCGGCCGCGGCTGCGGATGTGGCTGGACCGGCTGCAGACCGAGGGCTGGCTGGAGGCGGCCGTGGTCTACGGCTACTTCCCGGCCAACTCCAAGGGCGACGACCTGATCGTCTTCCACGAGGACGGCACCGAGCGGACCCGCTTCACCTTCCCGCGCCAGCGGCGCGGGCGGCGGCTGTGCCTGGCGGACTTCTTCCGCCCGGAGGAGTCCGGGGTGCGCGACGTGGTCGGCCTCCAGGTGGTCACCATGGGCAACCGGATCTCCGAGGCGGCCAACGAGCTGTTCGCCAACAACTCCTACCGCGACTACCTGGAGCTGCACGGCCTCTCCGTCCAGCTGGCCGAGGCGCTGGCCGAGTTCTGGCACGCCCGGGTCCGCTACGAGCTGGGCTTCGGCGACGAGGACCCGCAGGACGTCAAGGACATGTTCGCGCTCAAGTACCGCGGCGCCCGGTTCTCGCTCGGCTACGGCGCCTGCCCGGAGCTGGAGGACCGCGCCAAGATCGCCGAGCTGCTGAGGCCCGAGCGGATCGGCGTGGTGCTCTCCGAGGAGTTCCAGCTGCACCCGGAGCAGTCCACCGACGCGATCGTGATCCACCACCCGGAGGCGAAGTACTTCAACGCCCGGTAACGCCCGGGTTGCGCAACGTTCGCCCGATCCGGGCGACCTGGGCGTATCCTTGATGATCCTGAACGGGCCGGTCCGCTCACCAGCGGGCCGGCCCGTGCCATCCCCGGGGTCGATCCGGGCACGGACGGAAGGATCCCGCCATGACCACCATCTCCACCGCCACCCAGACCCTCGGCGGCGACGACGGCCGGGGCCTCCAGGCGGTGCTGCTGGACATGGACGGGACGCTGGTCGACACCGAGGACTTCTGGTGGCAGGCCGAGTGCTCGCTCTTCGCCGACCTGGGCTACCAGTTGAGCGCCGACGACCGCGCCCACGTGGTCGGCGGCCCGATGACCCGGGTGATCGACCACCTGCTGAGCAGCACCGGGGTGGACCTGTCGCCGGCCGACCTGACCGTGCTGATCAACCAGCGCTTCGTCGACCTGCTGGGCGGCGGGGTGCCGCTGATGCCGGGCGCCGAGCGGCTGCTCAACACGCTGGCCGCGCACGGCGTGCCGGCCGCGCTGGTGTCCGCCTCGCACCGGCACATCATCGACATCGTGCTCCGCTCGCTGGGCGCCGAGCACTTCGCCTTCTCGGTCGCCGGGGACGAGGTGCCGCGCACCAAGCCGCACCCGGACCCGTACCTGGAGGCGGCCCGCCGGCTGGGCGCCGACCCGGCCCGCTGCGTGGTGGTGGAGGACGCGCCGACCGGGGTGCGGGCCGCCGAGGCGGCCGGCTGCCCGGTGATCGCGGTGCCCTCGGTGGCGCCGATCGAGCCCGCGCCGGGGCGTCTGGTGCTCTCCTCGCTGGAGCAGGTCGACCTGGAGCTGCTGCGCTCCCTGGTGACCTCCAGGGTGTGATTGTCGTCTCATTGCAGGCGGGCGCGACCGCCCGGTAAGCGGACCGGACCGGCCGGTCCGGGGGAGCGCCCGGGGAGAAAACGGGCATTGCCTGACAACTCGTCGGAGAGGCCTGACCAGAGCCCCGCCGCCGTGTCCCAACCGTCACCTGTGCGGGTGCCGGGGGTGCGTGTTCGATATGGCACGCTACTCGGGTTCGTTCCACCCCCGAGCCCAGGCACCGCCGCTGACGGGCACCCCCGTCGTGCCCGCGGTCGCAGCCGGACCGCACCCAGAAGGACGCGACCCGTGAAGACTTCAGCTGAACGACTGGCCGTGCTCGGCTGTGCCGGAATCGTCGCCGCCACGGTGGCCGGCTGCGGCTCGGTCACCGACGCCGTCAAGGGGGACGGCGACAAGGCGATCACCATGGGCACGACCGCGCTGACCACCGCCCTGGACCCGGCGATCGCCTACGACGCCGGCTCCTGGCTGCTGATGCGCAACACCTTCCAGTCGCTGCTCAGCTACCCGGCCGCCTCCAGCGCGCCCACCCCGGACGCC
Source organism: Kitasatospora sp. NPDC097605 (assembly GCF_040302725.1). NCBI lineage: Bacteria > Bacillati > Actinomycetota > Actinomycetes > Kitasatosporales > Streptomycetaceae > Kitasatospora > Kitasatospora sp. NPDC097605. Next base: position 174,382 of record NZ_JBEOSF010000012.1, on the reverse strand, counting down.
GCGCAGTCCTGCGAGTTCACCGCCGGTGACGCCACCCAGTACCACTGCACGCTCCGGACCGGGCTGAAGTTCTCCAACGGCCACGCGCTGACCGCCGCCGACGTCGTCCACTCGATCCAGCGGACCCTGAAGATCAACGACCCGAACGGCCCGGCCGGCCTGCTCTCGTCGATCAAGTCCGTCGAGGCGACCAATGACACCGAGGTGGTCTTCCACCTCGCCCAGCCCGACGCCACCCTCCCGGCCAAGCTGGCCGGCCCGGCCGGCGCGATCGTCGACCAGGAGGTCTACCCGGCCGACAAGGCGGTGCCGAACGACAAGCAGGTCGGCTCCGGCCCGTACAAGATCGACTCGGTCGAGGCGATGGCCAAGGGCGGCCCGGCGAAGGTCGTGCTGTCGCCGAACGACAAGTACACCGGCGACGCCAAGCTGCGGAACAAGAAGTTCACCCTGCGCTACTTCGACAAGCCGGCCGACCTCAAGTCCGCGCTGGACAGCGGCGAGGTCGACCTCGCCGACAACAGCCTTGAGCCGAACACCGCGGCGCAGATCCTCTCCGACCAGCAGGGCGGCAAGACCGACCTGCGCGTCGTCGAGGGCGACAGCAACGACACCCGCTACCTGGTCTTCAACACCAAGGACGCCACCGCCGGCAACGTGGCCGTCCGGCAGGCCGCGGCCCAGCTGATCGACCGCAAGGCGCTGGCCCGCGACGTCTTCGCGCGCACCGTCCAGCCGCTGTACTCGATGGTCCCGGCCGGCGTCACCGGTCACAACACGGCCTTCTTCGACCGCTACGGCGACCAGGACGTCACCAAGGCCAAGGCGATCCTCGCCGCCGCCAAGGTGCCGACCCCGGTCAAGCTCACCCTCACCTGGTCGCGCTCGCGCGCCGAGGCCGCCGAGGCCGAGACGCTGAAGAAGCAGCTGGAGGCCGGCGGCCTGTTCCAGATCACCGTCCAGCAGGAGCCCGACTGGGACACCTACAAGAAGGGCTGGAACGAGGGCAAGTACCAGATGTACACGATCGGCTGGTTCGCGGACTACCCGGACCCCGACAACTACGTCGCCCCGCTGATCGTCGACGGCGGTTCCTACCACCACGGCTGGGACGACCCGCAGATCAGCCAGAAGCTGGTGCCGGAGACCCTGAAGCAGACCGACCGGGCCGCCGCGATCGGCGCCTACGCCCAGATCCAGGGCATCGTCGCCACCAACGCCCCGCTCGTCCCGCTGTTCCAGAACAAGGCGTTCTTCACCTCGCGCTCCAACATCACCGGCGTGGAGTCCACCGTCGACACCACCGGCTTCTTCCGGTTCTGGGAGATCGGCCGGTCCGGCAAGTAGCGCCCCGCCGCCCTCGGCGGCGCGCGGCGGCACAGTCAGGACGGCGGCCCGCCCGCCCCGCCCGGCCCTCGCCGGGGGAGCGGGCGGGCCGCCGTCCGTCCGCGGGCCCGCCTACAGCGTGCCCGGGCGCACCAGGCCGCTCTCGTAGGCGTACACCGCCGCCTGCACCCGGTCGCGCAGCTGCAGCTTGGTCAGCACATGGCCGACGTGCGTCTTCACCGTCGTCTCGCTGACGAACAGCTCCGCCGCGATCTCCGCGTTCGACAGCCCGCGCGCCACCAGCTTCAGCACCTCCAGCTCCCGCTCGGTCAGCGCGTTCAGCGCCTGCGGCGGCGCCTCCTCGCCCGAGGGCAGCTTGGTGGCGTACATGTCCAGCAGCCGCCGGGTGATCGACGGCGCCAGCATCGCCGCGCCGTCCGCCACCACCCGGATCGCCTGCACCAGCTCCTCGGCCGGCACGTCCTTCAGCAGGAAGCCGCTCGCCCCGGCGCGCAGCGCCTCCACCACGTACTCGTCCAGGTCGAAGGTGGTCAGCACCAGCACCTTCGCCGGGCCGTCCCGCCCCGGACCGGCGATCCGGCGGGTCGCCTCCACACCGTCCATCCGCGGCATCCGGATGTCCATCAGCACCACGTCGGGCTGCAGCGCCCGCACCTGGTCCAGCGCCTGCTGGCCGTCGCCGGCCTCACCGACCACCACCAGGTCGGACTCGGCCTCCAGGATCATCCGGAAACCGGTGCGCAGCAGCGGCTGGTCGTCGACCAGCAGCACTCGGATCGTCACCTAGGACTCCTCGCTCTTCGGATCCCCCGTGGGATCGCCCTCGTCGGACGTACGCGCCAGCGGCAGCGGATACGGCGGGGGCGTGCCGCCGAACTCCGGGCAGCTGGCCTGGTGGTCGCACCAGTCGCAGAGCCGGTTGCGGGTCGCCGGGAAGTCGCCGGTCGCGACCGCCCGGCCGATCCGCTCCCACAGCGCCAGCAGCTTGCGCTCCACCGCCAGCAGGTCCGCCTCGTCCGGGTCGTAGCTGACCACGTCCCCGCCGCCGCCCAGGTAGACCAGCTGCAGCCGCTTGGGGATCACGCCCTTCCAGCGCCAGACCACCAGTGCGTAGAACTTCATCTGGAACATCGCCTTGCCCTCGAAGTCCCGCGAGGGCGCGCGGCCGGTCTTGTAGTCCACCAGCCGGACCTCACCGGTCGGTGCGACGTCCACCCGGTCGATGTAGCCGCGCAGCAGCAGCCCCGACTCCAGCGCCGTCTCCACGTACAGCTCGCGCTCCACCGGGTGCAGCCGGGTCGGGTCCTCCAGCCGGAACCACTGGGCGACCAGCTTCTCCGCGTCCGCCAGCCAGCGGGTCAGCGCCGCGCCGTCCGGGTCCTCCGGGAACAGCCCGGCCAGCTCCGGGCGCTCGCCCAGCAGCCGCTCCCACTGCGGGCGCAGCAGCCCCAGCGCCCGCTCCGGGGTCCGGTCGGCGGCCGGCGAGTCGAACAGCCGCTCCAGCACCGCGTGCACCAGAGTGCCCCGGGTCGCCGCCGGGCTCGGCGGCTCCGGCAGCCGGTCGATCACCCGCAGCCGGTACAACAGCGGGCAGGTGAGGAAGTCGCCGGCGCGCGACGGGGACAGCCCGCTCGGGGCCGCCGCCGGGCGGGGCGCGGCCACGGCGGGGCCGCTGGTGTCGGTCTGCTGCATACCCGAGACCCTATTGCCCTGCGCTGTCATCCCGCTGCCACGGTGCTGCCGCAAAGCGCCCGAGACGGGGTATGAACCCCCTGGGAAGGCGAGGGGCGAGCGCCGGACGCCATCCCCGATCACGTAGCGTGGGCGCACCGGCGCGCGGCGCGCTGCGGGGGCGACGGACGAAGGGAACACGGTGAGCGACTCCAGGGGGCAGCAGACCTCCGACCAGCCACCGCACGGCGGCGGCCCCCGGCCCGGGCCCACACCGCCCCGCGAGCCGGAGCCCCGCGGCGGCATCCTGATGGGCCGCCCCTTCGGCGTGCCGATCTACGTCACCCCGTCCTGGTTCATCATCGCGGCCCTCATCACCTGGGTCTTCGGCGGCCAGCTCGACCGGGTGCTGCCCGACCTCGGCGCCGCCCGCTACCTGGTCGCGTTCTCCTTCGCGGTCGCCTTCTACGGCTCGGTGCTGGTCCACGAGCTCGCCCACACCCTGGTCGCCCTGCGCTACAAGCTCGGCGTGCGCCGCATCCAGCTCCAGTTCTTCGGCGGCGTCTCGGAGATCGAGAACGAGGCCGAACGCCCCTGGCGCGAGTTCTGGCTGGCCTTCGTCGGCCCGCTGCTCTCGCTCGTCCTCGGCGGCGTCTTCTACCTCGCCCTCCAGGCCGTCGAGCTCTCCACCGTCCCCGGGGTGCTGCTCACCGGCCTGATGGTCTCCAACCTCGTCGTGGCCGCCTTCAACCTGCTGCCCGGCCTGCCGCTGGACGGCGGCCGGATGCTGCGCGCGGTGGTCTGGGCGGTCACCGGCCGGCCGATGGCCGGCACCGTCGCCGCCGCCTGGGCCGGGCGCGCGCTGGCCCTCGCCGTCCTGATCGGCCTGCCGCTGATCAGCTCCGCCCGGGCGCTCGACCGCAGCCGCACCGACACCCTGGTCGACGCCGTGCTCGCCGCGGTGCTCGCCGCCATCATCTGGAACGGGGCCACCGGCGCGCTGCGCAACGCCCGGCTCAAGGAGGTCCTGCCCGGCCTGCGGCTGCGCGACCTCGCCCGCCGGGCCGTCGAGGTGACCGCCGACACGCCGCTCGGCGAGGCCATGCGGCGCGCCCACGAGGCCCGGGCCGGCGCCGTCGTGGTCGTCGACGGCCGGGGCGAGCCGATCGCCATCGTCCGCGAGGCCGCCGTGCGCTCCGTCCCCGAGCACCGCCGCCCCTGGGTCGCCGTCGGCCCGCTCGCCCGCGACCTCGAACCCGGGCTGCGGCTGCCCGCCGACCTGGCCGGCGAGGACCTGCTGCGCGCCGTGCGGGCCACCCCCGCCGGCGAGTACCTGGTCGTCGAGGAGGACGGCCGGACCTACGGGGTCGCCGCGCTCACCGACATCGAACAGCGGCTGACCGCCGCCGTCACCGGGCGCTGAAAGGATCACCTGGTAAGCCGGACGGTTCGTTTCCCTTAGGATTGTCCGCATGTCCGAACCGACCGGTGCCGCCCGCCGACGAGGGCCCTTCCAGGTCGGGGACCAGGTCCAGCTGACCGACCCCAAGGGCCGCCACTACACGTTCACGCTCCAGGCCGGGAACCAGTTCCACACCCACAAGGGTGCGTTCCCCCACGACGAGCTGATCGGCGCCCCCGAGGGCACGGTCGTGCGCACCACGGGGAACGTCCCGTACCTCGCGCTGCGCCCCCTGCTCCCCGACTACGTCCTGTCCATGCCGCGCGGCGCCGCCGTGATCTATCCCAAGGACGCGGGGCAGATCCTGGCGATGGCCGACATCTTCGCCGGCGCCCGCGTGGTCGAGGCCGGCGTCGGCTCCGGCGCGCTCTCCACCTACCTGCTGCGCGCCGTCGGCGACACCGGCATGCTCGCCTCCTACGAGCGCCGCCAGGACTTCGCCGACATCGCCAAGGGCAACGTCGAGCGCTACTTCGGCGGGCCGCACCCGGCGTGGAAGCTCACCGTCGGTGACCTCCAGGACAACCTCGTCGAGAGCGACGTCGACCGCGTCATCCTCGACATGCTCGCCCCGTGGGAGTGCCTGGACGTCGCCTCCAAGGCGCTCGTCCCCGGCGGCCTCATCTGCTGCTACGTGGCCACCACCACGCAGATGTCCAGGACCGTCGAGGCGCTGCGCGAGCACGGCACCTTCACCGAGCCGCAGGCCTGGGAGACCATGGTCCGCACCTGGCACCTGGAGGGCCTGGCGGTCCGCCCGGACCACCGGATGATCGGCCACACCGGCTTCCTGCTCACCGCCCGCCGGCTCGCCGACGGCGTCGAGCCGCCGCTGCGCCGCCGCCGCCCGGCCAAGGGCGCCTACGGCGAGGACTACGACAACGGGGCGCCCGAGCCGTCCCTGCAGGAGCGCGCGGCCGCCCGGGCCGCCGCCCGCGCCGAGGCCGCCGAGCAGGTCGACCTCGGCTGAGCAGGCCCCCGGGAAACCTCCCGGAAGGGGTGGTACGGCAGAGCCGTACCACCCCTTCCGCGTTCCCGCACACCCGCGCCACCGCACGGCCGCCCCGGTGTGGGACGATGCTCGCTCATACAGACCACTGGAGGGGACGCCTGGTGGAGACCGCGGTCGGGACGACGGCTGGACAGCAGACCGCCACGGGCCGCAGCGGCCCCCGGCACGGGCGCACCGCCCCCTGGCACTGGGCCTTGACGGTGGCCGGCTGCGCCGCAGTGGTGGCCGCCGCGCTCGCCGCGGGCCCCGCGAGCGGCGCCCCCGGGCCCGTCCGGCCCACCCCCAAGGCCCTCCCGGCCGCGGCCGCCCCCGACCCCGCGAAGGCCGAACTCCCGCTCGACTGCGGACCGTTCCCGGTGACCGTGGCCGTCAGCTTCGCCGCCGACCTCGGCGACGGCCGCCCCGGCACCGTCGCCGCCGCGCACTGCGCCGCCGAGAACGGCACCCCGCCCGACGCCGTCTACCTGCTCGGCCCCGGCCCCGGCGGGCGCCCCGTCGTGCTGGCCACCCTGCTCTCCGAGCGGGAGAACCTCACCGTCAGCCGCCTCGCGCTGCGCTCCGACGGCGCCCTCACCGCCCACGCCCAGGGCTACTCCGGCGACGACGTGCCGCGGTTCGCCCCCGACATCTCGCTCGACCTCACCTGGACGCGCAAGGGCGGCGGCTGGGACCGCTCCCAGACCGCCGCCCCGCTGAGCCTCACTTAGCAGACGCGCCCGCCTACTCCGCGTCAGGCCCGTACACCTCGACGCCATCGGCGGCCCGGCGCACATGGATGCAGTCCCCGGGGCAGTCCTTCACCGAGTCCACCACGTCCTGAAGGAGCGTCAGCGGCACCGGCACCGTCTCGCCGGGCTGCTGGCGCAACTCGTCGTCCTCGCCCTTCACATAGGCGAGGCCGTCGATGTCCAGCTCGAAGACCTCCGGCGCGTACTGTGCGCAGATGCCGTCGCCGGTGCACAGATCCTGGTCGATCCACACCTCCAGCGGCTCGGCAGCCGCCGTCGACTCGCTCACCGACATGATGATTGTCCGCCGTTTCTGTCCCGGGACGCCCCGTCCTGGGGCATTCCCGCCATTCGTACAACGATCGGACCCCGTGCGTCGGTCGCGATCGGATATCGACTCGATCGACGATACATCTGGTCCGCTTTGGCCCGTGCGCGGTGGGTATCCCCCTAGCAGAGGGGAAGCACGCGAGGGCGAAGATCGGACACGCCCGTTCCATCTTTCTTGATCTAGGGGTTTACGGACCCCTGGTCCCAGGTAGGGTCTGGAAGCGTCCAGCTCCCCGGAGGAGGTGAGGACCGTGGCAGCCCACGATGACGACTACAACCGCAGCACCGGCAGGCCCGCTCGTGGTTCCGACGAGGCCGCTCAGGTCTCGTACCTTGAGCAGGAAATCGCCGTGCTGCGCCGCAAGCTCGCCGACTCGCCGCGCAATTCGAGAATCCTCGAAGAGCGGATCGTCGAGCTCCAGACCAACCTGGCCGGCGTGACCGCCCAGAACGAACGGCTCGCCTCCACCCTGCGTGAGGCCCGCGACCAGATCGTGGCCCTCAAGGAGGAAGTGGACCGGCTGGCACAGCCCCCGGCCGGATTCGGCGTCTTCCTCAGCTCCAACGAGGACGGGACGGCCGACATCTTCACCGGGGGCCGCAAGCTCCGCGTGAACGTCAGCCCCAACGTCGACCTCGACGAGCTGCGGCGCGGCCAGGAAGTGATGCTCAACGAGGCCCTCAACATCGTGGACGCGATGGCCTTCGAGCGCATCGGCGACCTCGTCACCCTCAAGGAGGTCCTGGAGGACGGCGAGCGGGCCCTGGTCATCGGCCACACCGACGAGGAGCGGGTGGTCCGCCTCGCCGAACCGCTGCGCGAGATCACCCTCCGGGCGGGGGACGCCCTGCTGCTGGAACCGCGTTCCGGCTATGTGTACGAGGTCGTGCCGAAGGCCGAGGTCGAGGAGCTGGTCCTCGAGGAGGTCCCGGACATCGACTACCGCCAGATCGGCGGCCTGGCCAACCAGATCGAGCTGATCCGCGACGCGGTCGAGCTGCCCTACCTGCACGCCGAGCTGTTCAAGGAGTACGAGCTGCGCCCGCCCAAGGGCGTGCTGCTCTACGGCCCGCCCGGCTGCGGCAAGACGCTGATCGCCAAGGCCGTGGCGAACTCGCTGGCCAAGAAGGTCGCCGAGGTCACCGGCCGGCCCCAGGGGAAGAGCTACTTCCTCAACATCAAGGGCCCCGAGCTGCTCAACAAGTACGTCGGCGAGACCGAGCGGCAGATCCGCCTGGTCTTCCAGCGGGCCCGGGAGAAGGCCGGCGAGGGCACGCCCGTCATCGTCTTCTTCGACGAGATGGAGTCGCTCTTCCGCACCCGCGGCTCCGGCGTCAGCTCGGACGTCGAGAACACCATCGTCCCCCAGCTGCTCGCCGAGATCGACGGCGTGGAGGGCCTGGAGAACGTCATCGTCATCGGCGCCTCGAACCGCGAGGACATGATCGACCCGGCCATCCTGCGGCCGGGCCGGCTGGACGTCAAGATCAAGATCGAGCGCCCGGACGCCGAGGCGGCCAAGGACATCTTCTCCAAGTACCTCAAGGACTCGCTGCCCTTCCACCCGGACGACGTGAAGGAGCACGACGGCTCCGTCGAGGCCACGGTGGCCGCGATGATCCAGTCGGTGGTGGAGCGGATGTACTCCGAGACCGAGGAGAACCGCTTCCTGGAGGTCACCTACGCCAACGGTGACAAGGAGGTCCTGTACTTCAAGGACTTCAACTCCGGCGCGATGATCCAGAACATCGTCGACCGGGCCAAGAAGATGGCCATCAAGGACTACCTCGACCACGGCCAGCGCGGCCTGCGGGTCTCCCACCTGCTCAACGCCTGCGTGGACGAGTTCAAGGAGAACGAGGACCTGCCGAACACCACCAACCCGGACGACTGGGCCCGGATCTCCGGCAAGAAGGGCGAGCGGATCGTCTTCATCCGCACCCTGGTCACGGGGAAGCAGGGCGCCGAGTCCGGCCGCTCCATCGACACTGTCGCCAACACCGGGCAGTACCTGTAACGACCCGGTCCGGGCCTCCCGGAACGCACGCACACCGTCCGGCTGTGGCGCCTCGCGGCCCCGCAGCCGGACGGCGCGTCTCGGGGCCCGCCGGTCGCTACGGCGTTCTAGGCTCGACCCACCGTTCGCGGGCAGACGGCCGGCGTCGGTGTTGTTCAGCGGTACGTCAGTGTGGACCGCCCGCCGGGGGCGGCGCACCGGGCAAGGAGGGCCGCATGACCGTACGGCGCGTGATGGGCATCGAGACCGAGTACGGGATCTCCGTGCCCGGGCACCCCAACGCCAACGCCATGCTCACCTCGTCCCAGATCGTCAACGCGTACGCGGCGGCGATGCACCGGGCACGGCGGGCCCGCTGGGACTTCGAGGAGGAGAATCCGCTGCGCGACGCCCGTGGCTTCGACCTCGCGCGGGACGTCGCCGACGCCAGCCAGCTGACCGACGAGGACATCGGCCTCGCCAACGTCATCCTCACCAACGGCGCGCGGTTCTACGTGGACCACGCGCACCCCGAGTACAGCTCGCCCGAGGTGACCAACCCGCGCGACGCCGTGCTCTGGGACAAGGCCGGCGAACGGATCATGGCAGCCGCCGCACAGCGCGCGCTGGAGCTGCCCAACGGGCAGAACATCCACCTCTACAAGAACAACACCGACAACAAGGGCGCCTCCTACGGCACCCACGAGAACTACCTGATGAAGCGGGCGACCCCGTTCGCCGACATCGTCCGCCACCTCACCCCGTTCTTCGTCTCGCGCCAGGTGATCACCGGCGCCGGCCGGGTCGGCATCGGGCAGGACGGCTCCGCCAACGGCTTCCAGATCAGCCAGCGCGCGGACTTCTTCGAGGTCGAGGTCGGCCTGGAGACCACCCTCAAACGGCCGATCATCAACACCCGGGACGAGCCGCACGCCGACGCCGAGAAGTACCGCCGGCTGCACGTGATCATCGGGGACGCCAACCTCTCCGAGATCTCCACCTACCTCAAGCTCGGCACCACCTCGCTGGTCCTCGCGATGATCGAGGACGCCTTCATCACCTCCGACCTGGCCGTCGACCAGCCGGTGCGCACCCTGCACCGGATCTCCCACGACCCCACGCTGAAGCACCTGGTCACGCTGCGCAGCGGGCGCCGGCTCACCGCCGTCCAGCTCCAGCTGGAGTACTTCGAACTGGCCCGCAAGTACGTCGAGGACCGCTTCGGCACCGACGCCGACGAGCAGACCGTGGACGTGCTGGCCCGCTGGGAGGACGTGCTGGGCCGCCTGGAGCGCGACCCGATGTCGCTCTCGCGCCAGCTGGACTGGATCGCCAAGCGGGAGATCCTGGAGGGCTACCGCAGCCGGGACGCCCTGGAGTGGGACAACCCGCGGCTGCAGCTGGTCGACCTCCAGTACAGCGACGTACGGCCCGAGAAGGGCCTCTACAACCGCCTGGTGGCCCGTGGACGGTTCGACCGGCTGGTGACCGAGGAGGACGTCGTCAGGGCCGTCACCAAGCCCCCGGAGGACACCCGGGCGTACTTCCGCGGGCGCTGCCTGGAGCAGTACGCCGAGCACGTCGCGGCGGCCTCCTGGGACTCGGTGATCTTCGACCTGCCGGGCCGGGACTCGCTCCAGCGGGTGCCCACCCTGGAGCCGCTGCGCGGCACCCGCAACCACGTCAAGGAGTTGCTGGACCGCTGCCGCACGGCGGAGGACCTGCTCCGGGTGCTCTCCGGCGGGTAGCCCGGTGACTTTCCGATCACCACGGGTGAACGCCGGACAAATGGGAATCATCCGGGGAGGCGGCGGACGTTGGACAGGAAGCGCCACCGGCAAACCGGAAGCGGGTTGTCGCACCTTGTGTATAGGGTCGATGCAGCAAGCGACGACCAAACCGTGCCACACGATCGAGCGGGGTGAGGTAAATGGCAAGCAAGGACACCGGCGGCGGCCAGCAGCGGGCGAACCGCTCCTCCGAGGAGGTCGAGGAGCAGGCCGCGGAAGCGCAGAATTCGGATGACCTCAAGGAGCGCCAGGAAAAGCTGAGCGACGACGTCGACGCGGTCCTGGACGAAATCGACGAGGTCCTGGAATCGAACGCCGAGGATTTCGTGCGGCAGTTCGTGCAAAAGGGCGGCCAGTAATCCCGGCCGGAATCCGGGCGGCCGCCCGGCGGCATTCGGGAATTCACGGTTGCGACCGATGACGGCGGACGGGCGGCGGAAGCCGTCCGTCCGCCCGGTCCGGCCCTCCGCCGTGCTGGACAGTGATCGTCCGGCCGGTAGGGTGCGGGCAGTGCGCGCTTCAAGCTACCTGGAAGGAATCGTGTGGAAGCCAACACTCGTGGCACCGGGCGTCTACCGGCTGCCTTCCTGACCCCGGGATCCTCGTCGTTCCTCGATTTCCTGGAGGCCCACCGGCCCGAGCTGATCCCCGGCCGGCGCAAGCTGCCCGAGGGCGTCATCGAGGCCCCGCACGGCACGACCATCGTCGCCGCGGTCTTCGCCGGCGGTGTGGTCCTCGCCGGCGACCGCCGCGCGACCATGGGCAACGTGATCGCCCAGCGGGACATGGAGAAGGTCTTCCCGGCGGACGAGTACAGCGCGGTCGGCGTCGCCGGCACCGCCGGTCTCGCGATCGAGATGGTCCGGATGTTCCAGCTGGAGCTGGAGCACTACGAGAAGATCGAGGGCACCGTGCTCTCCCTGGAGGGCAAGGCCAACCGGCTCACCACCATGATCCGGGGCAACCTCGGCATGGCGATGCAGGGCCTCGCGGTCGTCCCGATGTTCGCCGGCTACGACCTCGACCTCGGCCGCGGCCGGATCTTCACGTACGACGTCACCGGCGGCCGCTCCGAGGAGCGCGGCTTCGCCGCCACCGGCTCCGGCTCGGTCTTCGCACGCGGCTCGATGAAGAAGCTGCACCGCGAGGACCTCACCGCCGAGCAGGCCGCCACCATGGTCGTCCAGGCCCTCTACGACGCGGCCGACGACGACTCCGCCACCGGCGGCCCCGACCTCGCCCGCAAGATCTTCCCGATCGTCTCGCTGATCACCGAGGACGGCTTCCGACGGCTCACCGAGGCCGAGGTCGCCGAGATCGCCGTCTCCATCACCGACCAGCGCCTGGCCCACCCCAACGGGCCGCAGGCCCCGCTGCTCTAGCCATCAACTGAGGAAGGAAGGGACGACCGCCGGTGTCGACACCGTTCTACGTCTCCCCCCAGCAGGCCATGGCGGACCGCGCGGAGTACGCCCGCAAGGGCATCGCGCGCGGTCGCAGCGTGGTCGTGCTCACCTACGCCGACGGCATCGTCTTCGTTGCCGAGAACACCTCCCGGGCGCTCCACAAGGTGTCCGAGATCTACGACAAGATCGCCTTCGCGGCGGTCGGCCGGTACAACGAGTTCGAGAACCTGCGCATCGGCGGCGTCCGCTACGCCGACCTGCGCGGCTACACCTACGACCGGGCCGACGTCACCGCCCGGGGTCTGGCCAACGTCTACGCCCAGACGCTCGGCACGATCTTCTCCTCGGTCGGCGAGAAGCCCTACGAGGTCGAGCTGATCGTCGCCGAGGTCGGCCGCACCGGCGACGACGACCAGATCTACCGGCTCACCCCGGACGGCTCGGTCGTCGACGAGAAGAACTACGTCGTGGTCGGCGGCAACGCCGACTCGATCGGCAACTACCTCGGCCAGCGGCACCGCAGCGGGTTCTCGCTCACCGAGGCGGTCAAGGTCGCCGTGGACTCGCTCGCCCGCGACCCCAACGGCGGCAGCCCGCGCAGCCTCACCCCCGACCAGCTGGAGGTGGCGGTCCTGGACCGCCAGCGCTTCCAGCAGCGCAAGTTCAAGCGGATCCTGGGCGGTCAGCTCGCCCGGCTGCTCGACGGCGACGAGTCCGCCGAGTCGGACGACTCGGACGACACGGGCGGAACCGGCGGAACCGGCGGATCGAACGGATCGAACGGATCGGACGGAACGGAGAAGCCGGCGGCCACCCCGCCCGGCGACTCCGACCAGTAGTGCCCACGGGGTCCCTGCGGCGGCCGGTGACGGCGGCCGCACGGGACCCCGGTGCCCCTGCGGCGGCCCGGACGGGCTTTCGCGGAGGCGGTTTCGGACAGCTCCCATCAGAGAATGGATGGCCCATGGACCGCCGAATTTTCGGGCTGGAGAACGAGTACGGCGTCACCTGTACGTTCCGCGGGCAGCGCAGGCTGTCCCCGGACGAGGTCGCGCGCTACCTCTTCCGCCGCGTAGTCTCCTGGGGCCGCAGCAGCAACGTGTTCCTGCGCAACGGTGCCCGCCTCTACCTCGACGTGGGCTCCCACCCCGAGTACGCCACCCCCGAGTGCGACGACGTCGTCGAGCTGGTGACGCACGACAAGGCGGGCGAACGGATCCTCGAAGGGCTGCTGGTCGACGCCGAGCGGCGGCTGCACGAGGAGGGCATCGCCGGGGACGTCTACCTCTTCAAGAACAACACCGACTCGGCCGGCAACTCCTACGGCTGCCACGAGAACTACCTGGTGGCCCGGCACGGCGAGTTCTCCCGGCTGGCCGACGTGCTCATCCCGTTCCTGGTGACCCGGCAGCTGATCTGCGGGGCCGGCAAGGTGCTGCAGACCCCGCGCGGCGCGGTCTACTGCGTCAGCCAGCGCGCCGAGCACATCTGGGAGGGCGTCAGCTCCGCGACCACCCGTTCCCGTCCGATCATCAACACCCGCGACGAGCCGCACGCCGACGCCGAGCGCTACCGCCGGCTGCACGTCATCGTCGGCGACTCCAACATGTCGGAGACCACCACCCTGCTCAAGGTGGGCTCCACCGACCTGGTGCTGCGGCTCATCGAGGCCGGCGTGGTGATGCGCGACCTGACCCTGGAGAACCCGATCCGGGCGATCCGCGAGGTCAGCCACGACCTCACCGGCACCCACCAGGTGCGGCTGGCCAACGGCCGGGAGGCCAGCGCGCTGGACATCCAGGAGGAGTACTACACCAAGGCGCTGGAGTTCGCCGACCGCAAGGGCATCAACACCGGCACCATCGCCCGGGTCCTCGACCTGTGGGGCCGCACCCTGGAGGCGGTCAGGACCGAGCGCCTGGACGGGGTCGCCACCGAGATCGACTGGATCATGAAGTACAAGCTCATCGAGCGCTACCGCGAGAAGCACCAGATGAGCATGAGCAACCCCCGGGTCGCCCAGATCGACCTCGCCTACCACGACATCCACCGCCGCCGCGGCCTGTTCTACCTGCTCCAGGCCAAGAACCAGGCGCAGCGGGTGACCACCGACCTCAAGACCTTCGAGGCCAAGTCGATCCCGCCGCAGACCACCCGGGCCCGGCTGCGCGGGGACTTCATCCGCCGGGCGCAGGAGCAGCGCCGCGACTTCACGGTCGACTGGGTGCACCTCAAGCTCAACGACCAGGCGCAGCGCACCGTGCTCTGCAAGGACCCGTTCCGGTCGGTCGACGAGCGGGTGGAGAAGCTGATCGCCGGCATGTGACCGGCGCGCGGGCGGGGGGAGCGGCGCGCGGGCCGCGTCCCCCCGTCGGTGTGATCTTCGCGGTGCCCGGTCCCGGTGGTGTCTACCGGGGCCGGGCACCGTCTGCGCATACGCTGTCCGTCGAGTCCGGAGAGCCGACTTTGACCGACAGTTAGGAACGCCGTGCGCCGCACCGCCGGGTTGCTTCTCACCCTGCCCCTGCTGCTGGCGGTGGCCTGCAGCAGCTCCACCAAGCCCGCCGGCCAGGCCACGCCCACGGCGTCGCCGACCGCCGCGCCCACCGTGCCCGCCCCGGTGAACGAGGCCTCGCCGATGCCGACGCTGTCGGGCGGGGGCTTCGGGAGCAAGGCCACCATCACCATCCCCGAGGGGCAGCAGCCCAGCGGGCAGTTCGTGGTGAACACCGTCAGCGAGGGGGACCGCTCCACGGTCAACAAGGGTGACTGGGTGACGGTCAACTACACCGCCAAGGACTGGACCACCGGCAAGGACCTGCCCAGCTCCTACGACTCGGGCGGCAAGCCGCAGCTCTACCAGGCGGGCAACGGGCAGCTGGTGCCGGCCTTCGACCAGAGCGTGATCGGCAAGAAGGTCGGCAGCCGGCTGCTGGTGGTCGCCCCGCCGGCCGCCGCGTTCGGCACCCAGGGCTCCACCCAGCTCGGCGTCGGCCCCGGCGACACGGTGGTCTTCGTGCTCGACATCGTGGAGAGCCTGCCGCCGGACACCACGCTCTCCGGCACCATGACGCAGGCGCCGGCCAACCTGCCGCAGGTCAAGGACAACGGCAAGGCCGCCGTCACCATCACCGTGCCGGCCGGGCAGGCCCCGCCGACCGACCTCCAGCAGGCCGTCCTGATCAAGGGCGAGGGCAAGCAGGTCAAGTCCGGGCAGACCCTGGTCGTGCAGTACACCGGGGTGCTGTGGAGCAACGGCCAGCAGTTCGACTCCTCCTGGAGCCACGGCGGCGCCCAGGCGCTGCAGATCGGCACCGGCAGCGTGATCGAGGGCTGGGACAAGGGCCTGGTCGGCCAGAACGTCGGCAGCCGGGTCCTGCTCGTGGTGCCGCCGGCGCTCGGCTACAAGGACCAGGCGCAGGGCTCCGTGCCGCCGAACTCGACCCTGGTGTTCGTGGTGGACATCCTGGAGGCGGTGTAGCCGCGTGATCCACGGAGATCCCCCGCGCGGGCTGGTTCGAATGCGGGGGGATTCCGTACGCTTGGGCGGGCGCTCGCACGGGCAAGCGCCCGTCCTCATCCTGACCTGTCATACTGCCCTCGCACTGTGGTAGGCGCCGCCGGCGCCCGGGGTCCGGGCGGGCAGTGCGGCAGCACCCCGGCGCCACCACGCCGGCCGTAGACCTCGAAGACCTCGTGGCGAGATGGATGGGGAGTCATGTCTGAGAAAGCGTCGAGCCCGGGCGGGTCCGGTACCGCGCACGGTAACTCCGCCGGAGACCCGGCCGACTCGCGGCCCGGCGGCCCGCTCCCGGGTGACGGTGAGTCGATCATCGTCCCGCCGGCGATCCTGCGGCAGCAGGCCGGGTGGGGCGGGTCAGGGGAGGCGCCGCGGACCGCGACGACGAAGACCGAGGACGCTCCGCAGATCTTCGCTTCCACCGTCCGCCGCCAGGACACCTCCGAGGCCGGGTACGACGAGAACCCGGGCAACGTCGGCAAGCTCGGCGTGATCCTCGGCACGGTGCTGGGCGTCCTGCTCATCGGCAGCGCCGTCACCCTGTACCTGGTGAACAAGGACGGCTCGTCGGACGACGCCGCCGCCAAGCCGGACACCGCCAAGTCCGCTCCGGCCACGCCGACCGCCGAGCCGGTCCCGCCGATCAAGGACAGCGCCAAGGTGCTGCCCAACGTCACCGGGGACTTCGGCACCAAGGCCACCATCGAGGTGCCCGCCGAGCAGGCCGACGGCAGCTTCGTCGTCAAGGTCCTCTCCGAGGGCAACGGCCCCAAGGTCGAGAAGAACTCCTGGACCTCGGTCGACTACACCGGCAAGGACTGGAACACCGGCAAGGACATCCCGTCCTCGTACGACGACAAGGGCAAGCCGCAGATCTTCCAGGCCGGCACCGACGCGCTGATCCCGGCGCTGGACCAGGCTGTCGTCGGCAAGAAGGCCGGTTCCCGGCTGCTCGTCGTCGCCCCGCCGGCCGCCGCCTTCGGCGCCCAGGGCAACCCGAGCATGTCGATCGGGGCGACGGACAACCTGATCTTCGTCATCGACATCCGCAACAGCAACGCCCCGGACGCCGTCGTCAGCGGCACCGTGACCCCGCCGCCCGCGGACTTCCCGCAGGTCAAGGACAACGGCAAGAAGCCCGCCGACATCACCCCGGTGCCGGGCGCCGCCGACCCGACCGAGCTCAAGAGCCACGTCCTCATCAAGGGCGAGGGCCGCAAGGTCGAGAAGGGCGAGAAGATCCTCGTCCAGTACACCGGCGCCCTGTACAAGGACGGCAAGGTCTTCGACTCCTCGCTGAGCAAGGGCCAGGCCTTCTCCTTCCCGCTCGGCGGCGGCCAGGTCATCGCCGGCTGGGACCAGGGCCTGGAGGGCCAGACCATCGGCAGCCGCGTCGAGCTGGTCATCCCGGCCTCGCTCGGCTACAAGGACCAGGCCCAGGGCGACATCCCGGCCAACTCCACGCTGGTCTTCGTCGTCGACATCCTCGACGCCGGTCAGGGCTGATCCACTTTCGGGTGACAATGGTGTGCGTGTGACCTTCGGGGCCGGCCGCGTGGCCGGTCCCGGACGGGCGGCGGGCGCCCGTACCGTGGTCCGGGAACGGACCGGGGTGCGGGCGCCCGCCGCTTGGTCATGGAACGAACCAACCGTGAGATGAGGCACTAGTGAGCAAGCCCGAGATCGACTTCCCGGTCGGCGACCCGCCGGCCGAGCTGAAGATCCGCGACATCACCGTCGGCACCGGCGCCGAGGCCAAGCCCGGCCAGGTCGTCGAGGTCCACTACGTCGGCGTGACCTACGCGACCGGCGAGGAGTTCGACGCCAGCTGGAACCGCGGCTCGACCTTCAAGTTCCCGCTCGGCGGCGGCCGCGTCATCGCCGGCTGGGACCAGGGCGTCGTCGGCATGAAGGTCGGCGGCCGCCGCGAGCTGGTCATCCCGCCGCACCTGGCCTACGGCGACCAGTCGCCGACCCCGGCCATCCCGAAGGGCTCGACCCTGATCTTCGTGGTCGACCTGATCTCCGTCTGAGGACGCTGATCACCAGGGCCGCACCCCCGGTGGGGGGTGCGGCCCCACGTCATTCCCCCCTCGGCTTTTGCGGGGTGTACCGCTACCGGTACGGTCGGTCCCGCCGGGTCGATGACGACGCCCGGCGGGCGCACCCCGCGCGCTGCGCGGCACACCGGAAGGGTCACCGATGGCGATCGCCAAGGCAGAGCGGCTGATGAATCTCGCCCTGTGCCTGATGAACACCCGACGTCCGCTCTCCAAGAAGGAGCTGCGGGAGTCCATCGAGGCCTACCGCGAAGCCTGGCAGAACAGCAGCGAGGAAGCCTTCAACCGGATGTTCGAGCGGGACAAGGACGACCTGCGCGAACTCGGACTGGTCATCGACGTCGACGAGAACGCCCTCGACGGCGAGCTCGGCTACCTCGCCCGCGCCGACCGCAACCGCCTGCCGGAGATCGCGCTCGACGCCGAGGAGGCCGCCGCGCTCACCCTCGCCGCACGGGTCTGGCAGCAGGCGAAGATGAGCGGCGCCGCCAGCGGCGCGCTCCAGAAGCTGCGCGCCGCCGGGATCCCGTTCACCGAGACCGAGCGCCGACCCGCCCTCGAACCGCGCATCCCCGCGCGCGAGGCCGCCTTCGAACCGCTGCTCACCGCCGCCCGCGACCGCCGCCCGGTCGCCTTCGAGTACCGCAAGGCCGGCGCCGCCGCCGTCGAGCAGCGCACCGTCGAGCCGTGGGCCCTGGAGTGCTGGCGCGGCCACTGGTACCTGGCCGGCTGGGACCGGGACCGCGAGGACGCCCGGGTCTTCCGGCTCAGCCGGATCACCGGCAAGGTCCGCGCCCGCTCCGGCGCCTTCCTCGGCACCGTGCCCGAGCACGTCGACGTCCGCGCC
This sequence comes from Kitasatospora sp. NPDC097605, assembly GCF_040302725.1. Classification (NCBI taxonomy): domain Bacteria; kingdom Bacillati; phylum Actinomycetota; class Actinomycetes; order Kitasatosporales; family Streptomycetaceae; genus Kitasatospora; species Kitasatospora sp. NPDC097605. Next base: position 156,212 of record NZ_JBEOSF010000012.1, on the reverse strand, counting down.
ACCGTCGCCAAGTTCGCCGGCGAGGGCGCCACCGCCACCGCCGTGGTCAGGGTTCGCCGCGGTGCCGGCTTCCCGCTGCGCACCAAGGCGCTCACCACCCGGCGGGCCGACGACAGCTGGGACGAACTGGAGATCCCGTACGGCAACGGGCTCGGCGCAGACCTCGCCGAGTTCGGGCCGGACGTGCTGGTGGTCGGCCCCGAGGAGCTGCGGGCCGACGTCATCGACCGGCTGCGCGCGGTGGCCGGCACTGCGGAGGGTGTGCGGGTATGAGCGAGCGAACCATCGGAAGGTGCGTCGTGTGCGAGGCGCCCGCCGAGCGTGGCGAGGTGGACGCATGAGTAACGCGATCGACCAGACGCGGCGGATGCTCTCGCTGGTCACCTATCTGCGCGAGCGTCCCGGCGCGGAGGTCGCCGAGGTGGCCCGCGCCTTCGGCATCAGCGAGCGCGAGCTGATCGCGGACCTCAATGTGCTGCCGATGTGCGGCACCAGCTTCCGCGGCGGCGACCTGCTCGACATCGACACCGACGGCGAGCGGATCTGGTGGCACAACGTCGACGACGTCGCCCAGCCGCTGCGGCTGGCCGCCGACGAGGCGACCGCGCTGCTCGTGGCCGCCCGCGCCGTCGCCGGCCTGCCCGGCCTGCGGGCCGGCGACCGTGAGGCGCTCACCCGGGCCGTCGCCAAGATCGAGAACGCGGCGGGGGAGAGCGCCGAGGGCAGCGCCCGGGTCGGCGTCACCTTCGAGGCCGAGAGCCATGTCTTCGCCGACATCGACCGCGCGCTCAGCGAGGGCCGCCGGCTGTGGCTGCGCTACTACTCGCACGGCCGCGGCGGCATGACCGAGCGCGAGGTCGACCCGATCCGGCTGCTCACCGAGGGCCACACCTACCTGGAGGCCTGGTGCCGGACCTCCGAGGACCACCGGATGTTCCGGCTCGACCGGGTCGCCGAGATCAAGGTCCTGGACGTCCCCGCCGACCCGCCCAAGCGCGAGCCGCGCGACCTCTCCGGCGGGCTGGTCAACCCCTCCGCCGACGACCCCGAGGTCGTGGTGGAGGTCTCCTCCGGCGGCCGCTGGGTCGCCGAGTACTACACCCACGACCGGGCCGAGGAACTGCCCGACGGCGGACTGCGGATCACCCTGCGCAGCGCCGACCCCACGCAGCTGCGCCCGCTGGCGCTGCGGCTGGGCCGCGACGGGCGGATCGTCTCGCCGCCGGAGCTGGCCGGACAGGCGCGGGCGGCGGCGCTGGAGGCGCTGGCGCACTACGGGGAGGGGCAGGTCTGAGCCGTGGAGCCCGGTACCAGATTCAAGGTGTACTGCTCGGAGTGCCGGGAGAAGGTGGAGCTGCCGGTCGAGGCGTTCCGTCTGACCTTCGGCCGTACGGCGGCGCAGGCGCACTACAGCTTCGGGTGCCCGCTGTGCGGGGCGGCGGTGCGCAAGCCGGCCGGCGAGAAGATCGTCTCGGCGCTGACCGGGGCCGGGGTGCGGACCATGCGGCTGGTGCCGGCCGAGGGGTGAGCGGGGGCCGATAGGGTGGGGGCCATGTCCTGGATGCTCGTCGCCGCCGTTCTCCTCGCCACCGCCGGCCTGCTGGTGCTCGGCGTCCTCGCGGTCCGGCTCTGGCTGGACGTGCGGGCGCTGGCGAAGGGCGTGGACGCCGCCTCCCGGGCGCTGGCCGAGGCGGCCGGGGACCTCACGGCCGCGGCGGCGGGCCGCTCCTGAACGGCGGACCTGCCGGGAGCGCCGAACGGGGGCACCCGGGGGCTGCTGCTCGGAGGCCGGGGCGCGTTACGCTCTCAGTTGGCTCCTGAGCGCGAACGGGGGCCGCTGTCCTGTTCGGGCGGCCGTCGTCAGCGCGTCATCCGCAGCGGTTACCATCCCCGCAGCGGGCGGCCGGTCGGTGCCGCCGAGACTGAAGGTGGTCGAGCATGCGGGTCTCGTTCACCGCGATCCTCCTGGTCGCGGTCATTGCCATTGTGCTCTTCGGCGCCAAGCGGCTGCCGGAGCTGGCGCGTTCGCTCGGGCAGTCCGCACGGATCCTCAAGAGCGAGGCCAAGGCGATGCGCACCGACGGAAAGGCCGACACCCCGGCGCCGCCCGCCCCGGCGGTGGCCGACGGCGGTGCGGCGAAGACCATCCAGTCCGCCCCGGGTGCGTCCGCGACCGCCCGTCCGGTGAACGAGCAGTCCGCTCCGGACGGCGGGGCGCGCTGAACGCGCGGCACGCGCGACCACTGGAGGCCCGTCGACCGGCGGGCCCCGACGCACGAGTTGAGGACCGGGGTTGAGCAAGCTCACCAAGGCGTCGAAGACGCCCAAGGATCCCGAGGGACGGATGGCCCTCGCCGACCACCTGCGGGAACTGCGGAACCGGGTGGTCAAGTCGGTCCTGGCGATCGTGGTGTTCACGATCATCGCGCTGATCTTCCACAAGCAGATCGAGACGCTGCTGCTCAAGCCGATCCAGCGGTGTACACCGGAATTCCTCGCGGCGCCCACGGGCCGCTGTGCGGAGGTCTCGACCATCGGTCTGACCGCGGGCTTCAACTGGATGCTCAAGGTCGCCCTGACCGCCGGTGTGGTCGCCACCGTCCCGGTCTGGCTGTACCAGCTGTGGGCCTTCGTGGCGCCGGGCCTGCACAAGCACGAGCGCAAGTACACGGTCATCTTCATGGTCTGCGGCGCGCCGCTCTTCCTGGCCGGCGTGGGGCTGGCGATCCTGCTGCTGCCGCTGACCGTCGACGTGCTGCTCTCGTTCACCCCGGAGGACACCACACCGATCCTGCCGCCCGCGGACTACTTCGACATCGCCACCCGGCTGGTCCTGGTCTTCGGTCTGGCCTTCGAGTTCCCGCTGCTGCTGGTCATGCTGAACATGACCGGCATCGTCACCGGCAAGCGGCTGCTGGGCTGGTGGCGCGGCATGGTGATGGGCATCACCGTGTTCGCCGCCTTCGCGACGCCCAGCGCCGACCCGCTCAGCATGCTGGCGCTGGCCGCGCCGATCTGGGCGCTGTACTTCCTCGCGGTCGGGGTGGCGATGATGAACGACCGGCGCAAGGCCCGGCGCAACCCGGACCTCGCGCTGAGCGACGAGGAGGCCTCGCACGTCGACCTCTCGGTGGCGCCGGTCGCCGGGGCCGAGGCGATCGAGGCGTCGAGCACGCCGAGCGCCTCCGGCCAGGTGCCGGCCGCCCGTCACGAGCAGATGGACGACATCACCTGAGCCGGTCCACCCGCTGACCCGGGACCCTGAGCCCCGGCCCGCCGCTTCCTGCGGCGGGCCGGGGCTTTTCGGTGTCTTTCGTCCGTTCCGGGTGGGCGGTCTTGGCAGGTTCGATGGCATGTGACATATTACTGACGTGTCCCACTCCCAGAGACTCCCCGACGTCGTGGTGGTCGGTGCCGGTGTCGTCGGCGCCGCCTGCGCGTACTACGCCGCCCGGTCCGGCCTCGCCGTCGACGTCGTCGACCGCGGCCCGGTCGCCGGCGGCACCACCGGCGCCGGCGAGGGCAACCTGCTGGTCTCCGACAAGGAGCCCGGCCCCGAGCTCGACCTCGCCCTGTACTCCGGCGGCCTGTGGCGCGAACTCGCCGACGAGTTCGGCGCCGCCGTCGAGTACGAGGCCAAGGGCGGCCTGGTGGTCGCCGCCACCCCCGCCCGGCAGGAGGCGCTGCGCGCCTTCGCGGCCGAGCAGGCGGCGGTCGGCGTCACCGCCGAGGAGATCCCCGGCGAGCGGCTGCGGGAGCTGGAGCCGCACCTCGCGTCCGGCCTGGCCGGTGGCTTCCACTACCCCCAGGACGCCCAGGTCCAGCCCGCGCTGGCCGCCGCCCACCTGCTGCGCGCCGCCCGCCGGGCGGGCGCGCGGCTGTCCACCGGCGAGGCCGTGCGGGCCGTGCGGATCGGGGCGGACGGAGCCGTGCGCGGCGTCGAGACCGAGCGGCGCCGGCTGGACGCGGCCGCCGTGATCAACGCCGCCGGCACCTGGGGCGGCGAGCTGGCCGCGCTGGCCGGCGTCCGCCTCCCGGTGCTGCCGCGGCGCGGGTTCGTGCTGGTCACCGAGCCGTTGCCGCGGATCGTCCGGCACAAGGTGTACGCCGCCGACTACGTGGCCGACGTCGCCAGCGGCTCGGCCGCGCTGCAGACCTCGGCCGTGGTCGAGGGCACGCCCGGCGGACCGGTGCTGATCGGCGCCAGCCGGGAGCGGGTCGGCTTCGACCGGACGCTCTCGCTGGAGGTGCTGCACCGGCTGGCCGCCCAGGCCGCCGGGCTCTTCCCGGTCCTGGCCGGGGTGAACGTGATGCGCGCCTACCGCGGCTTCCGGCCGTACCTGCCGGACCACCTGCCCGCGATCGGCGCCGACCCCCGGGTGCCCGGGCTGTACCACGCCTGCGGCCACGAGGGTGCGGGCATCGGCCTGGCCCCGGCCACCGGGCTGCTGATCGCCCAGCAGCTCACCGGCAAGGAGCCCGACCTCGCCCTCGCCCCCTTCCGGGCCGACCGCTTCCCGGCCGAGGACGCCGCCTGAGCCTCCGGCCGAGGCCCGACAACCCCACGATCGGCTCATGAGCTGAACGGAGAACCCCCACCCATGCGCCGTAGCCGCACCCCCGCGGAGCTGGTCCGGGCCGAACCCGGGCCCGCGCACACCATCGACTTCGACGGCCGGCCCGTGCCCGCGCTGCCCGGGCAGACGATCGCCGCCGCCCTGTGGGCCGACGGCGTGCTCGCCTGGCGCACCACCCGGGTCGGCGGCAAGCCGCGCGGGGCGTTCTGCGGGATCGGCGCCTGCTTCGACTGCCTGGCCACCGTCGACGGGCGGCCCAACCAGCGCACCTGCCTGCTGCCGGCCGAGCCCGGCACCACCGTCACCACCCAGGAGGGCCACGGCCGTGCCGACCTCGACGTCTGAGCCCCTGACCGGTGCGCCGCGGCCGTACGACCTCGCGGTGATCGGCGCCGGCCCGGCCGGCCTCGCCGCCGCGGTGACCGCCGCCGACCTGGGGCTGCGCTGCGCCCTGGTCGACGCCGGGCGGAGCACCGGCGGACAGTACTACCGCCACCCCGCCCCCGGCCTCGGCGCCGACCGGCCCGACCGGCTGCACCACGGCTGGTCCGTCTACACCGGCCTCGCCGACCGGCTCGCCGCCCACCGCGCGGCCGGGCGCGTCGACCTGCTCTCCGGCCACCAGGTGTGGGCGCTGGAGCGCGGCGGGGAGCGCGACTGGCGGCTGCACGCCACCACCGGCCCGGACGCCGACGACCGGGCGACCGTCCGGTCCGCCGCCGTCCTGCTCGCCACCGGCGCGTACGAGCGGCAGCTGCCCTTCCCCGGCTGGACGCTGCCCGGGGTGGTCACCGCCGGCGGCGCGCAGGCCATGCTCAAGGCCGGCCTGGTGCTGCCCGGCCGACGGATCGTGGTGGCCGGGAGCGGCCCGCTGCTGCTCGCGGCGGCCTCCTCCCTGGTCACCGCCGGCGCCGAGGTCCCCGCGGTGGTCGAGGCCACCGCGTACCTCGGCTACGCCCGGCGCCCCGGCGTGCTGGCCGCCGTCCCGGCCAAGCTGGTCGAGGGCGCCGGACACGGCTCGGCGCTGCTGCGCCACGGTGTGCGGCTGCGGCCGCGCAGCGCGGTCGTCGAGGCGCACGGAACGGACCGGGTCACCGCGGTCACGGTGGCCCGGTTGGACGCCGCCTGGCGTCCGGTACCCGGCAGTGAACGGCGGATCGAGTGCGACGCGCTCGCCGTCGGTCACGGCCTGGTCCCGCAGATCGAGCTGGCCACCGAGTTGGGCGCGGCCATCCGCACCACGCCCGACGGGACGGCCGCACTCAAGGTCGACGCCCGCCTGCGGACCACCGTCCGCGGGCTCTGGGCGGCCGGCGAGACCTGTGGGGTGGGCGGCGCCGACCTGGCGATCGCCGAGGGCGAGCTGGCCGCGCACGCGGTCGCCGACCGGCCGGTGCGCTCCGCGCTGCTGCGCCGTCGCTCCCGGCTGCGGGCCTTCGCCGAGCTGATGGCCGCCGCCCACCGGCCCGGCCCGGGCTGGACCGACTGGCTGCGGGAGGACACCGACGTCTGCCGCTGCGAGGAGGTCCCGGCCGGGCGGATCCGCGAGGCGGTGGACGAGCTGGGCGCGGGCGACGCGCGCACCGTCAAGCTGCTGACCAGAGCCGGGATGGGCTGGTGCCAGGGCCGGATGTGCGGTCCGGCGGTGGCCTGCCTGGCGGGCGGCGGCGCCGTGCCGGACGAGGTCCGGGCCGACAGCCGGCCGCTCTCCTGTCCCGTTCCGCTGGGCCAGCTCGCGGCCGAGCGGGACGAGCGGGCCGAGTCGTCCGAGCGGGCCGAGTCGTCCGAGCGGGCCGGGCAGGCCGAGCAGGACTGAGTCAGGACCGAACACCGGCCCGGGCCCGTCCGAACAGGACCGGGCCCGGACCGGTCCAGGACCGGGCTCGTCCGAAATCGCCCGGCGGAGCCCCTTGTGTCCGCCGCGCGCCCGCTAATAAAATGTCACACCTCACCAAGGAGTCACCTGTGTCCCACGACATCACCACCCCCTGGCGCGGCATCATGGTCGCCACCACGCTCCCGCTGCGTGCGGACCTCTCGGTCGACTACGACGCCTACGCCGACCACGTCCGCTGGCTGATCGAGTCGGGCTGCGACGGCGTCGTCCCCAACGGCTCGCTCGGCGAGTACCAGACCCTGACCGCCGAGGAGCGCGCCAAGGTCGTCGAGGTCGCGGTCGAGGCGGCCGGCGACGGCTCCCGGGTGATGCCCGGCGTCGCCGCCTACGGCAGCGCCGAGTCGCGCCGCTGGACCGAGCAGGCCGCCGAGGCCGGCGCCGGCTCCGTCCTGCTGCTGCCGCCGAACGCCTACCGCGCCGACCGGGCCGCCGTGCGCGCCCACTACGCCGAGGTCGCCAAGGCCGGTCTGCCGATCGTGGCCTACAACAACCCGATCGACACCAAGGTCGACCTCGTCCCGTCGCTGCTCGCCGAGCTGCACGGCGAGGGCTCGATCGTCGCGGTCAAGGAGTTCAGCGGCGACGTCCGCCGGGCGTACGAGATCGCCGAGCTGGCCCCCGGCCTCGACCTGCTGATCGGCGCCGACGACGTGCTGCTGGAGCTGGCCCTGGCCGGCGCCGTCGGCTGGATCGCCGGCTACCCGAACGCGCTGCCGGAGGCGAGCGTCGCGCTGTACAAGGCCGCCGTCGCCAAGGACCTGGGCACCGCGCTGCCGCTGTACAAGGCGCTGCACCAGCTGCTGCGCTGGGACTCCAAGACCGAGTTCGTCCAGGCGATCAAGCTCTCCATGGACATCGCCGGCCGCCCCGGCGGTCCGACCCGGGCGCCGCGCCTGCCGCTGACCCCGGAGATCGAGGCGGCCGTCCGCGCGGCCACCGAGAAGGCGCTGGCCGAGGGTCTGGCCTGACCCGCACCCAGTAGTTCCGGAGTCCGGACCGGCCGGCTGCGGCGGCAGCCGGCCCCCTGGCCGGGGTCGACCCACCCTCACCCCGCCAGCTCCCCGGAACGACGGGCTCACCCACCCTCCCCACCACCACGGAGCGTCAGCAGATGCGCAGCCGTCACGTCTTCCACGCCGTCGACTCGCACACCGAGGGCATGCCCACCCGGGTCATCACCGGTGGGTTCGGCGTCATCCCCGGCGCCACCATGGCCGAGCGCCGCGTCCACTTCCAGCAGCACCTGGACGAGTTCCGGACCCTGCTGATGTACGAGCCCCGCGGCCACGCCGCGATGAGCGGCGCCATCCTGCAGCCGCCGACCCGGCCGGACGCCGACTGGGGCGTGCTCTACATCGAGGTCTCCGGCCTGCTGCCGATGTGCGGCCACGGCACCATCGGCGTCGCCACCGTGCTGGTGGAGACGGGCATGGTGCCGGTCGTCGAGCCGGTCACCACCGTCCGGCTGGACACCCCGGCCGGCCTGGTGATCGCGGACGTCGCGGTGGAGAACGGCGCCGCCAAGGCGGTCACCATCCGCAACGTGCCGTCCTACTCGGTGGCGCTGGACCGGAAGATCGAGGTCCCCGGCCACGGCACGGTGACCTACGACCTCGCGTACGGCGGCAACTTCTACGCCATCCTGCCGCTCGCCGAGTTCGGCCTGCCGTTCGAGCGCGAGCGCAAGCAGGAGATCCTGGACGCGGGCCTGGCCCTGATGGACGCGATCAACGCCGGCCCGGACCGCCCGGTGCACCCGGAGAACCCGTCCATCCACAGCTGCCACCACGTCCAGCTGCTCGCCCCCGGCTCCACCGCCGAGCACTCCCGGCACGCGATGGCCATCCACCCCGGCTGGTTCGACCGCTCGCCCTGCGGCACCGGCACCTCGGCCCGGATGGCCCAGCTGCACGCGCGCGGCGAGCTGCCGCTCGACCGGGACTTCCGCAACGACTCCTTCATCGGGACCACCTTCATCGGCCGCCTGGTCGAGGAGACCGAGGTGGCCGGGCGTCCCGCGGTGGTGCCGACCGTCACCGGGCGGGCCTGGGTCACCGGCACCGCCCAGTACTTCCTCGACCCCAGTGACCCGTTCCCGGCCGGCTTCCTGCTCTGAGCACCCGGCCGTCCCCGTCTTCACCCCTCCCGTCGAATCCCCCGAAGGGCTGCCCGCAGTGACGATCCGTTCGTACAACCCCGCCGACCCCTCGGACCTCGTCGCCGAGGCGCCCCGCCCCGGCACCGAAGCCGTCGAGGCCGCCGTCGCCCGTGCCCGCACCGCGCAGAGCGGCTGGCTCGCCGCCGGCGCCGGCGCCCGCTCGGCCGCGCTCACCCGGATCGCCGAGGCGGTCGAGGCACACGCCGAGGAGCTGGCCGAGCTGGTCGTCCGCGAGGTCGGCAAGCCGATCGCCGAGGCGCGCGGCGAGGTCGCCCGCACCGTCGCGATCTGGCGCTACTACGCGCAGGCCCCGTTCGCGGCCACCGGCGAGGTGCACGAGACCGCCGCCGGGCCCGGCCTGCTGCTCACCCGCCGCCGCCCGTACGGGGTCGCCGGGCTGATCACGCCGTGGAACTTCCCGCTGGCGATCCCCACCTGGAAGGCCGCCCCGGCGCTGGCCGTCGGCAACAGCGTCGTCCTCAAGCCCTCCTCGGAGGCGATCGGCGTCGCGCTGCGGCTGGGTGAGCTGATCGCCTCCGCCGGGCTGCCGGCGGACGTCTTCACCGTGCTGCCCGGCGGCGGCGCCGAGGGCGGCACCCTGGTCGCCGCGGCCGACGTGGTCTCCTTCACCGGCTCCACCGGGGTCGGCCGCCAGGTCGTCCGCACCGCCACCGAGAGCGGGATCCCGGTCCAGGCCGAACTCGGCGGGCTGAACACGGCGATCGTGCTGCCGGACGCCGACTTCGACCAGGCCGCCGCCCACCTCGCCAACGCGATCGCCGGCTACGCGGGCCAGAAGTGCACCGCCACCAGCCGGGTCGTCGCGGTCGGCGAGGCCTACGAGCCGCTGCGCGCCGCGCTGGTCAAGGCGCTCGGCCAGGTCGACGAGACCTCCTGCGGCCCGGTCATCAACGAGGCCACCCGGGACGAGATCACCGCGGCCGTCGTCTCCGCCCAGGAGGCCGGCGCCGAGGTGCTGACCGGTGGCGGCGTCCCGCAGCGGGACGGCTGGTACCTGGACCCGACGCTGGTCGCCGGGGTGCCGGAGGACCACCCGCTGCGCCGCGAGGAGTTCTTCGGCCCGATCGCCGTGCTGCAGGCGGCGGCCGACCTGGACGAGGCGATCGCGCTCGCCAACGACACCCCGTACACCCTGTCCGCCTCGGTGCACACCGGGAACCTGGACGCGGCGCTGGCCGCCGCCGACCGGCTGAACGCGGGCATGATCCGGGTCAACGCCCCCTCCAGCGGCGTCGACTTCCACCTGCCGTTCGGCGGCGCCAAGGGCGCCAGCCACGGCGCCCGCGAGCAGGGCCAGGCCGCGCTGGACTTCTACACCCAGAGCCGCACCGTCACCCTGCTGCCGGCCGGGGGTGCCTGATGACGGGCCAGACCGACGGCGGCGCCGCCCTGCACATCGACACCGTCGACTACCACACGGCCGGCGAGCCGTTCCGGATCGTCGTCGCCGGTACGCCGGTGGTCCCCGGTGACAGCGTCGCCGAGCGGCGGGCGATCGCCATCGGCGCCGGCGGCACCGCGACCGCGCCCCGGCCGAGCGCGCTGGACGACATCCGGCAGCTGCTCACCCGCGAGCCGCGCGGCCACGCCGGGATGTACGGCGGCTTCCTGGTGCCGGCGGACGACGACGAGGCCGACCTCGGTGTGCTGTTCTGGCACAAGGACGGCTACTCGACCGCCTGCGGCCACGGCACCATCGCGCTCGGCGCCTGGGCGGTCGACTCCGGCCTGGTCGCGGCGCCCGACTACGGCGTCGCCCGGGTGCGGATCGACGTGCCGTCCGGCCGGGTCACCGCGCTGGTCCACCGGGCCGCCGGGCGGACCACCGGGGTGACGTTCCGCAACGTGCCCTCCTGGGTGAGCGAGCTGAAGCTGCCGGTGGAGACCTCGCGCGGCACCGTCGAGGTGGCCGTCGCGCACTCCGGCGCCTGCTACGTCTCGGTTCCGGCCGCCGCGCTCGGCCTCTCGGTGAGCCTCGGCCGACTGCCCGAACTCACCGCGATCGGGCGGGAGATCCGCGCCGCGCTGGCCGGCTCCCCGGCGGTGAGCCACCCGGTCGACCCGCGGCTGTCGGGCGTCTACGGGGTCATCCTGTACGACGAACTCCCGGCGGAGGACGGCACGGTGAACCAGCGCAACGTCACCGTCTTCGCGGACGGCCAGATCGACCGCTCGCCGTGCGGCTCCGGCACCTCGGCCCGGCTGGCGATCCTGGCCGCCGAGGGACGGCTCGCGCCCGGCCAGGAGCTGCGGCACGAGTCGATCGTCGGCACCGTCTTCGGCGGCCGGGTGCTGGCCGGCGGCGACCCGTGGGGCGACGGGGTGGTCACCGAGGTGACCGGCACCGCGCACCGCACCGGCGAGCACCGCTTCGTGCTCGACCCGCAGGACACCCTCGGCGCGGGGTTCCTGCTGTGAGCGGGGACGTGAGGACGGCCCCGGCCGTCGTGCCCGCCCCGGAACCGCCCGGCGCGGCGGCTGAGCCGCTCCAGCCCGCCGCGCCGGGCCCGGACGAGGTGCTCGCCGCGGCCCCCGTCGGGCTGACGCCCGCCGAGGCGGCCCGGGCGATCGAGCGGGTGCTGCTCGACGGGCTGGACCCGGAGGCCGCGCCCGCCCGCTCGGCGGTGCCGGTGCCCGCCGGGGAGCTGCTGATGATGCCGGCCGCCTCGGCCAGGTACACCGGGGTGAAGATCGCCGGGGTGGCTCCCGCCAATCCGGCCGTCGGGCTGCCCCGGATCACCGGCAGCTACCTGCTGCTCGACGGTCCGACCCTGCAGCCGCTCGCCCTGCTCGACGGCATCGCGCTCACCTCGCTGCGGACCCCCGCGGTCACCGCCGTGGCGCTGGACCGGCTGGCGGTGCCGCAGGCCGGGCACCTGGTGCTGTTCGGCTCCGGCCCCCAGGCGTACGGCCACCTGGACGCGCTGCTCGCCGTCCGCCCGCTGACCCGGGTGACCGTGGTCGCCCGCAGCGAGCAGCGCGCCGAGGCGCTGGCCCGGTACGCCCGGGCCCGCGGTGTGGCCGCCGCCGTCGGCACCCCGGCCGACGTCGCGGACGCGGACCTGGTGGTCTGCTGCACCACCGCCCGCACCCCGCTGTTCGACGGCGCGCTGGTGCCGGACCACGCGGCGGTGGCGGCGGTCGGCTCGCACGAGGTGGACGCGCGGGAGGTGGACGAGGTGCTGGTCGGCCGGTCCGCGCTCTACGTGGAGGCCCGCTCGGTCGCGCTGCGGGAGGCCGGTGACCTGCTGATGGCGGGGGTGACCGGCGCCTCGACGCTGTGGAACCTGGGCGAGCTGGTCAACGGCGAGGCGCCGGTGCCGACCGACCGGCCGAGGTTCTTCAAGAGCGTCGGCATGGCCTGGGAGGACCTCGCGGTCGCGGCGGAGGCGCATCTGCGCGACACCGCCTGATTCTCCGGCCGGCGCGGGGCCCGCTGTGGGGCCCGACGCACGGTGCCGGCGCCTCGGCGCTGCGCCGGCACCCACCCCCGGACCCGTTGCCCTGGAACGGGGGGTGGTCGTTGGTGCGACCGGCCGGAAACGCGGCCGACGTGGTGGGACGGGATCCCCCGCCACGTCGGCCGCTTCTTTGTCTTTCGCCGCCCCTCCCCGCGCTGCCCCTGCTCTGCCGCGTCCCGGCTACCGGTAGGTGTCGATCAGACGGGCCAGGTGGCGGCCGGTGAGGTGGAGCGGTTCCTCGCTGCGGGCGACCTGGGCGGCGAGCTCGGCGCCCTCCAGGGTGTTGATGACGGTGGCGGCGAGCTCGCGGGCGTCGGTGAGGGCGATGCCCGCGCCGTGCAGCTTCTCCTCGACGAGGGCGCGCCAGTGGGCGAAGGCCTCGGTGACGGCCTGCTCGATCACCGGGGCCCGGCCGACCGTCTCCAGGGCGGTGGTGGTGATCGGGCAGCCGTCCTGCCAGTCGGAGTCACGCAGCGCCTCGGCCAGCAGGCGGGTGCAGGCGGTGATCGCCTCGGCCGGGTCGTCGGTGCTGTCCAGCCCCGCGCGCAGCAGGTCGGCGAACTCCTGGTCGCCGTGGCGGATCGCCTCGGCGGCCAGCTCCTGCTTGCCGCCCGGGAAGAAGTGGTAGACGGAGCCGAGGGTGGCCTGCGCCTCGCGGGAGATCTGCTTGATGCCGGTGCCCTCGAACCCCTGGCGCTGGAGCAGCCGGGAGGTGGCCCGGACGATCCGGTCGCGGGTGCCGGTGGTGGTCGTCTGCACGGGGTTCGCGGGGTTCACGGGCGTCAGTCTAGCCGGGAATTGAATAGAGCGTTCGTTCCAGTGCTGTGCTAGCGTCAGGCCCTGGATAGAGCGTTCGTTCTAGTCGCCTCCGGAGGGGATCCCCATGTCCGCCGCACCGCAGCAGCACAGCAAGCCGTCCGTCACCCTGATCGGCCTCGGTCCGATGGGCCGGGCCATGGCCGGCGCCTACCTGGACGCCGGATACGCCGTCACGCTCTGGAACCGGACCGCCGGGCGGGCCGCCGACCTGGTCGCCCGGGGCGCCGTCCTCGCGCCGGGCGCGGCCGAGGCGGTCGCGGCCGGCGAGCTGGTCGTGCTCAGCCTCACCGACTATGACGCGGTGTTCGCCGTGCTGGCCGCCGCCGAGCCAGCACTGGCCGGCCGCACCGTCGTCAACCTCAGCTCCGACACCCCCGAGCGGGCCCGCGAGGCCGCCCGGTGGCTGGCCGGGCGGGGCGCCGGGCACCTCACCGGCGGGGTGCAGGTGCCGCCGTCCGGCATCGGCCGGCCCGGGTCGTCCACCTTCTACAGCGGCCCGGTCGAGCTGTTCCGGCGGCACCGCGCCGCCCTGGAGGTGCTGACCGGCGCCGACTACCGGGGCGACGACCCCGGGCTCGCGCAGCTGTACTACCAGATCCAGATGGACCTCTTCTGGACGTCGCTGGCCGGCTATCTGCACGCCACGGCCGTCGCCGAGGCCAACGGCATCCCGGCGGACGCGTTCCTGCCCTACGCCGAATCGACCGCCGCCTCGATGCCGGGCTTCCTCGCCTTCTACGCGCCCCGGATCGCCGCCGGGAACCACGAGGGGGACGTCGACCGGCTCACCATGGGCCTCGCGAGCATCGAGCACGTGCTGAACACGGTGGAGGCCTCCGGGGTGGACGGCGGGCTGCCGCGGGTGCTCGCGGACACCTTCCGGCGGGGCGTCGAGGCCGGGCACGGCGGGGCCAGCGCGACCAGTCTGGTCCGGCTGTTCAAGGGGGAGTGAGGAGAAGGAGTCAAGCAGTGGGCCGCCGACCGTTGTCACCGGGCGGCGGCCCTGTCACCATGGGTCCGGTCACGTGTCGAGATCGCTGACGTATCATCCGAATCACGGAATGTTGCACACTCAACGTAACGTGACATTGTACGCTGGTGTTCTGCACTCACCGGAGGAACACCATGGCCGACCTCAAACCCCGCACCCTGATCTCCGTCCAGGAGCGGCTGCGCGACCAGGTCGCCCACGCCCTGCGGGCCGCCCTCATCTCCGGCGAGCTGCGCCCCGGTGTCGTCTACTCCGCGCCCGCCCTCGCCGCCGACTTCGGCGTCTCCGCCACCCCCGTCCGCGAGGCCATGCTCGACCTCGCCCGCGAGGGCCTGGTCGAGGCCGTCCGCAACAAGGGCTTCCGGGTCACCGAGCTCACCGAGCGGGACCTCGACGACTTCACCGAGATCCGCGCCCTCATCGAGGTCCCCACCGTCGGCCGGGTTGCCCGCACCGCCAACGCCGACCAGCTGGAGGCGCTGCGCCCGCAGGCCGAGGCGATCATCGCCGCCGCGGGCAAGCAGGACCTCATCGGCTACCTGGAGGCCGACCGCCAGTTCCACCTCGACCTGCTCGGCCTGGCCGGCAACACCCGCCTGGTCGAGGTCGTCGGCGACCTGCGCAAGCGCTCCCGCCTCTACGGCCTCAACCGCCTCGCCGAGCGCGGCGAGCTGGTCTCGTCGGCCGAGGAGCACCTGGAGCTGCTCGACCTGATGATCGCCGGCGACGCCCCGGCCGCCGAGTCCTGCATGACCCGCCACCTCAGCCATGTCCGCTCGCTCTGGGCCGAGGACCAGCAGGGGGCGGAGGAGGAGTCCCGCACCGGCCTGCGCCTGCGGGCCCGGTAGGGGCAAACCACTCGTTCGGGCGAAAGCGCCAGGATTGGGTAGGGATGTGGCCCTGAGTCCTACGATGATGTTCCCGACATCGGCAACAAGGAGGATTTCGTGTCCGCCGCCGCAGTGGAAGAACCGTTCGAGCAGCCCACGCTGCTCGAAGTCGCCGAACTGATCTCCGAGCAGTTCGCCGGCTATCGGGTCGAGATCATCGGGAGCCAGATCACCGTGACGCCGTCGCCGAACATGAAGCACGGTCGGTCGGTCAAGCGGCTAGACCGCGTCTTTCTCGCAGCAGGTCTGGACGAAGGCGAAACCGAAGTGTTCCAGGGCATCGGCATCTGGTTGCCCGACGGCCCGTCCGACTTCGCGATTCCGGACCTGGCGATCGTCGACGCGAACAGTGACGACAAGCTGATCGAGCAGAACAGCTACGATCCGGCCATCTTCCGCCTGGTGGTGGAGGTGACCTCCTCCAATCTCAGTGATGACTTGAAGCGGAAGCCCGCCGCGTACGCCTCGGCGGGCGTGCCGGTGTATCTCATCGTGGACCGGACCAACCAGCGGATCATGGTGCTCACCGATCCGCAGAACGGTGAGTACCGGGTGCACGCCGTCCACCACCCCGGGCAGATGTTCGAACTGCCTGAGTCCATCGGGGCGTCGGTGAAGCTGTCGGTGGACGACGTGCTGGCCGCCCAGAAATAGGTCACACCCCCGCCGGGACCGACAGCCTGCCGTCGTTGACCTCTGCCACCTGGTCGACGGCGGTCAGGTGGGTGCGGTCGTGGGTGACCAGGACGGTGGCGGTGGCGCGCTGGTGGGTGAGGGTGGTGAGCAGCTCCAGGACGGCGGCGCCGCGTTCGTGGTCGAGGGCGCTGGTGGGCTCGTCGACCAGCAGGACGGTGGGGTCGTTCATCAGCGCGCGGGCGATGTTGACGCGCTGGCGCTGACCGCCGGAGAGCTGGTGCGGGCGGCGGGCCGCCTGGTCGCGCAGGCCGACGGCGTCCAGCAGCTCCAGGGCCCGGGGGAGGGCGGTGCGCGGTGCGCGGCCGTCCAGATGGGCCATCACCTGGAGCTGTTCGACGGCGGTGAGCGAGGGCAGCAGGTTGGGCTGCTGGAAGACGATGCCGATCCGGTCGCGGCGCAGCGCCGTCAGCGCGGCGCGGTCCAGGCCGGTGGTCTCCGTGCCGTCCACCGCCACCCGGCCGGAGTCCGGGGCGATCAGGGTGGCGGCGACCGCCAGCAGGCTGGACTTGCCCGAGCCGGACGGGCCCACCACGGCGGTGACGGTGCCCTTCGGGACGGTCAGCGAGACGTCGTCGAGGGCGGTCAGCCGGCCGTCGCCGTCCGGGTAGGTGAGGGTGACGTGGTCGAGGACAAGGCTCATCGGGCGCTCCCCAGGGCGGTCAGCGGGTCGACGGAGGTGATGCGGCGGACGGACAGGGCCGCGCCGACCGCGCCGAGCGCGATCATGACGACGGCGGGTACCAGCACGGTCGGGGCGTCCAGGACGAACGGGACGGCGGAGCCGATCAGCGCGCCGAGGCCGGCCGCGAGCGCCGTGCCGAGCGCGGTGCCGAGCAGCAGCAGGACGACGGCCTGCCCCAGCGCGTCGCGCAGCAGGTAGCGGGTGGAGGCGCCGAGGGCCTTGAGGACGGCGATGTCGCCGCTGCGCTGGATCGTCCAGACCGTGAAGAACGCGCCGATCACCAGCGCCGAGATGGCGAACAGGAAGCCCCGCATCAGCTGCAGCGAGCCGTTCTCGGAGGTGTAGGAGCCGATCGCGGCGAGCGCGTCGTCCCGGGTGCGGGTCTCGGTGCCGAGGGTGGCGTCGGCGGCGCCCAGGTCGGCGCCCTCGGTGGTGGTCAGCGCGACCACGGTGGCGTGCCCGGCGCCGCCGGGGGCGGCCCGCTGCCAGTCGGTGAGCGTGGTCCAGACGACCGGGGTGTGGCTGTAGGAGGCGTCCCCGGAGACGGCCGCGACGGTCAGCGGGTGGCCGGCGACGGTGAACGCGTCGCCCGGGCGCAGCCCGCCGAGGTCCTCGGCGGCGGTCTCCGACAGCACCGCCCGGCCGGCGGCGAGGTCGGCGCCCCGCGGGGCCAGCGTGGAGCCGTCGGGCACGCCGAAGACGGAGAGCGCGGCGGTGCGCGGGCCGGCCGCCGCCTTGGTGGTCGCGATGCCGAGCGGCTGCGCGTCGGTGACGCCCGGCGTCCGGGCCCAGCCCTGCCACTGCTCGGGGGTGACCTGGGAGTCGGTGAACGACAGCTTCTGGCCGTCGGCGGGCCGGCCGAAGGCCAGGTGGTCGGCGGACAGGCCGGTGATCGCCGAGATGTTCTGCCGGCCCAGCCCGGCCGTCAGGCCGGACAGCAGGCCGACCAGCACCGTGATCAGCACGATGACGGTTCCCATCAGGGCGAACCGCCCCTTGGCGAACCTCAGATCCCTCCAGGCGACGAACACCGCAAGCCCTTCCGCTCGATCCACTGCGACACTGGAAAGACTCGTCGAAGAAGGGCCCCCCGGGCATCGCACCGGGGATTGCATCCTCGGCATCGAAGGGCAGAAGCGCACGTCAACCTTTCGATTGATGCCGGGCGGCCGCACGCACCCTAGGCTGGACGGATGGCGACCGATCGACTTCGTACCACCCCCGTCGCCCGCGTCCTCCAGGTCTGCCTGCACCTGCTCGTGGCGGGCCTGCTGGCGCTCGCCGTCGTCCGGGCCCTGGCCGGCCGGGGCGGCGACCCGGCGGCCGTCACGGCCGCCGCCACCGCGATGGCCGCCGTCTACACGGCCGGGCCGCTGATCGGCGCGGTCGGCCGCTCCCACCGGGCCGCCGGGCTCTGGCTCGCGCTGCTCGCCGTCACCTGGGCGGGCGTGCTGGTCGCCAGCCAGGACGGTGTCTGGCTGGCCTTCCCGCTGTACTTCCTGGAGCTGCACCTGCTCGGCCGGCGCGCGGGACTGGTGGCGGTGGGGCTCACCGCGTTCGCCTCGATCGCCGCGTACTCCGCGCACCAGCACACCTTCAGCCTCGCGGCGGCGATCGGGCCGCTGCTGGGCGCCGCCGTCGCCACCGCGACCGTCCTCGGCTACCAGGCGCTCTACCGGGAGAGCGAGGAGCGGCGCCGGCTCATCGACGAGCTCACCGCCGCCCGCGCCGACCTCGCCGCCGCCCATCACGCGGCCGGCGTCCTCGCCGAGCGCGAGCGGCTCGCCCGGGAGATCCACGACACCCTCGCGCAGAGCCTCACCAGCATCCAACTGCTGCTGCGGGCCGCGCAGCGGGCCCTTCCGGAGCGCACCGACGCCGCCGCCGAGTACGTCGAGCAGGCCCGGCAGGCCGCGCAGGACAACCTCGACGAGGCCCGCCGCTTCGTGCGCGCGCTCACCCCGCCGGCGCTGGAGAGCGACACCCTGCCGGTCGCGCTGGAGCGGCTCTGCGCGACGACGTCGGCGCGCAGCGGGCTGCCGGTGCGGCTGCGCGTCTCCGGCGAGCGGGTCCGGCTGCCCGTGCCGCACGAGGTGGCGCTGCTGCGGATCGCGCAGTCGGCGCTCGGGAACACGGTGCGGCACGCGCGGGCGACGCACGCGGAGGTGACCCTCAGCTTCATGGCGGGGGAGGTGGCGCTGGACGTGGTGGACGACGGGGCGGGGTTCGAGCCGTCGGCCGTCGGCGGACCGCAGGCGTCGGCGGACGGGGACGGCGGGTTCGGGCTGCCGTCGATGCGGGCTCGGGCGAGGGCGCTCGGTGGCACGTTCGCGGTGGAGTCCGCGCCGGGGGAGGGCACGGCGCTCGCCGTACTGCTGCCGGTGCCCGACGCTTCGAGTGGTTCGAATGAGGAGTCCTCGTGACCGACGCGGTGATCCGCCTGCTGCTCGCCGACGACCACCCGGTGGTCCGGGCCGGGCTGCGGGCCGTGCTGGAGAGCGAGCCGGACTTCGCGATCGTCGCGGAGGCGGCGACCGCCGAGCGGGCCGTCGAGCTGGCGGCGGAGGTGGACGTCGACGTGGTGCTGATGGACCTGCAGTTCGGGCCCGGCTCGGCGATGAACGGGGCACAGGCCACCGCCGCGATCACCGCGCGGGGGCCGGGGGCGCCGCGGGTGCTGGTGGTGACGACGTACGACACCGACGCGGACACCCTGCCGGCGCTGGAGGCCGGGGCCACCGGGTACCTGCTGAAGGACGCGCCGCCGGAGGAGCTGGCGCGGGCCGTGCGGTCGGCGGCGGCGGGGCGGACGGCGCTGGCGCCGACGGTGGCGGACCGGCTGCTGGAGCGGATGCGGGTGCCCGCGGCGGCGCTGAGCGTTCGGGAGACGGAGGTGCTGGGGCTGGTCGCCGACGGGCTCACCAACCAGGCGATCAGCCGGCGGCTGCAGCTGAGCCTGGCGACGGTGAAGTCGCATCTGGTGCACATCTACACGAAGTTGGGTGTGGAGTCGCGGACGGCGGCGGTGCGGGAGGCGCGGGCGCGGGGGTTGATCCGGCGCGGGGGGTGAGCGGGGGGTGAGGGGTGCCCTGCGGGCGGCTTGAGGGGGGAGGGGTCGGAGAGGGTGTGGAGTCGCGGGCGCGGGGGTTGATCCGGCGCGGGGGTTGATCGCGTACGGGGGCGATCCCGGTGCGGGGGGTGATCGCATACGGGGGCGATCCCGGTGCGGGGGTTGATCCGGCGCGGGGGCTGACGCGGTGTGGGAGGGGCCGGGCGTGGGCCGGGGCCGGGCGTAGGGTGGGCGGGTAGCCCGAGTACCCCCGGTGTGCCGTGTGAGTGGAGGATCCCCGGATGGCCGTGCGACTCGACGAACTCCTCGTGCCCGTGATCGCCGCGCCGATGGCCGGCGGGCCGTCGACACCGGAGCTGGCGGCCGCCGTGAGCGGGGCGGGCGGGCTCGGGTTCCTCGCCGCCGGGTACCGGAGTGCCGAGGACACCTTCGCGCAGGTCCGCCGCGTCCGGGAGCTGACGGACCGCCCGTTCGGTCTGAACCTCTTCGTACCGGCCGAGCCCGGCGACCCGGCGGCCGTCGCCGCCTACCGGGAGCGGCTGCGGCCGGAGGCCGAGAAGCACGGCGTGACCCTGCCGGAGGCGATCGCGCCGGACCGCGACGACTGGGACGCCAAGATCGCCGGACTGCTCGCCGGGCCGGTCCCGGTGGTCTCGTACACCTTCGGCCTGCCCTCCGCCGAGGAGGCCCGGGCGCTGCGCGCGGCGGGCACGTTCCAGGTCGGCACGGTGACCACGCCGGAGGAGGCGCGCCGCGCCGAGGCGGTCGGGATGGACGCGCTCTGCGTGCAGGGGCCGGAGGCCGGCGGGCACCGGGGCACCCACCGGACGGCGGACCGGCCCGGTGAGCTGCCGCTGCTCGAACTGCTGCCCGCCGTCCGGGCGGTGACCGGGCTGCCGCTGATCGCGGCCGGTGGGCTGTCGGACGGCGCGGCCGTCGCGGCCGCGCTGCGGGCCGGGGCGGTGGCGGTGCAGCTGGGGACGGCGCTGCTGCGCGCGGACGAGGCCGGGACGACGCCGGCGCACCGCGCGGCGCTGACCGGTTTCGAGGCGACGACGGTGACCCGGGCGTTCACCGGCCGCCCGGCGCGGGCGCTGCGCAACGACTTCACCGACCGGTTCGGGCCGTACGCGCCGGCCGCCTACCCGGACGTGCACTACCTGACCCAGCCGCTGCGCGCGGCGGCGGCCCGGCGCGGCGACGCGCAGGCGATGCACCTGTGGGCGGGCACGGGCCACCGGGCGGCGCGCGGCGGTCCGGCGGCGGAGCTGGTGACGGAGCTGTGGAAGGACGCCCGGGCCGCCGGGGTGTGAGACCCGGCGGCCACGGGAACGCGGGGGATCAGCCGAGCAGCTCGGCCATCCAGGCCTCGATGGCCGGCACCGTGCGGGGCAGCGCGCCGGACATCAGGCGCGCGCCGTCGGCGGTGATGACCAGGTCGTCCTCGATCCGGATGCCGAGGCCGCGCAGTTCGGCGGGCAGTGTCTCGTCGTCGGGCTGCAGGTAGAGGCCGGGCTCGACGGTGAGTACGTGGCCCTCCTCCAGGACGCCGTCCAGGTACGTCTCGGCGCGGGCCTTGGCGCAGTCGTGGACGTCCAGGCCGAGCATGTGGCCGGTGCCGCAGAGAGTGTAGCGGCGGTAGACACCGCTGTCGTCGGCGAGCGCCTCCTCGGCGGAGACCGGCAGGACGCCCCAGTCGGCGAGGCCCTCGGCGATGACGCGGGCGGCCGCGGCGTGGAAGTCGCGGAAGCGGGCGCCGGGGCGCAGCGCGTCGATGCCGGCCTGCTGGGCGGCGAGCACGAGCTCGTAGGCCTGCCGCTGGACCGGGGTGAAGGTGCCGTTGAGCGGCAGGGTGCGGGTGATGTCGGCGGTGTAGAGGGTGTCGGTCTCCACACCGGCGTCGAGCAGCAGCAGCGCGTCGGGGTCGAGGGCGCCGTCGTTGCGGATCCAGTGCAGGACGCAGGCGTGGGCGCCGGAGGCGGCGATGGTCTCGTAGCCGATGCCGTTGCCCTCGGCGCGGGCGCGCAGGTTGAACACGCCCTCGATCCAGCGCTCGCCGCGGTGGTGGCGCAGGGCGGTGGGCAGGGCGCGCACGACGTCCTCGAAGCCGAGCACGGTGTGGTCGACGGAGAGCTGGAGCTGCTCGACCTCCCAGCTGTCCTTGACCAGCCGCAGCTCGGACAGGACGGCGGCGAACAGTCCGTCGTTCCGGGTGAGCTCGTCGGCGCCGGGGCGGCCGGTGGCGGCGTCCAGCGCGGGGTCGACGCCGGTGAGGACACGGGTGGCGGGCCGCGGGCCGGTGAGCAGCTTCTCCAGCTCGTCGAGGTGCTCGACGCGCACGCCGGTGAGCCGGGCGGCCTCGTCGAGGTCGGGGCGGCGGCCGACCCAGAACTCGCCGTAGCGGCGGTCGCGGAAGAACTCGGCGCCGCGCACCGGGTCGCCGCCGCGCGGGGAGCGGGGGCGCAGGTAGAGGACGGGCTCGTGGCCGTCGGGGCCGGTCGGCTCCAGGACGAGGACGTGGCCGACCTGGTCCTCGCCGGTGAGGCCGGTGAGCCAGGCGTAGGCGCTGTGCGGGCGGAAGCGGTAGTCGCAGTCGTTGCTGCGGACCTTGAGCTGGCCGGCCGGGACGATCAGCCGCTCGCCGGGGAAGGCGGCGGAGAGCCGGGCGCGCCGGGCGGGGGTGACGGCGTGGCCGGGGACCCGGTCGTCGGCGGGCAGCGGGGTGGGCGCCCAGGAGGTGCCCATGAAGGCGTTGAGGGCGTCGGAGACGGGGAGGTCGTGGCTTCCGGTGTTGAGGCCGGTCTGACGGAGGGTCACCGGTTGACTCCTAAGCGGGTGGTGCGGATTCGGGGGAGGTGGGGGTCGGCACGGACACAGCTCGGTAACGGGTGCCGTCACCTCTTGTGCAGTGCAATTTCACATTACTATGTTACGGGTCACACCACGGAGCGGCTAGACCCCTTGAGGTCGCCCTCCGCGGCTGGTCCCGGATCCACCCCCGGGGCGGACGACGGGCCTTCACGGCGGCCCCCCACTGCGGAGTCAGATATGAACAGGCGTACTCAGACCGCCATCGCGGCGGCCATCGCGGCGGCACTCTCCCTCGGCCTCGCGGCCTGCGGCAACAAGGACAAGGGCGACAACGGCGAGGAGAGCGTCGCCACCTCCACCAAGGGCCCGGGCGCCGAGAACGGGACGATCGTCGGCGGCACGCCGGTCAAGGGCGGCACCCTGACCGTGCTGACCAACCAGGACTTCGCCCACCTCGACCCGGCGCGCAACTGGACCCTGCCGCAGATGGACTTCGGTACCCGGCTGATCTACCGCACCCTGGTCACCTTCAAGGCCGCGCCGGGTGCCGCTGGCAGCGAGATTGTCCCGGACCTCGCCACCGACGTGGGCCGCCCGTCCGACGGCGGCAAGACCTGGACCTTCACGCTGAAGGACGGTCTGAAGTACGAGGACGGCACCCCGATCAAGTCCTCCGACATCAAGTACAACGTCGAGCGCTCGTTCTCCCCGGACCTCACCGGCGGCCCCGACTACGCCGTCCAGTACCTGGCCGGTGGCGAGAACTACAAGGGCCCGCTGACCGGCGAGCACCTGCCGAGCATCGAGACGCCGGACGACAAGACCATCGTCTTCCACCTCAAGCGCCCGGTCGCCGAGTTCTCCTACACGGCCACCCTGCCGACCTTCGCGCCGGTCCCGCCGGCCCAGGAGAAGGGCACCCAGTACGACACCCGGCCGTTCTCCTCCGGCCCGTACAAGATCGAGTCCTACGACCGCGGCAAGCAGCTGGTGCTGGTCCGCAACACCAACTGGGACCAGGGCTCCGACACGGTCCGCAAGGCCTACCCGGACAAGATCGTGGTGACCCAGGGACTCAAGGGCGGCCAGGTCGACGACCGGATCATCGCCAGCGAGGGCGCCGACGCCTCCTCGATCGAGATGCCGTGGATGCGCCCGGAGTCCGTGCCGAAGGTGCTGCCCAAGGCCGACGTCAAGGCCCGCATGGTGGCCGAGCGCACCGGCTGCACCGACAACCTGTACATGAACACCTCCAAGGCCCCCTTCGACGACCCGAAGGTGCGCGAGGCGATGATGTACGCCGTCGACCGGGAGGCCCAGGTCACCGCGTGGGGCGGTCCCGCGCTGGCCGAGGTCGCCACCTCCTACCTGCCCCCGTCGCTGACCGGCGGCGAGAAGGCCGACCCGCTGAAGATCCCGGTCACCGGCGACCCCGAGAAGGCCAAGGAGCTGCTGAAGGCGGCCGGCAAGACCGACCTCAAGGTCTCGCTCACCGTCTCGCTCGGTGACAAGACCCGCGGCGAGGCCATCCAGCAGTCGCTGTCCAAGGCGGGCGTCCAGGTCACCGTCAACACCGTCGACCCGTCCGCCTTCACCGACACCCTCGGCGACACCAAGAACGCCCCCGAGCTGACCATCAACGGCTGGTGCCCGGACTACCCGTCCGGCGCGACCTTCCTGCCCTTCATCTTCGACGGCCGCACCATCAAGGAGAAGGGCAACCAGGGCAACTACAGCCAGTTCCGCGACCAGGCCACGATGGACGAGATGGACCGCATCGCGACCCTGACGGACGTCGAGGAGGCCAACAAGGCCTGGAAGAAGCTGGACGAGGACCTCATGAAGAAGGCCCCGGCCGTGCCGCTGATGTGGCAGCGCCGCGCGCTGCTGGTCGGCACCAACGTGGCCGGCGCGTTCGGCAACTCCGGCTACGCCGGAATGATCGACATGGCCACCATCGGCCTCAAGGACCCCTCGAAGAGCCAGGGCTGAGGGAACCTTCGCAATGAGCAGTACTACCACTGAGCCCGCCGCCGCGCCCGTCGCGGCGGCGGGCCCCGCGAAGGCCTCCGGGCGCGGGCCCTGGCGGCTGGTCTGGGACCAGCTCTGGGCCAGGGGCTCCGCCCGCTTCGGCCTGATCACCGTCGTCGTCCTGGTGCTGCTGGCCGTGCTGGCCGGCCCGCTCAGCGCGCTCGGCGGCTGGTCCCCCGAGGAGTTCGACAAGCGCGCCATCGACCCGTACCTGGGCGGCGTGCCCAAGGGCGACTTCGGTGGCATCGGAGCCCGGCACTGGCTCGGCGTCGAGCCGGTCACCGGCCGCGACCTGTTCGCCCGCGTCCTGCACGGCGGTCAGGTGTCGCTGATGATCGCGTTCATCGCCACCGCCGTGGTCGTGATCGCCGGCACCCTCGCCGGCATCGCGGCCGGCTACTTCGGCGGGCGGGTCGACACCCTGCTCTCCCGGCTGATGGACCTCACCATGTCCTTCCCCTCGCTGATCTTCATGATCGCGATGATGTCGGTGGCCAAGGACGTCAACCGGATCCTGCTGATGACCACGGTGATCGGCCTGTTCGGCTGGCCCGGCATCGCCCGCGTGGTCCGCGGCCAGACCCTCTCGCTCAAGCACCGCGAGTACGTCGAGGCCGCCAAGGTCGGCGGAGCGCGCTCCTGGCGCATCCTCACCCGGGAGATCCTGCCGAACGTCTCCGGCCCGATCATCGCGTACACCACGCTGCTGATCCCCGGCATGATCGCCACCGAGGCCGCGCTCTCCTACCTGGGCGTCGGCGTCCGGCCGCCCACGGCCTCCTGGGGCCAGATGATCGCCGAGTCGATCGTGCACTACGAGACCGACCCGACGTACTTCCTGATCCCGACGGCCTTCCTCTTCATCGCCGTGCTGGCGTTCACCCTGCTCGGCGACGCGCTGCGGGACATCCTCGACCCCCGGGGAGGCCGGTCGTGATCCTCTACCTCGGCCGCCGGCTGATCGGCGTGGCGGGCATCATGCTCGCCATCTGCGCCATCACCTTCACCATCTTCTACCTGCTGCCCAACGACCCGGCCGCGGCCGCCTGCGGCAAGACCTGCAGCCCCGACCGGCTCGCCGAGGTCAAGGCGGCGATGGGCCTGGACAAGCCGATCTGGGAACAGTTCGGCGCGTACCTGGCCGGCATCGTGGCCGGCCGCGACTACGGCAGCGGCCCGAGCGCCGTCCACTGCGGCTTCCCCTGCCTCGGCTACTCCTACGAGTACTCGCTGCCGGTCTGGGACCTGCTCGTCGACCGCCTGCCGGTCTCCGTCTCGCTCGCCCTCGGCGCGGCGGTGCTCTGGCTGGTCCTCGGCCTCGGCGCCGGCGTCACCTCGGCGCTGCGCAAGGACAAGCCGACCGACCGGATCCTGATGGTGCTCTCGGTCGGCACCGCCTCGCTGCCGGTCTACTTCACCTCGATCATGCTGATCTGGGGCGTCGTCCGCAGCGCCGGCCTGCTGCCCTACCCCTCGTACCACCAGTTCACCGACAACCCGTTCGAGTGGGCCTCCAACCTGCTGCTGCCCTGGATCGCGCTGGCCCTGCTGTACGCGGCCCAGTACGCGCGGCAGAGCCGCAACTCGATGATCGAGGCGCTGAACGAGCCGTACATCCGCACCGCCCGCGCCAAGGGCATGCCGGCCCGCACCGTCACCGTCAAGCACGGGCTGCGCTCCGGGATGACGCCGATCCTCACCATCTTCGGCATGGACCTCGGCGGCCTGCTCGCCGGTGCCGTCATCACCGAGTCGATCTTCGGTCTGCCCGGCATCGGACGGCTCTTCTACGACGGGCTGCTCCGCTCCGACCAACCCGTCATCCTCGGCGTCACGTTGCTCGCGGCCTTCTTCATCGTGGTCGCGAACCTGCTGGTCGACGTGCTCTACGCGTACGTCGACCCGAGAGTGAGGTACTGATGACCGCCCTTCTGGAGGTCGAAGACCTCAAGGTCTCCTTCACCACCCCGCGCGGCGTCGTCCGGGCCGTCGACGGCATCGACTTCACCGTCGAGGCCGGGAAGACCCTCGGGCTGGTCGGCGAGTCCGGCAGCGGCAAGTCCGTCACCTCGCTCGCCGTCATGGGCCTGCACCGCGGCGCCTCCGTCACCGGCTCGATCCGGCTGCACGGCCAGGAGCTCAACGGGCTCGGCGAGCGGGAGCTCGGCACCGTCCGGGGCCGGCGGATCGCCATGATCTTCCAGGACCCGCTCTCCAGCCTGCACCCCTTCTACACCGTCGGGGAGCAGATCGCCGAGCACTACCGGGTGCACTTCAAGGCCTCCCGCAAGGCCGCCCGCCAGCGCGCCGTCGAGATGCTCGCCGAGGTGGGCATCCCCGAACCGGCCCGCCGGGTCGACGAGTACCCGCACCAGTTCTCCGGCGGCATGCGCCAGCGCGTGATGATCGCGATGGGGCTCGCCTGCGAGCCCGAACTGCTGATCGCCGACGAGCCGACCACCGCGCTCGACGTCACCGTCCAGGCCCAGATCCTCGATCTGATCGCCCGGATCCAGCAGGAGCGCGGCCTCGGCGTCGTGATGATCACCCACGACCTCGGCGTGGTCGCCCGGGTCGCCCACGAGGTGCTCGTCATGTACGGCGGCCGCGCCGCCGAACAGGCGCCCGTGGACCGGCTGTTCGCCGCCCCCGCGCACCCCTACACCCGCGGGCTGCTCGACTCGCTGCCCCGCCTGGACGACACCGACGACGCCCCGCTGCGGGCCATCCCCGGCAGCCCGCCGTCGCTGATCGCCCCCGCCCCCGGCTGCTCCTTCGCCCCGCGCTGCGCCCGCACCACCGCCGCCACCGCCGAGGAGCACGCCCGCTGCCTGGCCGAGCGCCCGCAGTTCGGCCCGCTCTCTCCCGGCCACCAGGCCGCCTGCCACCTGCCGCTGGTGCCGGAAGGAGCCCTGGGATGACCGCGACGACAGAGCCGGCCGAGCCCCTGCTGACGGTCCGGGACCTGGTGAAGACCTTCCCCGGCCGCCGCTCGCGCACCGGCAAGGCCGGTGCCCCGATCCGGGCGGTGGACGGGGTGAGCTTCGACGTCGGCGCCGGCGAGACCCTCGGCCTGGTCGGCGAGTCCGGCTGCGGCAAGTCCACCACCGGGCGCATGGTCGTCCGGCTGATCGACCCGACCTCCGGAACCGTCACCTTCGACGGCACCGAGATCGGCGGCCTCAGCCAGGCGCAGCTGCGCCCGCACCGCAAGCACCTGCAGATGGTCTTCCAGGACCCCTACTCCTCGCTCAACCCCCGCCAGACGGTGGCCCGGATCATCTCCGAGCCGCTGCTGGTCCAGGGCACCGGCGCGGCCGACGCGCGCAAGCGTGCCGCCGAGCTGATGGAGCTGGTCGGCCTCATCCCCGAGCACCTGGACCGCTACCCGCACGAGTTCTCCGGCGGCCAGGCCCAGCGCATCGGCATCGCCCGATCGCTGGCCACCTCGCCCCGGCTGGTGGTCGCCGACGAGCCGGTCTCCGCGCTGGACGTCTCCATCCAGGCCCAGGTGGTCAACCTGATGGAGCGGCTCCAGGACGAGCTGGGGCTGGCGTACATCTTCATCGCGCACGACCTCTCGGTGGTCAAGCGGGTCTGCGACCGGGTCGCGGTGATGTACCTCGGCCGGATCGTCGAGATCGGCGACAAGCACCAGGTGTACGCCAACCCCGCGCACCCGTACACCAAGGCACTGCTCTCCGCGGTGCCGCTGCCGGACCCGGCGGCCGAGCGGGAGCGCGAGCGGATCGTGCTGATCGGCGACCCGCCGAGCCCGGCCGACCCGCCGCCCGGGTGCAGCTTCCACCCGCGCTGCCCCAAGGCCCAGGAGGTCTGCCGGACCGAGCGGCCGCTGCTGCGGATCGCCGGACCCGGCGGGCGCGAGGCGGCCTGCCACTTCCCGGAGAACTGACCCGGGACCCGGTCTCGCGGCCGAGGGCGTCCGCCGATGGGCGCGCCCCGGCCGCGGCTCGACCGCCGTACCGTCCAGTCACCCCCACGGCGGGCGGTACGGCACCACCCGCGCGCGGAGCATCGGCTCCGCGCGCACACCGAAGAACGCCCGGTCGGGCGCGGCGGGGAGCCTGATGAGGGCCGCGTCCGACCGGGTCCACCCGACCGCAGCCCGCGGCCGGGTGCGGCGGGCTCGCCGGACCGACCTGGGTCGTCGGTCCCGGCGGGCCCGTTCGTCGTTCCGGGGTTCTGCTCGGGTTCAGCGGGGGCCGGGCTCCTCGGTGGGCAGCCGGCGCGGGCCGGGCCCGTCGGCGGCGAGCGCGTCCCGCGGGTTGAGCACCCGGCAGCGGCGCAGCGAGAGGCAGCCGCAACCGATGCAGCCGGTCAGCTCGCTCTCCAGCCGCTCGATCTCCCGGCGCCGGGCCGCGAGCAGCGCCGCCCAGCGGCGCGAGATCCGCTCCCAGTGGCGCTTGTCCGGCATCCGGTCGGCCGGCAGTCCGGCGAACACCTCGGCCACCTCGGACAGCGGGACGCCGAGCCGCTTGGCGACCAGGATCAGCGAGAGCCGGCGCAGCACGTGCCGGTGGTAGCGGCGCTGGTTGCCGGAGGTGCGCTCGGAGGCGATCAGCCCCTGCTCCTCGTAGAACCGCACCGCGGAGGCGGCCACGCCGGCCCGCCGGGCGACCTCGCCCACGGTCAGCAGATCGGCCGGGCGGGGCCCGGCGTCCGCGCCCCCCGGGGCGTCGGCGGCACTGTCCATACGCGTCCTTGACTTCAAGTTCCCTTGAACTATTAGCGTACCGAAGCGTGACCGACTCCTCGCCCGCCAAGACCGCCTCCACCCCCTCCGGCCAGGGACGTCACGCTCCGGACGCGGGGCCGTCGGCGTCCTCGGGCGGCTGGGGCGAACTGTTCTCCCGGCCGTTCGCCGCCCCGGCCTCGATCCTCGCGGGCGGCGTCGCGCTGTACGCGATGAACCTCTACTTCACCGCCGCCCTGCTTCCCTCGATCGTCGAGGACATCGGCGGCGCCCGCTACTACGCGTGGGTGGCGACCGGCTTCCTGATCGCCGCGGTGATCGCCGCGATGCTGGTCAGCCGGACGCTGGCCCGGCTCGGGCCCTCGCGCGCCTATCTGACCGGCTTCCTGGTGTTCGCCGGCGGCGCGGGGCTGACCGCGGCCAGCCCGTCGATGGAGGCGCTGATCGCCGGCCGGATCGTCCAGGGCCTGGGCGGCGGGCTGATGGCCGGCCTCGGCTACGCGGTGATCCGCACCGCGCTGCCGGAGCGGCTGTGGACCAGGGCGGCCGGGCTGGTGTCCGCGATGTGGGGCGTGGGCACGCTGGTCGGCCCCTCGCTGGGCGGGCTCTTCGCCGAACTCGGCCTGTGGCGCGGGGCGTACCTGCTGCTCCTGGCGGCGGCGGTGGTGCTGGCGGTGCCGGCCCGGCGCTCGCTGCCCGGGCCGTCCGGGCCGGGGCGGCCGGCCGAGCCGCTGCCGCTGGCCTCGCTGCTGCTGCTGACCCTGGCGGCGGCGACGTTCAGCATCAGCTCGACGGTGCCGCGCGGCTGGGCGACGGTGCTGTGCATCGTGCTGGGCCTGGCCCTGCTGGCCGGCTTCGTGCTGGTGGAGCGCGGCGGCGCGGCGACCGTCCTGCCGAAGCTCACCTACCGGTGCGGCAACCACCTGAAGTGGATCTACCTGACCGTCGCGGTCTACTGCACCGGGGTGATGACCGAGACCTTCATCCCGCTGTTCGGCCAGGAGTTGGGCGGGCTGAGCCCGCTGGCGGCCGGGTTCCTGGGCGCGACGGTGTCGGCGGGCTGGACGTCCGCGCAGCTGTTCAGCGTCAGCCTGGGCGCGGAGCGGGCCCGCGCGCTGGCGATCCGGCTCGGCCCGGCGGTGCTCACGGCGGGCCTGCTGGCGTACGGGCTGCTGCAGACCGGCTCGGCGTCCGGCGGGCGGGTGCTGCTGTGGGCGGTGGTGCTGTTCGCGGGCGGCACCGGCATCGGCGTCGCCTTCCCGCACCTGAGCGTCACGGCGATGCGCAGCACGGACGACGAGGTGGAGGGCGCCAAGGCGGCGGCCGGGCTCAACACTACCCAGCTGATCGCCTTCTCGGTGAGCTCGGCGCTGGCGGGGACGCTGGTGAGCATGGGCGGGGACTCGACGCTGGACGGGGCCCGGTACATGGTCTTCGGGCTGGGCGCGCTGACCGTGTTCGGCACCGCCACGGCGGCGATGAGCCTGCGGCGTCCGGCCCGGAGCTGAGGGGGACGGACGCGACCGCCCCGGCCCTCCGTGGGGGAGGGCCGGGGCGGCCTCTTTCCGTGGGTACCTGTCTTCCACGGGAGCCCGGTGCTCAGGACACCGGGGGTGCGGGGGGTGTCAGGACGCGGGGGCCACCCGGACGGTGGTGATCCGGCCGCCCTGGGCCTCGCGGACCACCTCGATCTTGGTGTTGGTGTCCGGCACGTTCACCGCGAGCTGCGGGGTGGCCGGGTCGCGGTAGACACCGGTGTGGTCGTTGAAGACCGGGACGGCCGGCTTGGACTCGACCCGGACCGGGACGCCCGCCTTGTGCAGGGTGAAGGCGGTGGTCGGCTTGAGCGAGAAGGTCGCGTCGTAGGTCTGCGCCCGGCCGTTGACCAGGGTGCCGTCGGCGAAGCGGACCGGCGCCGGGCGGGCGTCGATCGGCAGGATCTGGCCGCCGCCCAGGTGGTCCCTGGTGTTGTTGTCGCCGTAGGCGGTGTCCCAGAGCCAGATGAGCACGCCCTCCTGGTACGGGTAGTTGTCGACGATGTCCTTCTTGCCGTCGACGCCGGTGTACCCGAAGCTGTACGGCCCCGTCTTCAGGAAAGCGCCGTAGCCGGTGTAGCGGCGGTTCTCCACCAGGTACGCGCGCGGGTGCTGCTTGACGAAGCTGCGGCCGGTGACGACGGTGAAGCCGGTGCTGGCCCAGTCGGCCGTGCCGTTCTCGGCGCCGTCGGCGAACAGCTCGGTGGCGCCGGCGGTGATCTTCACCGCGTCGACCAGCACACCCTTGCCATGGGTGTTGTTGTCCGAGGTGACGTGGAAGCGGAGCTTGACGTTCTTCCCGGCGTAGCCGTCCAGCGGGATGTGCAGCTGCCGGTAGGCGCCGGACGTGCCGCTCAGACCGGGAACGTTGGCGCTGGTGTTGCCGATCGGGGCGCCGTCCACGGTGCCGGGCAGAGCCGTCCAGCGCTTGCCGCCGTCGGCGGAGGCCTCGACGGTCAGGAAGTCGAAGTCCTGCTCGATGTCGTACCAGACCGCCGCGTCGAGGGCGGCCGGGCCGGTGACCGGGGTGAGGTCGACGTCGCGGGCCAGCGCGTTGTCCAGGTCGTCGCCGGTCTGGCTCCACCACTGCTTGGCGCCCTCGCGCGGGTCGGCGAGGTCGGTGGTGGTGGTGCTGTCCGGCAGGTGGACCAGGACGGCCTGCGCCTGGTCGGTGTTGTAGCCGCTGACGCCCAGGGCGTGGCTGGAGCGGGTGGCGGCCTGCGCCTCGTCGTAGTCGAGCCAGCCGAACTGCAGCTTGCTCCAGGCGTCGAGGTCGCCCGGGTAGCCGCCGGTGGTGTTCCTGCCCTTGCCCAGGTACGAGCCGGAGGACATCAGCGACCAGAAGTTGACGCTGTTGTCGCCGCCGTTGGTGCTGTACAGGTCGGGCAGGCCGAGGTTGTGGCCGAACTCGTGGGAGAACAGGCCGACGCCGCTGTTCTCACCGGCCTGGACGTAGTCGTAGACGTACAGGCCGGTGTCGCCGACCGGCGCGCCGCCGATCTTGTTGCCGTCCGGGCCGACCTGCCCGGTCGGGTCGGGGAAGGTCCAACTGCGGTGCGCCCACAGCGCGTCGGCGCCCTGCGCGCCGCCGCCCCAGGTCTCGTCGACGCCGGCGTGCACCACGACGACGTTGTCGAGGTAGCCGTCGGGCTGGCTGAACTCGCCGTCCTTGTCGTGGTCATAGCGGTCGTAGACGTCGTACTGGGCCAGTTCGGCCTTGACGTCGGCGGCCGTGCGGCCCTTGGCGAGCTGGCTGTCGTACCAGGCCTTGACGGCGTCCCGGATGAACTCCTGGCCCTGGGTCCAGGCGCCGGAGCCCTGCGGGCCCTTGTTGGAGCCGTAGCGGGCCTCGTTCCAGGGCAGGGTGACCCAGTCGCTGACGGTGCCCTCGATGTCGTACCGGCCGGAGGACTGGGTGCGGTAGTAGTTGCGCATCGAGACCGCGCCGGGCGAGTCGTCGAAGAACATCTTCTGGTAGTACTGCCGGCTGAAGTCCTGGTCCCAGAGCGTGTGGTTGTCGCTCTTGCCGGGCTTCGGGATGCTGTTGTGCTGCGGGCCGGGGGTGCCGCCGTAGCGCGGCTGGCCGTTGTAGAGGGTGGTGTTGTCGACCTGGTCGCCGAACTGGGCCAGGATGACGAAGACCTTGTCCTTGCGCTGCTGGGCGAGTTGGACGTAGTCGTTGCCGATCCGCACCTTGGCGGGGGCCCGGCGGCCGGTGGTCTTCGCCACGGCGCCCTTGTTGACCTGCTCCAGCGCCTTGGCGCGCAGCGACTGGCGCTCGCGCTCCTGCGGGGCGAGCGGGGCGGGCGGGGCCTCGAGCCCGCCGGCCTCGGCGCCGCTCTCGACGGTGAGGGTGGGCGCGGGGGAGGGGGTGGCGGCCTGGGCGGGGGACCCGAGGAGGGTGGCCGCTATCGCGCTCGTGGTGAGCGCGGCCGCGAACGCCGCGGACAGTCTGCGCAACTGACCGGTCCTTTCCGGACGGGGGTGGTCGGGTGAGCGCAGGTAATATTTCACATGTCATGGGTCACACGGAAGACTTCGGGCGCGGGTCTCGGCCGCGACGCCGAGCGCCGCACGGCCCGGGTGGGTCCGTGCGGCGCTCGGAGGGTGCCCGATCGGTCCGCCGATCAGCCCAGGGAGGTCCGCAGGAAGGCGAGTTCGGCCTGTGCCAGCTGCTCGTTCACCCCGCCCGGCGTCATGTGGGTGACCCCCGGCAGCGCCAGCAGGCTGTGCGGGCGGCCGGCCCGGGTGAGCGCCTGGGAGAGCAGCAGGGTGTGCGAGGGGTGCACGTTGTCGTCGGCCAGGCCGTGGATCAGCAGCAGCGGCCGGGTCAGTGACGGCGCGTCGTCCACCAGGCAGTCGGCCGCGTAGCCCTCCGGGTTCCGCTGCGGCAGGTCGAGGTAGCGCTCGGTGTACGCGGTGTCGTAGAGCCGGAAGTCGGTGGGCGGGGCGCCCGCGCAGGCCGCGTGGAAGACGTCCGGGCGGCGCAGCACGGCCATCGCCGCGAAGTAGCCGCCGTAGGACCAGCCGCGCACGCCGACCCGGCCGAGGTCGAGGTCGGGGTGCGTGGCGCCGAGCGCCAGCAGCGCGTCCACCTGGTCGTCCAGCGCCACCTGGGAGAAGCGGCGGAAGATGGTCCGGGTGAAGGCGGGGGAGACGAACGGGGTGCCGCCGTTGTCGACGGTCACCACCGCGAAGCCCTGGTCGGCCCACCACTGCTTGAGCTGCCAGCGGCGCGGCTCGTTGGCCACCGCCTGGTAGCCGGGGCCGCCGTAGACGTCCAGCAGCACCGGCAGCCGGCGGCCGGGGACGTGGCCGCGCGGGTAGACCACGGCGCTCGGCAGGGCGCGCTCGGTGACCCGGGCCAGCCGCGGCTGGACCCGGTACGGCAGGGCGGCCGAGCGGTCCGTCAGGACGGTGGTGCCGTGCGGGCCGCGGGCCTCGCGGCGCACGCCGTCCGGGCCGGCCGAGACGAGCAGCAGGGTGTCGGCGGCGGCCAGCGCGCTGTGCACACCGGGGCCCTCGGAGAGCCGCTCGGGGACGCCGCCGTCCGGGTCGACGAGGTGGACGTGCTGGTCGAACGGGTCGCCCTCGCCGGTCTCGCAGAGCAGCTTGCCGCGCAGCCGGCCGACCACCCGGCGGATCTGCAGGCCGGAGGTGTCCAGCGGCTTGCCGTCCAGGGCCAGGCCGCGGGCGTCGGGGGTGTCGTGGACGGTGAGCAGCCGGCCGTCGGCCAGCCGGGCGGGGGTGCCGGGCAGGTCGTCGACCCAGAACGCGTCGGTGGTGCGGGAGAGTTCGGTGGTGGCGCCGGTGGCCGGGTCGGCGCTCAGCAGCAGGACGTTCTGCTGCAGCCGGTCGGCGACGGTGAGCAGCAGTTCCTCGGCGCCGGCCCACTCGGCGGCGCAGAGGTAGGGGAACCCGGTGGTGTCCCAGTCGAGTTCGACCCGGGTGCCGTCCAGGCCGAGCACCCAGAGCCGGACGTCGGCGTTGGGGCCGCCGGCCTGCGGGTAGGCGAACTGCTCGGGGGCCTGCTCGGGGTGGGCCGGGTCGGCGAAGTGACGCGGCGGGACGGCGGACTCGTCCACCCGGGTGGCCAGCACGGCGCCGCCGTCCGGACGCCACCAGTGGCCGCGGTGGCGGCCGAGCTCCTCGGCGGCGGCGAACTCGGCGACGCCCCAGCGGGCGCCGTCCTCCGGGCTGAGCCGCTGGCGGCCGGGGACGTCGGCCGAGGCGACGTACAGGGCGTCGTCGGTGACGTAGGCGACGAGTTCGCCGGTCGCGTTCGGGCGGGGGTCGAAGGCCGGGCCGGCGGTGGGGATCTCGGTGGTGCGGCCGGTGGCGGTCTCGGTGCGGAAGAGCCGGCCGTCCAGGACGAAGACGGCGACGGCGAGGTCGGGGGTGGCGGCGAAGGTGCCGATGCCGGCGGCGGTGAGCCGGCTCCGCTCGCGCAGCCGGCGCTCGACGGCGGGCAGGGCGTCGGTGGCGCCGGTGCGGCCGGGGGCCAGGGCGGCGGGGTCGGCGACCTCGCGCTCCTCGCCGGTGGTGAGGTCGAGGAGGTGGAGGCGGTCGAACGCGTCCTCGGGACCGCTGGAGCGGAGCAGCAGCAGGCGGGTACCGTCCTGGTGGAACGAGATCGCCCGCGGGGCGCCGAAGCCGAAGCGCCCGGTCCGGGCGCTCAGGGAGAGGTAGGAGTCGGTGATGGTCACCGCCCGATGGTCGCCGCGGGACCGGCTCGCCGACCAGTGGAACGACATGTGAAATGTCACACATCACGTGATCCAGGTAACAGGAGGAGCGCATGACCCAGGCCCCGCGGACCGCCGGACCGCCCGAGCCGCTGGCCGGCACCGAGACGCTGTTCTCGCTGGACCCGGCGGTGGTGCACCTCAACCACGGCTCCTTCGGGGCCGTGCCCGTCTCCGTCCAGCAGCTCCAGCGGCGGCTGCACGAGGAGCAGGAGGCCGACCCCGACGGCTTCTTCGCCGACCTGCCCGCCCGCGTCGCCACCGCCCGGGCCCGGATCGCCGCCGCCCTCGGCACCGAGCCCGACCTGCTCGCCCTGGTGCCCAACGTGACCGACGCGATCGCCGTCACCCTGGCGAACGTGCCGCTCTCCGCCGGGCACCACGTCCTGGTCACCGACCACGGCTACGGCACCGTCACCGAGGCCGTCCGGCGGCGGGCCGAGGACGCCGGCGCCGAGCTGCGCACGGTGGCGCTGCCGCTGGACCTGCCCGACGGGGACGCGGTGCGCGAGGCGGTGCTGGCCGCGGTCACCGACCGCACCGTGCTCGCCGTCCTGGACGGCATCACCTCGCCGACCGCCCGCCGGGTCGCCACCCCGGACCTGCTGCGCGAGCTGCGCGGACGCGGCGTGACCACCGTGGTGGACGCCGCGCACGAGCCCGGCATGCTGGCCGGGCCGGTCCCGGCGGAGGCCGACTTCTGGTTCGGCAACCTGCACAAGTGGGCCTTCGCCCCGCGCGCCACCGGCGTGCTGGTGGTGCGCCCGGAGTGGGCCGGCAAGATCCGTCCGCTGATCCTGTCCTGGGAGGACCACCAGGGCTACCCGGCCTCCGTCGAGTGGCGCGGCACCCTGGACTACACGCCCTACCTGGCCGCCCCGGCGGGTCTGAACCTGCTGGAGGCGTTCGGCCCGGGAGCGGTGCGCGCGCACAACGAGCGGCTCGCCGCGTACGGTGCCGGGCTGGTCGCCGAGCGCGTCGGGCTGGCGGCGCTGCCGTCCTCGGCGGGGCTGTCGATGCGCGCGCTGAGGCTGCCGCCCGGGGTCGCCGAGACGCTGCCGCAGGCGCAGGAGCTGATGGCGCAGATGTGGCGGCGGCACGCCGTGCGGACGGTGGCGCGGCCGTGGTCGGGCGGCGGGGTGCTGCGGGTGTGCGCGCAGCTGTACAACCGGGCGCCCGAGTACGAGGTGCTGGCGGCCGGGCTCGCCGGGCTGCTCGGGTAGCCGGTGCCGGCCGTCCCGCCGGCCGTCCTGCCCGCCGTCCGTCGGGTCAGTCGGCGGCGGCGCGCAGCTCGGCGAGCAGGGCGTGCTGGTCGGCGATGAGCCCGGTGAGGATCCGCCGGGCCGCCCGCAGCAGGTCGGCGACGTCCCCGCCGGCCAGCGCGTACACCACCGTGCTGCCCTCCCGGGTGGCGGTGACGATGCCGGACCGGCGCAGCACCGCGAGCTGCTGCGAGAGGCGGGAGGGGTCGACCTCCAGCTCCGCCAGCAGCTCGCGCACCGGCGTCGGTCCGGCCTGCAGCAGCTCCAGGACCCGGATCCGGACGGGGTGGCCGAGCATCCGGAAGAACTCGGCCTTGGCCTGGTACAGCACGACCGCCACGGCGCTCCCTCCCTGTTCCCCTCCCCGGTGCGTCCCCGGCCGTCAGATCTCCAGCGCGGTCTCGATCCGCTTCAGCTGGTGGCGGGCCATCGCGAGGTTGGCGCGGCCGCGGTTGAGCGCGAGGAAGAGGAACAGCCCCCGGCCGCTCTGCGTGGTCAGCGGCCGGAGCAGGTGGTACTGGCTGGTCAGGCTGACCAGGATGTCCTCGATCTCGTTGTCGAGCAGGTTGAGGTGCTCCATCGCCCGCATCTTGGCCCGTACGACGTCGGTGTTCCCGGCGGCGGCGACGTTGAGGTCCAGCTCGCCGCCGTCACCGAGGGTGCCCAGTGCCATGCCGCTGCCGTAGTCGACCAGGGCGACGCCGATCGCGCCCTCGATCGCCATGGCCTCCTTGAGCGAGGTCTCCAGGTTCGCCATCGTTGCGCTCCTCCCGTGGGTCCGGTGGGGGTCACCGGGACGTGGCACCGAATGTAGGCAGGCCGCACGGCGTGTCACCGTGGATGACCGGAGTCGTTCGAAGCTGGTCACCCGATGACCGCTTGAAGACATTTGCAACTATGGATGTGAGAGAGAAGCGATCCCTTGCCCGGGAAAAAACGGTGCTATCGATGTCAGCCCCGCCGGGTAACCTCTCGCTGAGATGCGAGATCACACCACCGACCCCCGCGACCCCCGGACGGCGATGAACACCCCTGAGCGCGAGCCCTCCGACGGCCGGGAGACCTCCGACGAGCGGGAGCTCGGCCCCGCCGAGGCCTTCGCCGCCTCCCGCCTCCGGGCCAAGGAGCAGGCCACCGCCCTGTACGGCTTCCAGCAGCTCTACGACTTCGAGCTGGACGACTTCCAGCTGGAGGCCTGCCGGGCCCTGGAGGCCGGCGAAGGCGTCCTGGTCGCCGCGCCCACCGGCTCCGGCAAGACCATCGTCGGCGAGTTCGCCGTCCACCTCGCCCTCCAGGGCGGGCGCAAGTGCTTCTACACCACGCCGATCAAGGCGCTGTCCAACCAGAAGTACGGGGACCTCGTCAAGCGCTACGGCGCCGCCAAGGTCGGCCTGCTCACCGGCGACAACTCCGTCAACGGCGACGCCCCGGTCGTGGTGATGACCACCGAGGTGCTCCGCAACATGCTCTACGCGGGCTCCAGCACCCTCGACGGCCTCGGCTACGTGGTCATGGACGAGGTCCACTACCTCGCCGACCGCTTCCGCGGCGCCGTCTGGGAGGAGGTCATCATCCACCTCCCCGAGTCCGTCACCCTGGTCTCGCTCTCCGCGACCGTCTCCAACGCCGAGGAGTTCGGCGACTGGCTGGACACCGTCCGCGGCGGCACCCGGGTCATCGTCTCCGAGCACCGGCCCGTCCCGCTCTGGCAGCACGTGATGGCCGGAAACCGGATGTACGACCTGTTCGCCAGTCCGGACCGCGACGGCCGCCCCAAGGGCAGCCTGCGCAACCCCGGCAAGGCCGTCAACCCCGAACTGGTCCGCCTCGCCCGCAGCGAACCCGACCGCAACCCGCGCGACAGGTTCGGCCGCGGCCGCGGCCGCTCGATGCCCAACGGCCGCCCCGGCCGGGTCTGGACGCCGGGCCGCGTCGACGTCATCGACCGGCTCGACTCCGAGGGCCTGCTGCCCGCGATCACCTTCATCTTCAGCCGGGCCGGCTGCGAGGCCGCCGTCCAGCAGTGCCTCTCCTCGGGCCTGCGCCTCAACAAGGACGCCGACCGCGCCCGGGTCCGCGCCATCGTCGAGGAGCGCTGCGCCGACATCCCCGACGAGGACCTGCACGTCCTCGGCTACTTCGAGTGGCTGGACGGGCTGGAGCGCGGCATCGCCGCCCACCACGCCGGCATGCTGCCGCGGTTCAAGGAGGTCGTCGAGGAGCTGTTCGTGAAGGGCCTGGTCAAGGCCGTCTTCGCGACCGAGACCCTCGCCCTGGGCATCAACATGCCGGCGCGCTCCGTCGTCATGGAGAAGCTCGTCAAGTGGAACGGCGAGACCCACGCCGACATCACCCCCGGCGAGTACACCCAGCTCACCGGCCGGGCCGGCCGGCGCGGCATCGACATCGAGGGCCACGCCGTCGTGCTCTGGCAGCGCGGCCTCGACCCGGAGGCGCTCGCCGGTCTCGCCGGCACCCGCACCTACCCGCTGAAGTCCTCGTTCCGGCCGTCCTACAACATGGCCGTCAACCTGGTCTCCCAGTTCGGCCGGCACCGCTCGCGCGAACTGCTGGAGACCTCCTTCGCGCAGTTCCAGGCCGACCGCTCGGTGGTCGGCATCGCCCGCCAGGTCCAGCGCAACGAGGAGGGCCTGGACGGCTACCGCGCCTCCATGACCTGCCACCTCGGCGACTTCGAGGAGTACATGGCGCTGCGCCGGCAGCTCAAGGACCGGGAGAACGAACTCGCACGCGAGGGCAGCAGCCAGCGCCGTGCCGCCGCCGTCGAGTCCATCGAGCACCTCAAGCCCGGCGACGTCATCCACGTGCCGACCGGCAAGTTCGCCGGCCTCGCCCTCGTCCTCGACCCCGGCCTGCCGCCGGTCAGCCGCTCGCCGCGCGGCGGCCCGCGCCACCCCGACTACCAGGACGGGCCGCGCCCCGTGGTGCTCACCGCCGAGCGGCAGGTCAAGCGGCTCGCGATGATCGACTTCCCGCACCCGGTCGCCGCGATCGAGCGGGTGCGCATCCCCAAGTCCTTCAACCCGCGCAGCCCGCAGTCCCGCCGCGACCTCGCCTCCGCGCTGCGCACCAAGGCCGGCCACCTGGAGCCCGAGCGGTTCCGGCGCGGCCGCGCGGCCGCCGCCGACGACCCCGAGATCGGCCGGCTGCGCGCCGCCCTGCGCCAGCACCCCTGCCACGGCTGCGACGAGCGCGAGGACCACGCCCGCTGGTCCGAGCGCTACCACCGGCTGCACCGCGACACCGAGCTGCTGGAACGCAAGATGCGCTCCCGCACGCACACCATCGCCCGCACCTTCGACCGGGTCTGCGGTCTGCTCACCGACCTCGGCTACCTCAGCGGCGACACCGTCACCGACGACGGCAAGCGCCTCGGCCGGCTCTACGGCGAGCTCGACCTGCTCGCCTCCGAGTGCATCCGCGAGGGCGTCTGGAGCGGCCTCGCCGCCGCCGAACTCGCCGCCTGCGCCTCGGCGCTCGTCTACGAGGCCCGCCAGTCCGACGACGCCACCGCCCCCCGGGTCCCCGAGGGCGCGGCGAAGACCGCCCTCGGCCAGATGGTCCGGATCTGGGGCCACCTCGACGCCCTGGAGGAGCAGCACCGCATCAACACCGCCGAGGGCGTCGGCCAGCGCGAACCCGACCTCGGCTTCGCCTGGGCCGCCTACCGATGGGCCCTCGGCCACTCGCTGGACTCCGTCCTGCGCGACGCCGACATGCCGGCCGGCGACTTCGTCCGCTGGACCAAGCAGCTGATCGACGTCCTCGGCCAGATCCAGGACGCCGCCGGGGAGGACGCCGAACTCCGCAAGACCGCCCGCAAGGCCGTCGACGGCCTCCGCCGCGGCATCATCGCCTACTCCTCCGTCGGCTGACCCCCGGGGGGTGCCGGGCATGGCGATGTTCGTGCACCTGACGGCGGCGGCCGACGCGCCGCGCATCCGGCGGTCCGGGATCCGAGCGGTGAGCGTCGGACCGGGCGGTGCGCGCGCGGGGTGTACTGCTTCCCGGTGGTGAGTGACGCCGGTATCCGAGACTTGTCTCGGAGACCGGCGTTGGTCGTTGCGGGGTGGTCTGGTCCGCCGTCGCTCTGCGGGGCAAGTGCGTGGAGTGGGAAGTCGATGAGGTCGATTTCCCACTCCACGGCGTGCCACCTGACCCGGCGGCCTCCCGCTCCGGGCGAGGGGCCGCCACCGATGATCCGCCGTCTCGCCTCGGGGTAGGGCCAGTGGAGTGGGAAGTCGATGCGGCCGACTTTCCACTCCACGGCCACCTCATCTGGCCTGGTTGCCCCTCGCTCTTTCGAGCGAGGGGCCGTCGTCGCCAACTGCGCGCACCGCTTCTGCTCGGGTGAGTGCGGAGGGCGATGGGGCCGACGTTCTCCTCCTCGGTCACCGTGGCTGGCCCGGGTTGCCTCTCGTTGGCTTCGAGTGGGCGAGGCCGTGGAGTGGAAAGTCGATGGGACCGACTTTCCACTCCACGGCCGCACTATCAGCCAACCACGATCCGCCATCCCCCTCGGGGCCAGGGCCGCCGGAGTGGGAGGTGAATGGGGCCGACTTCCTACTCCGTGATCACCTGGGCTGGCCTGGGCTGCCGCCGCTCGGTGACTTCGGGGGAGGGGGCGGCTGCTATCCGTCCGCGCTGGGGAGTGGGAAGTCGGCGAGGTCGACTTTCCACTCCGGGCGTGCTCAGCCTGGCTGGGGTCGGCGGTACTGGCTCAATGGTTGGCAGATCTTCCTCTGGGAGTGGGAAGTCGGCGTCACCGACTTCCCACTCCGGAGCCGTACCTGACTCGCAGTTGGCCGGCGCCCCGGCCGGGGTGGTGGGCGTAGGGGTTGGGGTCAGCTGGGTGGGGGGCCGGCGGCTTCCAGGCGGTGGACCAGGGCGCGGAGGGCGCGGAGTTCGTGGTCGAGGGCCTGGGCGCCGGCGGGGGTGAGGGTGATCCAGGTGCGGGGGCGGCGGCCGGCGTAGCCCTTGTTCACCGCGACCAGGCCGGACTCCTCCAGGACCTTCAGGTGGCGGGAGAGGTTGCCGTCGGTGAGGCCCAGTTCCTGCTTGAGGAAGGCGAATTCGACGCTCTCGGCCTCGCGGGCGATCGCCAGGATCCCGAGCCGGACCCGCTGGTGGACGGTGTCGTCCAGGGCCAGGGTCGGATGCTGCTCCTCGGGGTCGTCCGCAACGCTCATGAGGTGACCGTACGGGATGCGGCGGACCTGCGGCGCTCGGCGGTCCACTGGGCCAGGCCCGCGGCGAGGAGGACCGCGGCGAGCAGCAGCGCCTTCGGCCGGGAGCCGACGGCCCAGCCGGTGTCGACGTGGTCGAGCCACGGCAGCCAGCCGTAGCCCCAGAACCCCGAGAGGTAGACGGTGAGCAGCGCGGCGTGGGCGAGCCCGGTGACGGCGACCAGCCGGTTGCGCTCGGTGAGGCCGAGGACGAGCAGGCCGAGACCGACCACGTACCACGGCGAGGTGTAGTCGTTCTCGAGGAAGCCGAAGCGATCCCCCGGCATCCGGTGCGCGCGCAGCAGGACGAGCGGGATGGCGGCGATCAGGACGCCGGCGACGGCCGCGGTGCCGAGCCAGGCGCCGCGGTGCGGGACGATGCCGCGGGTCTCGCCCCGCCGCCGGTACCAGTGGGCCAGCGCGAACCAGGCCAGCGGGATGAGGGCGTACCAGATGCCCCAGCCGACGAAGCGGAGGATGGCTCCGTCGAAGTCGTCCCGCACGCACGGGCCGTCGAGCGAGTGCTGCACGCAGAGGTCGATGTACTCCGAGTAGGCGAAGGTCGGGTACGAGGTGATGCTGCGCCCTTCGAGCGGGAAGTTGTAGGCCTCCCGGGCGATCGGCACGGCCGCCAGCGCCAGCAGCCCGAAGCCGATCAGCGGGACGCCCGAGCCGCGCAGCCGGGTGCGGGCCCGGGCGCGCAGGCCCTCCGTGGCGGCGAGCAGGGCCGCCGGGTCGCTCCGGTGCAGTGTGTCCATGGTTCATCCACCCCTGGTGACGTGACGTCGTGTCAGTGGCTCAACTTTGCATCGCAAAGTAGATTGCGGTCAAGAGTTCACGGCACCGCAAAGCAAAGCGGGCCCGCCGCACGGATGCGACG
Source organism: Kitasatospora sp. NPDC097605 (assembly GCF_040302725.1). Lineage (NCBI taxonomy): Bacteria > Bacillati > Actinomycetota > Actinomycetes > Kitasatosporales > Streptomycetaceae > Kitasatospora > Kitasatospora sp. NPDC097605. The sequence continues at coordinate 113,726 of NZ_JBEOSF010000012.1, read as the reverse complement.
GGCCCGGGAAGGGGGTGGGTCAGCGGGCGGAGAGGGCCTCCAGGACGCGCTCCAGGGAGGTGCCGAGGCCCCAGCGGGCGGCCAGGGACTCCAGGGTCATCGGGTCGAGGGGCTCGCCCGGGAGGGCGGGGTCGAAGTCGGGGACCGGGGCGTCGGTGGCGACGCGGACCACGGTGGGGGCGACGTCCAGGTAGGCCGAGGCCTCCAGGAGGTTGCGGCGCCGCGCCGGGGTGAGCCCCGAGCCGATGTCCTGGGCGGCGGCGCGGATGCCGGACAGGTCGCAGTACTCGTGGATCAGCTGGGCGGCCGTCTTCTCGCCGATGCCCTTGACGCCGGGCAGGCCGTCGCTCGGGTCGCCGCGCAGGGCGGCCAGGTCGGCGTACTGGGCGCCGCGCACGCCGTACTTCTCCAGCAGCAGCGCGTCATCGGTGGCCTGCAGGTTGCCCATGCCCTTGACCGGGTACAGCACGGTGATCGCGCGGGCGTCGTCGACCAGCTGGAACAGGTCGCGGTCGCCGGTGACGATCTGCACCGGGCCGGTGGCGCGCGCGGTCAGCGTGCCGATCACGTCGTCCGCCTCGTAGCCGGGGGAGCCGATCCGGGCGATGCCGAGCGCGTCCAGCACCTGCTCGATCACCGGGACCTGCGGGGCGAGGGTGTCCGGCACCTCCTCCTCGCCGTCCGTGGCGGCCTCGGCGACCCGGTGGGTCTTGTACGAGGGGATGAGGTCCACCCGCCACTGGGGGCGCCAGTCGGCGTCCATGCAGGCGACCAGCTGGTCGGGCCGGTGGTCGTGGACCAGCCGGGCGATGAAGTCCAGCAGGCCCCGGACGGCGTTGACCGGCTCACCCTGCGGCGAGCGCAGGGTGTCCGGTACGCCGAAGTAGGCCCGGAAGTACAGGCTGGCGGAGTCGAGCAGCATCAGGCGGGGTGCGGTCACGCCTCCGATCATGCCGTACCCGGCCGACACGGAAGGCCTCCTAGTGCTGGTGCGGCCCGGCGCGGTGGACGGGGCCGTGGGCGTCGGCGCAGTGCTCGGGGGTGAGGTCGCCGGGCGTGGTGATCTGCAGCAGCGCGCCGGCCTCGTCCTCGCCGACGTGGTCGACCTGGAGGGTGCTGTGGGTGATGCCGTACTCGTCGGCGAGCCGGCGCTGCAGTTCGCGCCGCACCGCGTGGCAGTCGCCGCCGGGGGTGACCAGGATGTGCGCGGAGAGCGCGGGCTGGCCGGAGGTGATCTCCCAGATGTGCAGGTCGTGGATCTCCTCGACGAGCGGCTGGGCGACCAGCCGGTCGGCCACCGCGTCCGGGTCGACGCCGGCGGGCGCGGCCTCCAGGAAGATCCGCCCGGAGTCGCGGACCAGGCCGATGCCCGCCTTCAGCATCAGCGCGACCACGATGAGGGAGGCGATCGAGTCGGCCCGGGCGAAGCCGGTGGTCACCATGATCACACCGGCCACGGCGGTGGCGATGAACGCGTACAGGTCGGTGAGGACGTGCTGGAAGGCGCCCTCGACGTTCAGCGAGCTGCGGTTGGCCTTGGACATGCACCAGGTGGCGGCCAGGTTCACCACGATCCCGACCAGCGCGGTGACCAGGACCAGCGAACCGGTCACCTCCGGCGGCTCGAACAGCCGGCTGATCGCCTCGTAGCCGAGCCAGGCGGACAGGACCAGCAGCGTCACGCCGTTGGCCTGGGCGGAGAGGATCTCCGCGCGCTTGAGGCCGTAGGTGTAGCCGCCGCGCGCCGGACGGGCGGCCAGCCGCATGGCGACCAGTGCGAGGACGATCGAGGCGGCGTCGGTGAGCATGTGCGCGGCGTCCGAGATCAGCGCCAGCGACTGGGCGGCGAAGCCGACCACCACCTCGCCGGCCATGAACACCACGATCAGCGCGAGCGCGCTCACCAGCCAGCGGCGGTCGGCGTCGGCGGCGACACCGTGGGAGTGGCCCGAGTGGCCCGATTGGCCGCCGTGACCGCCATGGGCGTGACCGCCGGGACCACCGCCGGCCTGCTTCCGGTCATGCTCATGATCATGGTGGGAGTGCTCGTGGCCGGCCATCGAAGTCCTCTCCTGGAACGCATGAAAGCACGGGGGTAAGGGGCGGGACGGGCGACCGCCCCGCACTCGAAGTGAACCGCAGATCGGACGAAGATCCAAAGGCTGCACTGGAGACCGTTGTCATTGCCGTGCGGTAACCCCCGTCCGGTATCGTCGCGCCGCCGCTGAACAGGGGAGAAGCAGATGGAGACGACCGGACGGGTGGGCCTGGGCACGATCGCCCGCGAGTGGGGCCGGATCGGCATCACCGGCTTCGGGGGGCCGCCCGCGCACATCCTGCTGCTGCGCCGGCTCTGCGTGGAGCGGCGCAAGTGGCTCTCCCCGGAGGAGTTCGAGGACGGCATCGCGGCGACCAACCTGCTGCCCGGCCCGGCCTCCACCCAACTCGCGATCCTCACCGCCTGGCGGCTGCGCGGCACCCCGGGCGCGCTGGTCGGCGGGGCCTGCTTCATCGCCCCCGGCCTCGCGCTGATCCTCGCCCTGGCGGTGCTGTTCCTGGCCGGCGACCCGCCGAGGTGGGTGCTCGGCGCGGCCGCCGGGGCCGGGGCGGCCGTCCCGGCGGTCGCTGTGCAGGCGGCCACCTCGCTGGTCCCCGCGAGCTTCGGCCGGGCCGGCCGGGGCCGCGCCGCCCGCGCCCGCTGGGCCGGGTACGCGCTCGCCGGGGCGGTGGCGGCGGTGCTGACCGGGCCCTGGCTGGTGCTGGTGCTGATCGCCTCCGGACTGGCCGAGGTCGCCGTCCGGGGACGAGGACGGGGACGGACACGGGAGCGGGCAGGGGAGCCGGGACGGGGGCCGGGACGCGAACGCGCCGGCGGTGGCCCCGGCGGCCTGCTGCCGCTCGCCGCCGGCCTGCCTGCGCTCGGCGGGCTCGGCGCGGTGGCCTGGGTGGCGTTCAAGGTGGGCGCGCTCTCCTACGGCGGAGGGTTCGTGATCATCCCGCTGATGCAGGACGACGCCGTCAGCCGCTACCACTGGATGACCGACGGACAGTTCCTCAACGCCGTCGCCCTCGGCCAGGTCACCCCCGGACCGGTGGTGCAGACCGTCGCCGTGGTCGGCTACGCGGCCGCCGGGATCGCCGGCGGGCTGCTCGCCGCGACGGTCGCCTTCGCGCCGTCCTTCCTCTTCGTGATCCTCGGCGGCCGGCACTTCGACCGGCTGCGCGCCGACCGGCGGGTGCAGGACTTCCTCACCGGCGCCGGCCCGGCCGTGATCGGCGCCATCGCCGGCTCGGCGCTGCCGCTCGCCGCCGCGCTCGCGTACGGCTGGCAGTGGGTGGTGCTGGGTTGCGCGCTGCTCTGGCTGGTCGCCGCCCGGCGCGGGGTGGTGCTCGCCCTGCTGGCCGCCGGGGTGGCGGGGGCGGCCGCGACGGCGGCCGGACTGCCCCTGCCGTAGCCGCCGCGCGGGCGCGCGGACCTGCCCCGCGCGCCCACCTCACGCGGGGACCTACCCCATGGCCGAGCCCACCTCCACCGGCTCCAGTTGCACCGGCCGCGCCGCCGTCGCCGCCCGCACCAGCGCCTGCATCACCCGCAGGTCGTCCCCCTGCTCCGGATGCCACTGCACCCCCAGCGTGAACCCCGGCCCCTCCACCGCCTCCACCGTCCCGTCCGGCGCGTGCGCGCTCACCCGCAGTCCCGTCCCCAGCCGGTCCACCGCCTGGTGGTGGAAGGTCGGCACGGACAGCTCCGGCTCCGGCAGCAGCCCGCCCAGCAGCGTGCCCGGCACCGGCCGCACCAGGTGCGTCCCGTACCGGCCGGGCGTGCCGCCGTGCACGTCCACCTCGACGACGTCCGGCAAGTGCTGGATCAGCGTGCCCCCGCACACCACGTTGAGCACCTGCATGCCCCGGCAGATCCCCAGCAGCGGGATCCCGGCCGCCAGCGCCGCCCGCAGCAACGCGCTCTCCCAGACGTCCCGCTCCACCGTGTCGATGTCGCTCAGCGGGTGCGGCGGCTGCCCGTAGTAGGCGGGGTCGATGTCCGGCCCGCCCGCGATGACCAGGGCGTCGAGCCGGGCGATGACCTCCGGCGCGCGTTCGGGGGCGTCCGGCGGCAGCAGCACCGCGATCCCGCCCGAGTCCTGGACGTACGCGGTGTACCGCTGCGGCACCAGGGCCACCCGGCGGTCCCGCCAGTCGCTCCAACTCGCGTCCACCAGATAGGTGCTGACGCCGACAAAAGGCCTGCGATCCATGGCGCGCATTCTCCTCCCGCACCGCCTGATCCCTCGTCAACCTCGCACCTCGGCGCGCCACACCCGCCCGCCCTCTTCCGTGCCCTCCGCGACAGGCCGTACGGTTCGCTGTGACCGTTCGCTGTGACCGCTCGGTCTCGCTGCGTGATCGAGGAGGAGGGCGTCCGCCATGTCCGACCGCACCACCGCGCCCGGCACCACCGCGCCCGGCAGCCCCGGGGCCGCGCCCGGCGCCGCCCCCGGCACCCCGCCGCGCCGCGCCCCGCTGACCCTGAACGAGCTGCGCGCCCTGGTCGACGTCGGCGAGATCCACACCGTCGCCCTCGGCTTCACCGACATGCAGGGCCGCCTCCAGGGCAAGCGCTTCGCCGCCCGCTTCTTCCTGGACGAGGTCGCCGAGCACGGCGCCGACGCCTGCGAGTACCTGCTCGCCGTCGACGTCGAACTCAACACCGTGGACGGCTACGCGCTCTCCTCCTGGGAGACCGGCTACGGCGACTTCGCCATGCGCCCCGACCTGTCCACCCTGCGCCTCACCCCCTGGCAGCCGGGCACCGCCCAGGTCACCGCCGACCTGGCCGGCCGCGGCGGCCACCCGGTCGCGGCCGCGCCCCGCCAGCTGCTGCGGCGCCAGATCGCCCGGCTCGCCGAGCACGGCCTGGCCGCGGACATCGGCACCGAGCTGGAGTTCCTGGTCTTCCGCGACACCTACGAGCAGGCCTGGCAGGGCGGCTACCGCGGCCTCACCCCGGCCAACCTCTACAACGCCGACTACTCGCTGCTCGGCACCGCCCGGGTCGAGCCGCTGCTCTCCCGGATCCGCACCGAGATGGCCGGGGCCGGCCTGGTGGTGGAGTCCGCCAAGGGCGAGTGCAACCTCGGCCAGCACGAGATCGCCTTCCGCTACGCCGACGCGCTCACCACCTGCGACCAGCACAGCGTCTACAAGACCGGCGCCAAGGAGATCGCCGCCCAACTCGGCTGCGCGCTCACCTTCATGGCCAAGTACGACCAGCGCGAGGGCAACAGCTGCCACATCCACCTGTCGCTGCGCGACGCCGTCGGCGCCCCCGCGTTCGCCGGCGCGGACGGCCGGATGACCGACACCATGCGGCACTTCCTGGCCGGACAGCTCACCGCGCTGCGCGAGTTCACCCTGCTGTACGCGCCGAACATCAACTCCTACAAGCGCTACCGCCCGGGCTCCTTCGCCCCGACCGCCGTCGCCTGGGGCCGGGACAACCGGACCTGCGCCTACCGGGTGGTCGGGCACGGCGCAGGGCTGCGGATGGAGAACCGGGTGCCCGGCGGCGACGTCAACCCGTACCTGGCGGTGGCCGGCATGATCGCCGCCGGACTCGACGGGATCCAGCGGAAGCTGGAGCTGCCGGCCCCTTGCCTCGGCAACGCCTACGCCGTCGACGACTACGCCCGGGTGCCCGGATCGCTGCGCGAGGCCGCCGACCTGTGGGGCGCGAGCGAACTCGCCCGCACCGCCTTCGGGGACGACGTGGTCGAGCACTACCTGCACATGGCCCGGGTCGAGCAGGCCGCCTACGACAGCGCGATCACCGACTGGGAGCGCTACCGATCCTTCGAGCGGATGTGAGCACCATCGACACGACCACCACCCTCGCCGAGGCCCAGCCCGCCGTCCGCGCCGTCCGCGATCCCGCCACCGGCGAGGTCCTCGGCACCGTCCCCGACACCACCCCCGAACGGCTGGACGCCGCCGTGCGGCGCGCCGTCGAGGCGCAACGCGGCTGGGCCGCCCTCGCCCCCGGGGAACGGGCCCGGCTGCTGCGGCGCTTCGCCGACCAGGTCGAGGTGCACGTCCCCGAACTCGCCGCCCTGGAGGTCGCCGAGGCCGGCCACACGATCGGCAACGCCACCTGGGAGGCGGGCAACGTCCGCGACCTGCTGGAGTACGCCGCCGGGGGAGTGGAGCGGCTGACCGGCCGGCAGATCCCGGTGGCCGGCGGGCTGGATGTCACCTTCCTCGAACCGATCGGCGTGGTCGGGGTGATCGCGCCGTGGAACTTCCCGATGCCGATCGCCGCCTGGGGCTTCGCGCCCGCGCTGGCCGCCGGGAACGCCGTCCTGCTCAAGCCCGCCGAGCCCACCCCGCTCACCGCGCTGCGACTGGCCGAACTCGCCCTCGCCGCCGGGCTGCCGGAGGGCCTGTTCCAGGTGGTGCCGGGCGCCGGGCCGGTGACCGGCCGGGCCCTGGTCGACCACCCGGCGGTGCGCAAGATCGTCTTCACCGGCTCGACCGTGGTCGGCAAGGAGGTCGCCGCCCGCTGCGCGGCCCGGGCCAAACGGGTCACCCTGGAGCTCGGCGGCAAGAGTCCCAGCATCGTCTTCGCCGACGCCGACCTCCGGGGCGCCGCCGACCCGATGTCCTTCCTGGACAACTCCGGCCAGGACTGCTGCGCCCGCAGCCGGATCCTGGTCCAGCGCGAGGCCTACGACGACTTCCTGGCGCTGCTGCTGCCCGCCGTCGAGCGGATCCGCACCGGCGACCCGGCCGATCCGCGGACCGCGCTCGGCCCGCTGATCTCGGCCGCGCAGGTCCGCCGGGTGGCGTCGTACGTGACGCCCGAGCTGCCGGTGCTGGCCCGCGGCGCGGTGCCGGACGGGCCCGGGTACTGGTACCCGCCGACGGTGCTGGCGCCCACCCGGGCGGACGTGCCGGCGGTCACCGAGGAGATCTTCGGCCCGGTCGCGGTGGTCCTGCCGTTCACCGACGAGGCGGACGCGCTGCGGCTCGCCAACGCCACCCGGTACGGCCTGTCCGGCTCGATCTGGACCCGCGACCTCGGCCGGGCGCTGCGGCTCGCCCGGGGCGTCGCGGCCGGCAACCTGTCGGTCAACTCGCACGCCTCGGTGCGGTACTGGACGCCGTTCGGCGGCTTCGGCGAGTCCGGGGTCGGCCGCGAGCTGGGGCCGGAGGCGCTGGCGCACTTCACCGAGACCAAGAACGTCTTCATCCGGACCGAGGAGTAGGAGCACCCGGTGACCCCCCAGCCCCACCACCCCCACGCGTCCGACAAGTCCGAGAAGGCCGCGCAGCCCGCGGCGCCGCTCTGCCGCCGGCTGGTCGGCCGGACGGCCGTGATCACCGGCGCGGGCAGCGGGATCGGCCTGGCCTCGGCCCGCCGGCTCGCGGCCGAGGGTGCGAAGGTGGTCTGCGCCGACGTCGACGAGACCACCGGCAAGGCGGCCGCCGAGGAGGTCGGCGGCCTCTTCGTGCACACCGACGTCACCGACCCGGCGATGGTCGAGGCGCTCTTCGACGAGGCCTACGAGACGTTCGGCAGCGTGGACGTCGCCTTCAACAACGCGGGCATCTCGCCGCCGGAGGACGACTCCATCCTCACCACCGAACTGGACGCCTGGCGCCGGGTCCAGGAGGTCAACCTGACCTCGGTCTACCTCTGCTGCAAGGCGGCGCTGCCGTACATGCGCCGTCACGGGCGCGGCTCGATCATCAACACCGCGAGCTTCGTGGCCCGGATGGGCGCCGCCACTTCGCAGATCTCCTACACCGCCTCCAAGGGCGGCGTGCTGGCGATGTCCCGCGAGCTGGGCGTGCAGTTCGCCCGGGAGGGCATCCGGGTCAACGCGCTGTCGCCGGGGCCGGTGGACACCCCGCTGCTGCGCGAGCTGTTCGCCAAGGACCCGGAGCGGGCGGCGCGCCGGCTGGTGCACATCCCGCTCGGCCGGTTCGCCCGCCCGGAGGAGATCGCCGCCGCAGTGGCCTTCCTCGCCAGCGACGACTCCTCCTTCATCACGGCGAGCGAGTTCCTGGTGGACGGCGGGATCGCCGGCGCGTACGTGACGCCGCTGTAGGGCTCCCGGAGGGCCGGGGAAGCACCTTCTCACCGTAATCTCATGGAAAACACCGGAATTCGGCGCCCAGCTGATTTCGCGCTTATCCGGCTGCCTTTAGATTCTTTGTCGTGAGTGAGCAGATCCCCGCCGGGTGGTACCCGGACCCGAAGGACATCACCAGCGACCCGAGACCGCAGCGCTGGTGGGACGGCAAGGGGTGGACGGCCGACACCCGGCCCGCGCCCTCGGACGCGCCGCCGCCGCAGGCCCCGCCGGTCGGCGCTCCGGGGCCGGACGAGGCCGCCGGGCCCCGGGTGCTGGAGGGGGAGGTGCTGGAGGGCGGGCCGTCGGCCCGCTACCCGGAGCCGCCGCCCTTCGGCACCGCCTACGGTTCGGTGGCGCCGCCGCCCCCGAAGCAGCGGCGCAAGCCGTCCAAGGTGGTGATCGCGGCGGCGGTGGCGGCCGTGCTCGGCCTGGGCGTCGGCTCGGGCGTCACCTACCTGGCGATGGACGACCATAGCGACCGGCATCGCGTCGCGCGCTCCGCGGACGCCTACGGGCCGGACGGCGACGGCCGGTGGCGCGGCCTGCCGGACTTCGGCGGCCCCGGTGACGACAACGGCGGCGGCAACGGTTCCGGCGGCAACGGCGGCAACAACGGCGGCAACAACGGTGGCAACGGCAAGGGGAACGGCAACGGCCCCGGCACCGGCAGCGACCGGGCCGTGGACGTCGTGAACCGGCTCGTCCTGCCCGTCCCCTCCGGCTGGGAGGGCGGCACCACCCGCGACGGTTTCGCCGCGCTCAGCATCGGCTCCTACGAGTGCGAGGGCGGCGGCACCTGCTCGCTCGGCGGCGCCAACACCGGTCGGATCGACGGCGGCGGCACCGACGTGCAGGCGGCGGCCAAGGCCGACATCGAGAAGGCCGCCAAGGACTCCTACAACGAGATCGTCTCGCACGAGGAGGTCAAGTCCGAGGCGGTCAAGGTGGACGGCCGCGACGGCTACCTGGTCCGCTGGAAGGTGGACGCCGCCAAGGGCAACGACGGCTATGTGCAGACGGTGGTCTTCCCGTCCGCGGACGGCAAGTCGCTGGTCTCGGTGCACCTGGGCTTCGACATCGCGGCCAAGGCGCCGGACGTCACGGTGATGGACACCATCGTCAAGGGCATCGACGACTACAGCGGCAGGCTGCCGGCCATCCCGGGCCTGCCGGGCGGCGGCGGCCCGAACGACGGCGCCAGCGGCACTGCGAACACCTGACCAGGCCTCGGTTCGGCTCACGCACGGCGGCGGCCCGCCCGGAAGACTCCGGGCGGGCCGCCGCCGTTCTCACACACGCGGGATCGGCCGGGGCAGGGCCGACGGGGGATGGATCGGCCCCGGCCCCGGCTTCCGGCGGTCAGCCGTCGTGTCGCACAGCCTCGACCCGACGGCGCCGGAGCACCATGCCGGCCCAGCCGACGCCGATCGCGGCGGCACCCGTGAGCAGCAGCGGGCCGGTGGCGGAGCCGCCACCCACCGCCGCGCTGTCGGCCGCGACGACCTTGCCGGCGGGCTCCTCGGCGTTGCCGCCGTGCCCGTGGTGGGCGACGGTGGACTTGGACTGGCCGGCGGCGATCTGCTCCTCGCTGGGCGCGGCCGGGGCCTGCGCGGCGAGCGCGGACACCGCACCGGCGGTGGTGGCACCCTTGCCGAAGTCGACGTCGGAGCAGCTGTAGAAGGCCTCCGGGCTGTCGGTGCGCTGCCACACCATGTAGAGCAGCTGACGGCCGGTGCGCTGCGGCAGGGTGCCGCTGTAGTTGTAGTAGCCGTTGTCCGAGGTACGCGAGGTGGGCACCTGGGCGACCGGCACCGCGTCGAGGTCGGACCACTTCAGCGGCTGGGTCGGGTCCCAGCTCTGCTTGGTGATGTAGATGGTCTGGTTGCCCTGGTGCGCGGCGGTGACCCGGAACTTGAAGTCGACCTTGCCGGCGGTGACCGCGGTGGCGGGCCAGTCGGCGCGGGGCAGGTCCAGCGCCTTGTACTTGTCGCGGCCGGCGGAGCAGAGCTTGCCGTCCGGGATCTGCGCCTGGTGGTTGCCGGCGACGCTGGGGAGGTTGACCTCGTTCCAGTCGTACAGCGGCTGGGTGCCGCCCAGCGCGACGAGGTCCTTGCAGATCTGCGACTTGGGGGTCTCCGGGCCCTCCGCGTAGCAGGCCGCGACCCGGCTGACCGGGTTGGTGACCGTACCGTGCGCGCCGGCGGTGCCGATGCCGACGGAGGTGACGGAGAGGAACGCGGCGCCGATGACGCCGACGGACATGGCGGTTCGCTTGATGGACATGGGGTGGGGACTCCTTGACCGTGAACCGGGCCGAGGCTGTGGGGGACTGCCGGGCACGTCTGCCCGAGGGGCCCGCCGACCCGGCGCGCGGCCCCTGGGCTGAGCGTATGATTGGACTAGACCAGCTGGCAATAGTGCGTTGTTGGCCACTTTTTGACGGAATGTAGCCTCGTGAGCAGCGCAAAGGCCCGAAGGGGCGCCTGGGTTAGGCATCCCTTCGGGCCTGCTTAAGGCGGGGCCAAGGTTCTCCGCGGCCCCCGGCGGGTCTACTGCCGCCCGATCTGCGGGCCGGTCTGGATGACGTTGCCGTGCACCGTCATGTCCCGCATCGTGTTGATGACGGGGCCCGTCGTGATGGACTGCGGCTGTTGCGGCGTGAACTCTTCCAGCAGGGAACGCAGTTCCCCCGCCGCCTGCGGGTCCTGGCGCAGCAGCCGGCGGATCCGGTTGCGCACCTCGGCGGTCTGGTCGTCGACCAGGCCGGTGTCGCCGTCCGCCCGGACCACCTCGACCCGGATCTCCTCCAGCTCGGCGGACACCTCCTCGGCGTCCCGGCCGCGCCCCAGCAGTCCCGCGAGCCGTGAACGCAGCTGCGTCCAGGCCTCGGTGGCCATCAGTCCGACCACCGTCGTGGCACCCGTGGTCACCAGCTGCGCGATCTCGGCCTCCACGGCCTCCCCCTCCGCCCGTTCCGTTGTCCGCTCCCACGGTAGTGGAACGCGGACCGCCCGGGACGGAGGAACAGCTCAGAGGAAGGTGTGTCCCTCGCCCCGGTAGGTCGGCACGGTGCGCACCACCGCGTCCCCCTCCACCAGGTGCAACTCGGCGAACCGCTCGCAGAGTTCCCCCGCCTTGGCGTGCCGGAACCAGACCCGGTCGCCGATCAGCAGGTCGTCGGCGGCGGCGCCGAGCAGCGGCGTCTGCACCTCGCCGGCCCCCTCCATCGGGTCGTAGCGCAGCCCCGGCGGCAGGTACGGCACGGGGGAGCGGTCCGGGCCGGCCGCGCCGGACGCGGGGTAGCCGCCGCCGAGCACGGTCACCACGCCCACCCCGGGGCGGCGCACCACCGGCTGGCCGAACAGCGCCGCCGGCCGGCCGCGGAAGGCCCGGTAGTGGTCGAACAGCTGCGGCTGGTAGAGCCCGGACCCGGCCGCCACCTCGGTCACCGCGCGCTCGGAGACCGTCGACTCGACGCTGCCGGTGCCGCCGCCGTTGACGAACTCCAGCTCGGCCACCCGGCGCAGCATCCGGACGGTGGCCGCCCGGCGCTCGGCCAGCTCGGCCCGCGCCCGGGTCTGCATCATCCGCACCAGCGCCGAGCGCACCGGCCGTCCGGGCACCGCGTCGCCGACGCCGGCGACGTGGCCCTCGTAGGCCATCAGCCCGACCACCCGGAAGCCCCGGCGGTGCTGCACCAGCTCGGCGAAGGCGGCCACGTCCTCGGGGGTGCGCAGCGGGGAGCGGCGGGCGCCGACCCGCACGCGCCCGCCGAGCAGGTGCAGCGAGGTGTCCAGCTCCAGGCAGACCCGCACCTCGGCGGAGCCGGCCCGGGCGGCGTCGACCAGGTCCAGCTGGGCGGGGTCGTCCAGCACCACGGTGACGGCGGCGGCGAGCCCGGGGTCGGCGGTCAGCTCGGCGAAGCCCGCCCGGTCGCTGGAGGGGTAGGCGAGCAGGATGTCGCGCAGGCCGGAGCGGGCCAGCCAGAGCGACTCGGCGAGGGTGAAGCCCATCACCCCGGCGAAGCCCTCCACGGCCAGCGCCCGCTCCAGCAGGGCGCGGCAGCGCACCGACTTGCTCGCCACCCGCACCGGCTTGCCGCCGGCCCGGCGTACCAGGTCCGCGGCGTTGGCGTCGAAGGCCGCCAGGTCGACGACGGCCACCGGGCCGTCCAGGTGGGCGGTGGCCCGGTCGTACCGGGCGCGGTCGGCGGCCGGCGTGGGCACGAACACGGGACGGGCGGCGCCGGCGGCGGCTTCGAGCGTGGCCATGGGCGCAGACTGCCACACCGCGCCTACCCACGGGTAGGGGACGGACGGGGGACCTTCGGTCCGTGTGGGCGTGGAGGCCGGTGGCATAGGGTCGGCCGGGTGGACCGCAAAGACTTCTCCAACCCGGCGTTCGTCGGCAAGAACATCCCCGACCCGGGCTTCTCCGGGGACGACGGCACCGCCGACCCGGCGCTCGCCGCCGCGCTCGCCCGCTGGGCGCAGGACCGCGCGGCCGAGCCGGAGGTGCTGGCGGCGCTGACGCCCACCCGGCTGATGGTGCCGATCGTGGCGATCCTCGGCGAGGTCGAGGTGGACGCGCACGGGCACCGGCACGAGAAGACCAGCGACATGGCCGTCCCGGTGCTGGAGGCCGCCGACGGCCGCCGCGCGCTGCCGGCCTTCACCTCGCTGGAGTCGCTGGCCCGCTGGCGGGCCGACGCCCGTCCGGCGCCGACCGCGGCCCCGCAGGCGGCGATGGTCGCCTTCTCCGAGCGCGCGGACACCCTGCTGGTGGACCCGGCCGGGCCGGTGCCGTTCCAGCTGTCCGGGGCCCGGCTGCGCGCGCTGGCGGAGAACCGCCCCTATCTGCCGCCGGCGGCCGACCCCGAGGTGCGCGCGGCGGTCCGGGCGCTGCTGGCGGCCGAGCCGCAGGTGACCGCCGGGCTGCTGGCGGCGGCCGAGGACTCGGACGGGGTGCTCGCGGTGATCCTCGACCCGGCGCTGGACCCGGCCGGGATGCAGGCGGCCGCGCAGCGGGTCGGGGAGGCGGTGGCCGGCGACCCGGTGCTGCGGGTGCGGCTGGACCGGGGCCTCGACCTCGCGGTGCTCCCGGCGAGCGCCGAACTGCCGGGCGAGCCGTTCTACCGGCGGTAGGAACGAACGGCGCGCCCCGTGTCAGGTGACACGGGGCGCGCCGCCGCCGGTGGTCCCGGGATCAGGAGTAGACCGGGCCGGTGAACTTCTCGCCCGGGCCGGCGCCCGGCGCGTCCGGGACGATCGAGGCCTCGCGGAAGGCCAGCTGCAGCGAGCGCAGGCCGTCGCGCAGCGGAGCGGCGTGGAAGTTGCTGATCTCCGGGGCGCCGGCGGTGACCAGTCCGGCCAGCGCGGTGATGAGCTTGCGGGCCTCGTCGAGGTCCTTGTCCTTCTCGCCGCCCTCGGCGAGGCCGCACTTCACGGCGGCCGCGCTCATCAGGTGCACCGCGACGGTGGTGATCACCTCGACGGCCGGGACCTCGGCGATGTCCCGGGTGAGGTCGTCGAAGCCGATCGCCTCGTCGTCCGCGGCGGGGTTCTGGGTGGGCTCGCTGCTCAAGGGGGGCTCGTTCCGTCGTGCCGGTGTCCGTACAGAGGGAGCGTACAAGCCGGGGCGCGCGGGGGCGGAATAGCATTCGACCCCCCGGCGCTGTATGCTTCGAGACTGACCGGCCAGACGTCCTCACGGAGGTCCGGCCAGCAAGTGGAGGCTCCACCCAGGAGGCCCGAGAGGGCAACCGCGAAAGTCTCCCACCTGATCGGCCTCGCGGTCGACGGGTCCCGGTCCGCGACGGGCGCCCAGTGCGCCGACGGTCGCCGCAGCGCCCCTCACCGGGTGCCGCCCCCGGTTGTGTGGAGCCCCGCTTGTACCGAGCGGGGCTTTTTTCGTGTCGCGGTGTGAACGGCCGAACGGAGCCGGGTACAGCGCAGCACGAATGAAGCCCCGCCCAGTGGTCGAGTCCACTACGTGCGACCGCCGTCCGACGGCCGCATCGCAGAAGGTGCAACCGAGGAGGCCCCATCAGCACCGAGCCCCGCATCAACGACCGGATTCGCGTCCCCGAGGTGCGACTCGTCGGTCCCAGCGGCGAGCAGGTCGGCATCGTGCCGCTTGCCAAGGCGCTGGAGCTCGCGCAGGAGTACGACCTCGACCTGGTCGAGGTCGCGGCGACCGCCCGGCCGCCGGTGTGCAAGCTCATGGACTACGGCAAGTTCAAGTACGAGTCGGCCATGAAGGCCCGTGAGGCGCGCAAGAACCAGGCGCACACGGTCATCAAGGAGATGAAGCTCCGGCCGAAGATCGACCCGCACGACTATGACACCAAGAAGGGTCACGTCGTCCGGTTCCTCAAGCAGGGCGACAAGGTCAAGATCACGATCATGTTCCGCGGTCGTGAGCAGTCCCGCCCCGAGCTGGGCTTCCGTCTGCTCCAGCGGCTCGCCGACGACGTCCAGGACCTGGGCTTCGTCGAGTCCTCGCCGAAGCAGGACGGCCGAAACATGATCATGGTTCTCGGCCCGCACAAGAAGAAGACCGAGGCGATGGCCGAGGCCCGCGCCGCCGCGGACGCCCGCAAGGCCGAGCGCCAGGGCCGGACCCCCGGCTCCGACGCCGCCGTTGCCGAGTCCGACGAGCCTGCCGAGGCCCAGGACGCCGCCACCGAGGTGGAGGCCCCCGAGGCGGAGGCCCCCGAGGCCGCCGCTCCGGTCGAGCAGCCGGCCGAGGCCTCCCAGGGCGCCTGACCCATCCGGTCAGGAGGTCCGGGAGACCGGCCACCAGGGTGACGGGGCGTCCCGCCCGGTCACCGCAGATCCATCCTTCACGCCCGCGCGGCGCACACCGCGCGGGCGTGGACGGACCGACGAGGAGATACGGCGAAATGCCGAAGCAGAAGACGCACAGTGGCGCCAGCAAGCGCTTCAAGATCAGTGGCTCTGGCAAGGTGCTGCGCGAGCGCGCCGGCCGCCGCCACCTCCTGGAGCACAAGCCCTCGACGCTGACCCGCAAGCTGGCCGGGACGATCGAGCTGGCCCCCGCCGACGCCAAGAAGATCAAGAAGCTTCTCGGCAAGTGATCGCCCTCCCGCCCGGCGCGAGCCGAGTGCGGGGCAGCTGATCCTTCCCGACCCATTCGAATGACGGACCACGTGAAGCAGTCCGTGGTCCAACTCAAGGAGTAATCAAGTGGCACGCGTCAAGCGGGCAGTCAACGCCCACAAGAAGCGCCGGGTCATCCTGGAGCGCGCCAGCGGCTACCGCGGCCAGCGCTCGCGCCTGTACCGCAAGGCCAAGGAGCAGGTCACCCACTCGCTGGTCTACAACTTCAACGACCGCAAGAAGCGCAAGGGCGACTTCCGTCAGCTGTGGATCCAGCGCATCAACGCTGCGGCCCGTGCCAACGGCATCACCTACAACCGCTTCGTGCAGGGCCTGAAGGCCGCCAGCGTCGAGATCGACCGCAAGATGCTGGCCGACCTGGCCGTCAACGACCCGGGTGCGTTCGCCGCCCTGGTCGAGGTCGCCCAGAAGGCGCTGCCGGCCGACGTGAACGCCCCGAAGGCCGCCGCCGACGCCGCCTGATCTTCCGAGATCGGTCGAGCTCTGACCGGACCCGCAGGCTCGCCTGCGGGTCCGGTCCTGCTTTTACCCCGTCCTTCAGCGCCTCCAGAGAACGAGACCATGCCGAGCACCGACACCCCCCTGCTGACCTCCCTGCGCTCGCCGCGCGTCGTCGCCGCCCGCCGGCTGGCCAAGCGCAACCAGCGCACCAAGGAGCGCCGCTTCCTGGCCGAGGGCCCGCAGGCCGTCCGGGAGGCCGTCGCCTTCGGCAGGCTGCCGGGCACCGGCGAGCACGCCGTGGTCGAGGTCTACGCGACGCCGGAGGCCGCCGAGCGGCACGCCGGCATCGTGGGGAGCGCCCTCGCCGAGGGGCTGCCGGTGCTGACCGCCACCGACGAGGTCATCGCGGAGATCTGCGACACGGTGACCCCGCAGGGCATCGTCGCGCTCTGCCGCTTCATCGACACCCCGTTCGACGAGGTGATCGGGGCCCGCCCCAAGCTGGTCGCGATCCTCGCCCATGTGCGCGACCCCGGCAACGCCGGCACCGTGCTGCGCACCGCCGACGCGGCCGGCGCGGACGCCGTGGTGCTCACCGACGCCTCCGTCGACCTGTACAACCCCAAGGCCGTGCGGGCCTCGGTCGGCAGCCTGTTCCACCTCCCGGTCGCCGTCGGCGTGCCGGTCGAGGAGGCGATCGGCCGGCTGCGCGAGGCCGGGGTGCGGGTGCTCGCCGCCGACGGCGCGGGGGAGCGCGACCTCGACCAGGAGCTCGACGAGGGCACCCTGGGCGCGCCGGGCGCATGGGTGTTCGGCAACGAGGCGTGGGGGCTCCCGGAGGAGACCCGGGCCCTGACCGACGAGGTCGTGCGGGTACCGATCCACGGGCACGCGGAGAGCCTCAACCTGGCCACCGCCGCCGCCGTCTGCCTCTACGCCTCGGCCCGCGCCCAGCGCTCGCCCGGCGGCTGCCGCGCCACGCGCTGACCCGTGCGCCGACCCGCGCCGGCAACTCGTCGTGAGCCCTATTACACGAGGCTGCGAGGCGCTAGGGTCTGCCTCGGTGGGGGGAAAGACACGGTGGGTAATCGGGGAGGACACCCATGGTCGGCAGCGGGCCAGAGCTCGACCCGGACGACCTGCCGGACGGGCTGGTGGTCGCCGACGCCCTGGGCCGGGTGGTCTGCTTCAACCGCGCCGCCGCCCGGCTGACCGGCATCGCCCCGCGGGCGGCGCTCGGCGGCGCGCTGGAGGACGTCCTGCCGCTGGAGGACCTCGACGGCCGGCGCTGGTGGCAGCTGACCGACCCGTACGGCGGCCTGGCGGTGCGCACCGGCCAGCCGGAGCGCAATCTGCTGCTGCCCGGCGGGCGCGAGGTGCTGGTCTCCGCCCGCTACGTCCGCGAGCGCCCCGGCGGCCCGCTGGAGCGGCTGGTGATCGCCCTGCGCGGCACCGAGGCGCGCCGGCGCACCGAGCGCAGCCACGCCGAGCTGATCGCCACCGTCGCGCACGAGCTGCGCTCGCCGCTCACCAGCGTCAAGGGGTTCACCGCGACGCTGCTCGCCAAGTGGGAGCGGTTCACCGACGGGCAGAAGCGGCTGATGCTGGAGACCGTGGACGCCGACGCCGACCGGGTCACCCGGCTGATCGCCGAGCTGCTGGACATCTCCCGGATCGACGCCGGCCGGCTGGAGCTGCGCAAGCAGGTCGTCGACCTGGCCGCCGCGGTGCGCCGGCACATCGACCGCAAGGTCGCCACCGGCATCGCCGAGGACCGCTTCGACATCCGGGTCAGCGAGCCGCTCACCGTGCTGTGGGCCGACCCCGACAAGGTCGACCAGGTGCTCGCCAACCTGCTGGAAAATGCGGTGCGGCACGGCGAGGGGACTGTCACCATCGAGGTGGCACCGGCCAAGGAGGTCGTCGAGGCCCCCGTCTGGGAGCGCCCCGGCACCCCGCCCCGCATCGTGGAAGGCACAGCGGTCACCGTGAGCGACGAAGGCAGCGGCATCCCCGAGGAGGCGGTGCCGCGCGTCTTCACCCGCTTCTGGCGCGGCTCCAAGCGCGGCGGCACCGGGCTCGGCCTCTACATCGTCAAGGGCATCGTGGAGGCCCACGGCGGCTCGATCCGCGTCGACCGCGCGCCCGGCGGCGGCGCCCGGTTCCGATTTATCCTGCCCGCAGGGATCCCCGACTTCATGCTGTGAGCATGCGCTGGGCGGTCCCCCGGGCGGGCTTGACGGCAGCCGCGCTACGCGCTGCGACTACACTCGACCTTTGGCGTTGTGGAACGCCCTGCGCGGCCGCGCCGCGGACACCCCGCCTCCCCGGTTCGGAGAACGGCTGCCCGTGCCCCGGCCACGCCGGGCGTGACGCGAAGGCACGAGCCCCTTACCTGAGCACGGACGAGCAGGAGCACGGGAAAGATAGAGATGTCGGCACCCAACAAGTCGTACGACCCGGTCGAGGTCGAGGCCCTCAAGCCCGAGGTGGTGGAGGCGGCCCGGGACGAGGCCGTCGCCGCGTTCGCCGCCGCCACCAGCCTCGACGAGCTGAAGCAGGCCAAGGTCGCCCACACCGGCGACCGCTCCGCCCTGTCCCTCGCCAACCGCGAGATCGGCGCCCTCCCCCCGCACGCCAAGGCCGCCGCCGGCAAGCTGATCGGCCAGGCCCGGGGCGCCGTCAACCAGGCGCTCGCCAAGCGGCAGGCCGAACTGGAGGCCGAGCGGGACGCCCGGGTGCTGGTCGAGGAGGCGGTGGACGTCACCCTGCCCTACGACCGCACCCCGCGCGGCGCCCGCCACCCGCTGACCACGCTGGCCGAGCGCATCGAGGACACCTTCGTCGCGATGGGCTACCAGGTCGCCGAGGGCCCCGAGGTCGAGGCCGAGTGGCTCAACTTCGACGCCCTCAACCTGGGCCCGGACCACCCGGCCCGCTCCATGCAGGACACCTTCTTCGTCCAGGCCCCGGACGGCTCCGCCGACTCCGGCGTGGTGCTGCGCACCCAGACCTCCCCGGTCCAGGCCCGCACCATGCTCGACCGCGAGCCCCCCGTCTACGTGGTCTGCCCCGGCCGGGTCTACCGCACCGACGAGCTGGACGCCACCCACACCCCGGTCTTCCGGCAGGTCGAGGGCCTGGCGGTGGACGAGGGCATCACCTTCGCCGACCTCAAGGGCACCATCGAGCAGCTGGTCTCGACCCTGATCGGCGACGGCCTGGAGCTGCGCTGGCGGCCCTCCTACTTCCCGTTCACCGAGCCGAGCGCCGAGATCGACCTGCAGTGCTTCGTGTGCCGCGGCGAGTCGGTCGGCAACCCGGACCGCCCCTGCCGCACCTGCGGCTCCGAGGGCTGGATCGAGCTCGGCGGCTGCGGCGTGGTCAACCCGCGGGTGCTGGTCGCCTGCGGCGTGGACCCCAACCGCTACAGCGGGTTCGCCTTCGGCCTGGGCCTGGAGCGGATCCTGATGAACCGTCACAACGTCGCCGACATGCGCGACATGGTCGAGGGTGACGTGCGCTTCACCCTCCCGTTCGGGATGGAGATCTGATGCGCGTCCCGCTTTCCTGGCTGCGCGAGTACGTCGACCTGCCGGCCGGCGAGACCGGCCGCGACGTGGCCGAGCGGCTGGTCCGGGCCGGCCTGGAGGTCGAGACCGTCGAGCAGCTCGGCGGCGACCTCAAGGGCCCGCTGGTGGTCGGCGAGGTGCTCTCCATCGAGGAGCTGACCGGCTTCAAGAAGCCGATCCGGCACTGCTTCGTCAACGTCGGCGACGCCAACGGCACCGGTGAGCCGCAGGAGATCGTCTGCGGCGCCAGCAACTTCGCCGTCGGCGACAAGGTCGTCGTGGTCCTGCCCGGCGCCGTGCTGCCCGGCCCGTTCCCGATCGCGGCCCGCAAGACCTACGGCCAGACCTCGGCCGGCATGATCTGCTCGGCCCGCGAGCTCGGCATGGGCGACGACCACAACGGCATCATCGTGCTCCCGCCCGAGTACGAGCCCGGCACCGACGCGATCGAGCTGCTCCAGCTCGTCGACGAGGTGCTCGACATCGCCGTCACCCCGGACCGCGGCTACTGCCTGTCCATGCGCGGCGTCGCCCGCGAGGCGGCGGCCGCCTACGGGCTGCCGCTGGCCGACCCGGCGCTGCTCGACGTGCCGCCGGCCAACTCCTTCGGCTACCTGGTGAAGGTCAGCGACCCGGCCGGCTGCGACCGCTTCGTGGCCCGCACCGTCGTCGGCCTCGACCCGGCCGCCAAGTCCCCGATCTGGCTCCAGCGCCGGCTGCAGAAGGCGGGCATCCGCCCGATCTCGCTGGCCGTCGACATCACCAACTACGTGATGCTGGAGGTCGGCCAGCCGCTGCACGCCTACGACAAGCAGCGCGTCGACGGCCCGATCACGGTCCGCCGGGCCGAGGCGGGCGAGAGCCTCACCACCCTCGACGGCGTCAAGCGCACGCTGTCCGCCGAGGACCTGCTGATCTGCGACAACAGCGGCCCGATCGGCCTGGCCGGCGTCATGGGCGGCGCCTCCACCGAGATCCTCGACCCGGCCGCCGGCCCGGGCACCACCGAGGTGATCATCGAGGCGGCGCACTTCGACCCGGTCGCCATCGCCCGCGGCGCCAAGCGGCACAAGCTGCCCTCCGAGGCGTCCAAGCGCTTCGAGCGCGGCGTCGACCCGGAGGCCGCCCGCGCCGCCGCGCAGCGCGCCGTCGACCTGCTGGTGCTGATCGCCGGCGGTACCGCCGAGGCCGGTGTCACCGACATCGCCGCCCCGCACCCGGTGCGCACCATCACCATCGCCGCCGACCTGCCCGACCGGGTCGCCGGCACCGTGTACGGCCGCGAGACCGTCACCCGGCGCCTGCAGGAGATCGGCTGCTCGGTCGCCGGCGCCGACGTCCTGGAGGTCACCCCGCCGACCTGGCGCCCCGACCTCACCGACCCGTACGACCTCGCCGAGGAGGTCATCCGGCTGGAGGGCTACGACAACGTCCCCGCCCGGATGCCCACCGTCCCGCCGGGCAAGGGCCTGACCGAGGCCCAGCGGATGCACCGGCGGGTCGGCGTCGCGCTGGCCGGCGCCGGCTACGTCGAGGTCAACAACTACCCGTTCGTCGGTGAGGCCTCGTTCGAGGCGCTCGGCCTGGAGCCGGAGGACCGGCGGCGGCGGACCGTCACCCTGGTCAACCCGCTCAACGACGAGGAGCCGGGGCTGCGCACCACGCTGCTGCCGGGCCTGCTCGGGGCGCTGCGCCGCAACGTCGGCCGCGGCAACACCGACCTGGCGATCTTCGAGACGGGCACGGTGTTCCTGCCGAAGGACGAGCTGTCGGTCGCCCCGCGCCCGGCCGTCGACCGCCGGCCCAGCGACGAGGAGCTGGCCGCGCTGGACGCCGCGCTGCCGCACCAGCCGCGCCGGGTCGCCGTCGCGCTGGCCGGCGAGCGGCTGCCGTCCGGCTGGTGGGGCAAGGGCGCTCCGGCGTCCTGGGCCGACGCCATCGAGGCCGCCCGCACGGTGGCCCGCGCCGCCGGCGTCGAGCTGACCGCCCGCCAGGGCCGGCTGATGCCGTGGCACCCGGGCCGCTGCGCCGAGCTGGTGGTGGCCGGCACCGACCGCGTGGTCGGCCACGCCGGTGAGCTGCACCCGCGCGTCGTCAAGGCGATGGGCCTGCCCGAGCGCACCGGCGCGATGGAGCTGGACCTGGACCTGCTGGCCGCCGACGGCGCCGCGCGGGTCGAGGGCCCGGCGGTTTCCGGCTTCCCGGTGGCCACCCAGGACGTCGCGCTGATCGTCGACGACGCCGTGCAGGCCGCCGACGTGGAGGCCGCGCTGCGCGCCGGGGCCGGTGAGCTGCTGGAGGCCATCCGGCTGTTCGACGTCTTCACCGGTGAGCAGGTCGGCGCGGGCAAGAAGTCGCTGGCGTACGCGCTGCGGTTCCGCGCCGCGGACCGCACGCTGACCGCCGACGAGGCGAGCGCCGCCCGCGAGGCGGCCGTCGCCGAGGCGGTCGCCCGCACCGGCGCGGTGCTGCGCGGCGCCTGACGCCGAATCGGCGCGCTGACGCAAGGGCCCCGGCCGGGATCACCGGCCGGGGCCCTTGCGCGTGCCCTTCGGCGTGCCTTTGCGGGCAATCCCCTTGCGCCGCGCCCGGCGTGAACGCTTCAATCAAGTTAGGAAACTTTCCTAACTCTCACGAGTCCGGGCCACCCCCATGCCCGGGCCCAGGGAAACGGAGCGTCAGATGCGTACCCAGCACCGCACCGCCCGCACCGCCCGCCTCGCCCTCGCCGCCCTGCTGGTCGCCGCCCCGGCCACCGTCGCGGCCGCCGGCACCGTCCACGCCGCCCCCGCCGCCGGCACCGTCCGGCTCGCCGCGGTGGGCCTGGACGACCCGCACAAGAAGGACATCGCCATGCAGCTGGTGTCCAGCGCCGAGAACTCCTCGCTCGACTGGAAGGCCCAGTACAAGTACATCGAGGACATCAACGACGGCCGCGGCTACACCGCCGGCATCATCGGCTTCTGTTCCGGCACCGGCGACATGCTCGAACTCGTCGAGCACTACACCGACCTCAAGCCGGGCAACATCCTCGCCAAGTACCTCCCGGCGCTGCGCAAGGTCAACGGCACCGACTCGCACTCCGGCCTCGGCTCCGCCTTCGAGCGCGACTGGGCCACCGCCGCCAAGGACACCATCTTCCAGCAGGCCCAGAACGAGGAGCGCGACCGGGTCTACTTCAACCCCTCGGTCAAGCAGGCCAAGGCCGACGGCCTGCGCGCGCTCGGCCAGTTCATCTACTACGACGCCATCGTCATGCACGGCCCCGGCACCAGCTCCGACAGCTTCGGCGGCATCCGCAGCGCCGCCATGAAGAAGGCCAGGACCCCGGCCCAGGGCGGCGACGAGGCCACCTACCTCAAGGCCTTCCTGGACGCCCGCAAGGTGATCATGAAGCAGGAGGACGCCCACTCCGACACCAGCCGGGTCGACACCGAGCAGCTGGTCTTCCTCAACGCCAAGAACTTCGACCTCAACCCGCCGCTGAAGTGGAAGGTCTACGGCGACAGCTACGTCATCAACAGCTGACGCGCCGCCGCGCGGTGGCGGGAGGGTCCGGTGCCGACCGGCCCTCCCGCCGCCGGGGCTTTATTCGGATGACGCCCGAACACGCGCGCTGGTAGCGTCCCCGGCGTGGCAAAGCTGAACCAGATCATCGCCGTCGAAAAGGGCGTCAAGTCGAAGTCCTTCCAGGAGCTGACGCAGTCCCACCAAGACCTGCAGAAGACCCCGTTGCTGGCCGGCATCTCCCGGACGTACCAGCCCAAGGACGAGGAGGGCGAGCAGCTTCCCCCCGAGTCCACCCGGGTCCAGGTCATGGCCGAGGACGTCCTGCGGGCGACGGCCACCACCCTGACCCGGCTGTTCGACGTCACCGCGACCAAGGACTGGGCCAACACCGAGGCCCGCGCCGACGTCGTCGTCGACGGCCGCACGCTGATCGCCCGGGTGCCGGTCACCTACCTGCTCTTCCTGGAGAAGCAGCTCACCGACCTGCGGACCTTCGTCCGCAAGCTGCCCGTCCTGGACGCCGCCGAGGCCTGGAGCCACGACCCGTCCACCGACGCCTGGAAGACCGAGGCGGTGCGCACCATCCGCACCAAGAAGGTGCCGCGCAACCACGTCAAGGCCGAGGCCACCGAGAAGCACCCGGCGCAGGTCGAGGTCTACTACGAGGACGTCGCGATCGGCTACTGGACGACCGTGAAGTTCTCCGGCGCCCTGCCCGCCCGACGGGTCAACGAGCTCCTGGAGCGGGTCGAGAAGCTCCAGCAGGCCGTCCAGTTCGCCCGCGAGGAGGCCAACGGCGCCGAGGTCGACGACCAGCGGGTCGGCGACGCGGTGTTCGGCTACCTGTTCGGGTAGCCCCATGAGCCCCCCGGGTGAGACCGGGGGTGGCGCGAAAAGCGCAAGCTGACACTGAAGTCGAAGCTGATACCGGGGAAACAGTGGGGGTTCGAATCCCTCCTCCGGCACCACGTGCCGGGGTAGCCCAAGTGGCAGAGGCGCCCCGTAAGACTCAGACTCTCGCTCAAGTCTCAGCATTCGCCGCCGAGCGCCGGATCGACCGGGTGTGCGCTACAGCGTAGGTTGCGGGTTCGACTCCCGTCTGCGCCTCTCCATGGCGCGGTAGCTTTAACGGCAGAGCGACGCTGTGAAACTGACCCACACCCTTAAACGTGCCGGTGCGCAGCAATTGGGTGGCACATCAGGGGCCCGGGAGATGGATACCGCTCCCGGGCCCCGTCACATGCGCGCCGCCGTCGTCGTCAGGCGGTGGCGGTGTAGTCGTAGAAGCCGCGGCCGGACTTGCGGCCCAGCAGACCCGCGTCGACCATCCGGGACAGCAGCGGGGGAGCGGCGTACAGCGGCTCCTTGTACTCGTCGTACATCGACTCGGCGATCGAGACGATGGTGTCCAGGCCGATCAGGTCGCACAGCCGCAGCGGCCCCATCGGGTGGGCGCAGCCGGCCTCCATGCCCTTGTCGATGTCGGAGGCGGTCGCCACGCCCGTCTCGAACATCCGCACCGCGGACAGCAGGTACGGCACCAGCAGCGCGTTCACCACGAAGCCGGCCCGGTCGCGGGCGCGGATCGGGGCCTTGTGCAGCACCTCGGTGGCGAATGCCTCCACCCGGTCGGTGGTGGCGGCCGAGGTGGTCAGGGTCGGGATCACCTCGACCAGCTTCTGCACCGGCGCCGGGTTGAAGAAGTGCAGGCCGATCACCTGCTCCGGGCGGGAGGTGGCGGCCGCCAGCTTGACGATCGGGATCGAGGAGGTGTTCGAGGCGAGGATCGCGTCCCGCCGCTCGACCACCCGGTCCAGCGTCTCGAAGATCTTCACCTTGACGTCCTCGCGCTCGGCGACCGCCTCGACCACCAGGTCGCGGTCCGCGAAGTCCGCCAGGTCGACGGTGAACGCCAGCCGGGACAGCGCCTCGTCCCGCTGCTCCTCCGTCAGCTTGCCGCGCTTCACGGCGGTGTCCAGCGAGTTGGTCAGCCGGGCGCGCCCGAACTCCAGCGCCTCCCCACTGGCCTCGGCGACCAGGACGTCCAGCCCCGCCCGGGCGAAGACCTCCGCGATGCCCGACCCCATGAGTCCGCAGCCGATCACTCCGACGCGCGCGATGTCACTCACTCAGTTGCCCTTCGGTGGTGCTGGGGGTCGCCCAGCGACAAGTGGCCCAGCGGCTGCTGTCCGGCGGTTCGGACGCACCGGTATGTGCGGACCGGTGTACCGTCCCGACGACGTTACTACTCCCTACCGGTGAGTAGGTCATCCCCTCCCCGGCGGACTCCGGGTGGACTCCGCGGCCCGCGGGTTCCCCCGAACGGGTGGGCCCGCCCGCGTCGCGGGTGCGCTCCCGTCCCGCCCGGCCCGCCGGGCGACAGAATGCGGGGCCGGACCGCGGGTGGTCCTGGACGGACGGAGGGAGCACGGGCATGCCGACGGGATCGCTCACGGGACAGGTCGCCCTGGTCACCGGCGCCGGCCGCGGCATCGGCCGGGAGCTCGCCATCGGCCTGGCCGCCGAGGGCATGGCCGTCGGCCTCCTCGGCCGCACCCAGGAGACCCTCACCGACACCCTCAAGGAGTGCGTGCGGCACGGCTCGCGCGGCGTCGCCGTCACCGCCGACGTCACCCGCCCCGGCTCGGTCCGCGAGGCCGTGCGCCTGGTCGAACGCGACCTCGGCCCGGTCGACCTGCTGGTCAACAACGCCGGCCAGATCGACGCCGCCGAGGTCCCGCTCTGGGAGACCGACGTCAACCAGTGGTGGCAGGTCGTCGAGGTCAACCTGCGCGGCCCCTACAACCTGCTGCGCTGTGTGCTGCCCGGCATGGTCGAGCGTCGCCGCGGGCGCGTCGTCAACCTCAACTCCGGCTTCGCGCTGCGCCCCGACGGCCACTACACCGCGTACGCCACCTCCAAGGGCGCGCTGCTCCAGCTCTCCGACAACCTCGCCGACTCGCTCGCCGAGCACCGCGTGGTGATCCTCGACATCAGCCCCGGCGCGGTCGAGACCGACATGACCGCCGGCATGCCGATGTTCCACGACACCACGACCTGGGGCTCCATCCCGTACATGGTCGCCGTCACCGTGGACGCCGCCCGCGGCCGCTTCGACGGGCTGCACGGGCGCTTCCTGCACGCCGGCCGGGACAACCTGGAGGAGATCGTGCGCCGCGCCGGAGAGATCCGCGAGCTGGACGCCCGCACGCTTCGGCTGCGCCCCTACGGGCCCGACGACCCGATGGGCTGAGCGCTCAGAGCGCGGTGAGCGCCGCCAGCTCCCGATCGGTCAGCGAGCCCGGCGCCCGGCCGGTGCGGGCGAACTCCCCGGCCAGGCGCTGCAGCGCCTCGTTGAGCGGCGCCGCCACCCCGTGCAGCCGGGCCAGCAGCGCGATCTCGCCGTTCAGGTGGTCCGCCTCGATCGAGCCGGTGCCGCGCGCCAGGCTCTGCCAGGACGACGAACCGCTCCGCCGCTCGCCGTCCACCGGCGCCAGCCGCAGCGACTCGCGCACCGCGCGGGCCTGCTCGGCCGGGTCCCGGTGGGCGATGCCGGCGGCCGCCAGCACCGCCGCGCCCTCGGCGCCCACCCGCTCCTGCAGCGCCCGCAGCGCCTCGTCCCCGCGCTGTCCGGCCACCGCGTCCAGCGCGTTGCCGAGGTTGCCGAGCAGCTTGGCGTACTTCCAGCTCATCACGTCGGCCTCCACCGGGGCGTTGAAGCCCGAGGCGCCGAGGTCGGCGGCGATCGCGGCGGCCCGCGGCCCGCCGGTGCCCGACGGGTAGCCGCCCAGCCGCAGCACCCCGCTCACCGGCGTGCCGCCGGCGCTCACCCGGCCCGGCGCCAGATGGGTGGACGGCATCCACACGCACATCGCCAGCACCTCGCGGAACAGCCGCAGCGCGAGCCGCTCGTTCTCCACCCCGTTCTGCGCGCACACCAGCGGCAGCCGCTCGGCGGCCGTCCCGCCCCCGGCCACCGGGCACGGCGCCCACGCGGCGAGCGCGGCGGCGGTGTCCTGCGTCTTCACGGCGAGCACCAGGACGTCGTCCGCCCGCAGCTCCACCTCCGGCGGACCGCCGGCCGCCGGGATCCGCAGCGTCCGCACCCCCTCCGGGGTGCCGAACCGCAGGCCCTCCGCGCGCAGCGCCGCCAGGTGCGCGCCGCGCGCCACCAGGACCACCTCGTGCCCGCCCTCGTGCAGCCGGGCACCGATCGTGCCGCCCACCGCACCCGCCCCGATGATGATGTACCGCATCCCCGAAGCATGCCACGGGCACCGGGGGCGTCCGAGGGCTCCCGCCGGACGCGCGACGCCGGGCCACGCGCGCTCCGGCCCGGCGGCCCCCGTGCCCCGGCGTCAGGCGAAGAGGCGGCTCGCGGTCACCGGGGTGAGGCCGGCCTTGCCGAGGCCGTCGAGGATGCCGGGCAGCGCGTCGACCGTGCAGCGGTGGCCCAGGTGCAGGGCGACCACCGAGCCGCCGCGCACCGAGCCGAGCACCCGGCGCTGCAGCTCGGCGGCGTTCGGGTCGGCGTAGTCGCGCGGGTCCACGTCGAAGGAGAGCACGTGCTCGTACCCGACCGCCTTCGCCTGCTCCCGCACCATCGGCGTCGCGTACTGGGCGGCCGACGGGCGGAACCAGCGGCCGATCGAGCCGGTGAGCCGCTGCAGCCGCTCCGCGCACTGGGCGATCTCGGCGCGCGCCCGGTCCGGGGCCATGGTGGAGATGTTCTGGTGGTTCTGGGTGTGGTTGCCCAGCTCGTGGCCGCCGTCCAGGATCCGCCGGGCCATCTGCGGCTGCTGGTCCAGCCAGCTGCCGACGACCATCACGGTGAGTCCGACCCCGCGCCGCTCGGCGATCTCCAGCAACGCGGTGGCGAGCGCCGGGTCACCGCTGCCGTGGAAGGTCAGCGCGACACCGCGGCCGTTGCGCGGCCCGTTCGCGACCTCCACCGGGGTGCCGGGCGCCAGCGGCGGCAGCACCGGCGGGGCGGGCGGCGCGGTGGCGGCGGCCGCGACGGCGGCGGGCGGGTCGGAGGGGGCGGCCGTCGCCGCGTCGGGCGCCGGGGAGGCCGGCCCCTCGCCGCCGGGCCAGGCCGGGTCCACGGTGCCCGACGGGTCCGGCGACGCCGGGCGGACGGCGAACGCCCCCGGATCGGTCCGGCGGCGGCCGGGGTCGCCGCAGGCGGTGAACAGGCCGCCGACGGCGGTGAGGGCGGCCAGTTTGACGGTGGTGCGCAGGACGGTGCGCCGGTCGGCAGTCATCGGCAGCCAGCATAGAGACGGCGCCGGCCGGCGGCGACCGCCGGACAGGTCCGGCCCGGGCCCTCCCGGACCGGTCGTTGACGTGCACACACACCATGGTTCGGATGCTGCGGAAACCTGAACTTCCGCTGTTTCCAAGGCATGTCGTCGGTTACGATCACGGCGCACCGTGCGGTGGGGGCCGCCATCGGCCGCCCGCCGGTCGCGGGGCAGGGGACAGGAACCGTCCGGCAGCACGGACTCCGGACACCGCGGACACCAGGGGGCGGCAAGATGGGCGAGGACAGCACGGTGGCGCGCGGCGTCACCGGCACCGACTGGGAGTGGGCGCGCGCCGACGACTGGCAGCCGCCGACCGAGCTCGACACCGGGGTCCCGCACACGGCCCGGATGTACGACTACTACCTCGGCGGCAAGGACAACTTCGAGGCCGACCGCAAGGCCGCCGAGGCCGCCATCGCCGCCTACCCGGCGCTGCGGCTGCTGGCCCGCACCAACCGCGAATTCCTCGGCCGAGCGGTCGAGTTCGCGGCCGGCCGGGGCATCCGGCAGTTCGTCGACATCGGCACCGGCATCCCCGCCATCGGCTCCACCAGCGAGGTCGCCCGCCGGGTCGCCCCGGACGCCCGGGTCGTCTACGTCGACAACGACCCGATCGTGGCCACCCATGCGCGCGCCCTGCTCGCCGGCCACCCGTCCGGGCACACCTCGGTCATCGAGGCGGACCTGCGCGAGCCCGAGGCGATCCTCGCCCACCCCGCGCTGCGCGCCGCCGTGGACCTCGGCGAGCCGGTCGCCCTGATGCTGGTCGCCGTCCTGCACTTCATCCGCGACGAGGACGGCGCCGAGCGGATCGTCCGCACCCTGCGCGACGCGCTCGCTCCCGGCAGCGCGCTGATCCTCTCGCACGGCAGCCCCGACTTCGCCTCGCGGGAGAGCGCCGCCGAGGGCACCCGGGTCTACCGCAGCGCCAGCGCCCCGCTGGTGCTGCGCCCGCGGGCGGCCGTCGAACCCTTCTTCGGCGACTTCGAGTTCGCCGGGCCCGGCCTCGTCCAGCTCCCGCTCTGGCGCCCCGACGCCGGCCACGTCCGCACCGGCGACCTCCCCGAGGGCTGGCAGGACGTCTCGGCCTACGCCGGCGTCGCCTTCAAGCGCGCGTGAGCGCGGACCTCCCGCCGCTGCCCGGGCCCGCGGCCGACCTGCTCGCCGCCGTCGGCGCCCCGCCCCGGCTGACCGCCCACCTCTCGCTGGTCCACGAGGTCGCCCGGGCGATCGTCGAGTGGTGCGCCGGGTACGGGGTGCCGGTGGACCGGGAGGCCGTGCTGTTCGGCGCCGCCACCCACGACATCGGCAAGGTCGTCCACCGCGAGGAGCTCTCCGTCCCCGGCTCGCTGCACGAGCGGGCCGGGTACGAGCTGCTGCTCGCCCGCGGCGTGCCGGAGCGGCTGGCGCGCTTCGCCGGCACCCACGGCAGCTGGGGCGCGCCGGGGATCACCCTGGAGGACCTACTGGTCAGCCTGGCCGACAAGGCCTGGAAGGACAGCCGGGTGCGCGACCTGGAGGACGTGGTGGTGGCCCGCCTCGCGCGGGCGGCCGGGCGGGAGAGCTGGGAGGTGTTCTCCGACCTCGACGAGCTGCTGGCCGGGATCGGCGCCGACGCCCCGCACCGGCTCGCCGTCCAGGCGGTCCACCCGGTGGACTGAGCGCGCCGCGCCCGTACGGGGAAAAACCGGGCGACGGGCGCGGCCGGGCGGTGTTAGCTTGCCGGACATGCGAGCGCTGACCGATCCCGAGATCCGTGCGTCCTTCGTCAACTGTTCCAAGGGCGAGGCGCGGCGGCTGAACCTGCCCCGGGGCCTGGCCGAACTCCCCTGGGAGGACCTCGACTTCCTCGGCTGGCGGGACCAGGGCGCGCCCGACCGGGCCTATCTGGTGGCCGAGCACCGCGGCGACCTGGTCGGCGTCACCCTGCGGGTGCCCTCGTTCCGGCGCAGCATGACCAAGACCAACGTCTGCTCGCTGTGCATCACCGCCCACGCGGGCTCCGGGGTCGCGCTGCTCACCGCCCGCCGGGCCGGTGCGGCGGGGCGGGAGGGCAACACCGTCGGCACCTACATCTGCGCCGACCTCGCCTGCTCGCTCTACGTACGCGGGCGCCGGACGTCCGCCTCGGTCACCCGGCCCGACGCCTCACTCCCGCTGGAGGAGCAGATCGCGCGCACGGTGGCCAACCTGGACACCTTCCTGACCCAGGTCCGCACCGACACCCTGGCCGCCTGAGCGGCGCGGTTCCCGCCTGCCGGCCCGGCGGCCGAGCGCCCCGCCGGGCCGTCCGCGACGCGGTCAGGCCCAGATGGAGAGCCGGGCCGTGAAGGGGGAGAAGTCGAGGACGTCGCAGAAGTACGAGACCGCCTGGCCCCGGGCCACATAGGCCTTGCCGGCGGCGTGGCACGCGTCACCGCTCGGGTACATGCCGACGTAGACGTAGCCGGTGGTCCTGGTCGTCGAGGCCTGGGCGGCCGGGGCGGCCAGCAGCCCGCCCGCCGCGAGCAGGCCGGCCAGAACCATGGTGGAGACCGCCTTGCGCATGGCCATGCCGGTGCCTTCCTTCTTCGGACACGAGCGCCGGACTGCCCGCCCGGTGCTTCGTGGCGAGCCTCCTCCGCCTCCCGGACCCACGGCAATGGTCGAGACCAATTCGGCAGGAAGCTGCCGTGGCCTTGCGGGACGCCGCGCCGGGCGGGTCACCGGCCGCCGCGCAGGCCGTCCAGTTCGCGGCGGTCGCGCTTGGTCGGCCGCCCGGCGCCCCGGTCCCGCACGCCCGGCGCGGCGACGAACTCGCGCGCCGGTGGCGGCGGGCTGTTGTCGACCAGGCACTCCGCGGCGACCCCCGCGCCGACCCGCTTGCGGATCAGCTTGGTCACCACGACGACCCGCTCCCACCCCTCCAGGCGCACCCGGACCTCGTCACCCGGCTTCAGCGCCTGCGCCGGCTTGGCCCGCTCGCCGTTGACCCGCACGTGCCCGGCCTTGCACGCCGCCGCCGCGGCCGAGCGCGTCTTGGCCAGCCGCACCGACCAGATCCAGGCGTCCACCCGGACGCTTCCCTTGTCTTCGACCATCCTCCGAGCCTAAGGCCTGCGGCCCGACGCCCCAGGCCCGAGGCCCGCGGCGGGCTCGTCCGGTCAGCGCCGGCCGGGCGCCTCCTGGACGGCCCAGCCGTTGCCGTCGGGATCGCTGAAGAAGACGAACGAGTTCCACAGCTCGCCCCGCCCGTCCACCCGGTCACCGTCCTCGAAGTGCTGCACCGGGCTCACCTCCACACCCCGCGCCGCCAGCTCCGCGTGCGCGCGGTCAATGTCCGGCACCACCAGCTGCAGCCCCTTCAGCGAACCGGGCGGCGCCTCGGTCAGCCCGGTCCCCACCACGATCGAGCAACTGGAGCCGGGCGGCGTCAGCTGCACCACCCGCACCCCGTCCCGGATCCGGCTGTCGTGGTCGACGGTGAAACCGGCCTGTTCCTCGTAGAAGAGCTTCGCCCGGTCGACGTCCGCCACCGGGACCACCACCACCTCGAGCTTCCAGTCCATGGCTTCGCCCCTTCCGTCGGGCCCTCCCAGTATCGGCCGCCGCCCCGGTCCGCGCGCGGGCGCCGGTCGGCCGGCCCGGGCGCCGGTCGGCTAGCCTGGGCGGCGATGAACCAGCTCGCCACCGCCGCCGCGACCCCCTTCCCGACCCCGTGGGGCACCCTCGGCCTCACCCGCTACCCGGAGGACCCGCGCGAGCGGCTGCGCGCCTGGGACGCCGCCGACGAGTACCTGATGCGGCACCTGGCCGGGGAGAGCGACTCCGCCGAGGGCGGGCCCACCGCCCTGGCCGGCCGTGCCGTCACCGTCCTCGGCGACCGCTGGGGCGCGCTCACCACCGCCCTCGCCACCGCCCCCGCCGGGCAGGCACCCGCGCGGATCACCCAGATCAGCGACTCCCACCTCGCCCAGCGCGCCACCGCGGCCAACCTCGCCCGGGCCGGCGCCGACCCCGCCGCGGCCCGCCTGCTCACCACCCGCGACACCCCGCCCGGGCGGACCGACGTGCTGCTGGTGCGCGTCCCCAAGAGCCTCGCCCTGCTGGAGGACCAGCTGCACCGGCTCGCCCCGGCCCTCCACCCGGACACCGTGGTCCTCGGCACCGGCATGACCACCGAGATCCACACCTCCACGCTGCGGCTCTTCGAGCGGATCCTCGGCCCCACCCGCACCTCGCTCGCGGTCCGCAAGGCCCGGCTGATCCTCTGCACCCCCGACCCGGCGCTGGAGCCCGGCCCCAACCCCTGGCCGCACCGCTACGCCCTGCCCGGCGGCATCGGCCCCGCCTCCGGGCGCACCGTGGTCAACCACGCCGGCACCTTCTGCGCCGACCGCCTCGACATCGGCACCCGCTTCCTGCTCGCCCACCTGCCCACCGCCGCCCCCGGCGCCCGCATCGTCGACCTCGGCTGCGGCAACGGCGTGGTCGGCACCGCCGCCGCCCTCGCGGCCCCCGGCGCCGAGCTGGTCTTCGTCGACGAGTCCCACCAGGCCGTCGCCTCCGCCGAGGAGACCTTCCGCGCCAACCTCGGCCCGGACGCCCCCGCCGAGTTCCTCACCGCCGACGCGCTGGGCGACGCGGGCCTGCCGGCCGGCTCGGTGGACCTCGTCCTCAACAACCCGCCGTTCCACTCCCACCAGGCCACCACCGACGCCACCGCCTGGCGGATGTTCACCGGCGCCCGCCGCGCGCTGCGCCCCGGCGGCGAACTGTGGGTGGTCGGCAACCGCCACCTCGGCTACCACGTCAAGCTCCGCCGGCTGTTCGGCAACTGCCGCACGGTCGCGGGCAATCCGAAGTTCGTGGTGCTCAAGGCCGTCAAGCGCTGAGCGGCCCGCCGAGGCCGAACCCGGCAGGCGGCCCTGCGCATACTCCTTGCATGAATGTTCCGTACTGCGTATATTCATGCCACGACGAAGGAGGAACGCCATGGCATTGCGAGTCGCCGTCGCCGGCGCGAGCGGATACGCGGGCGGTGAGGTGCTGCGCCTGCTGCTCGGCCACCCGGAGGTGGAGATCGGGGCGCTGACCGGCGGCTCGAACGCGGGCACCCGGCTGGGGCTGCTCCAGCCGCACCTGCTGCCGCTGGCCGACCGGGTCCTGGAGCCGACCACCCCGGAGGTGCTGGCCGACCACGACGTGGTGTTCCTGGCGCTGCCGCACGGCCAGTCCGCCGCCGTCGCCGAGGCGCTCGGCGGGAACGTGCTGGTCGTCGACTGCGGCGCCGACTTCCGGCTCAGGGCCGCCGCCGACTGGGAGCAGTTCTACGGCTCCGCGCACGCCGGCACCTGGCCCTACGGCCTGCCCGAGCTGCCCGGCCACCGCGCCGCGCTCAAGGGCAGCAACCGGATCGCCGTCCCCGGCTGCTACCCGACGGCCGTCTCGCTGGCGCTGTTCCCCGCCTACGCGGCCGGCCTGGCCGAGCCCGAGGCGGTGATCGTCGCCGCCTCCGGCACCTCCGGCGCCGGCAAGGCCGCCAAGACCCACCTGCTCGGCAGCGAGGTGATGGGCAGCGTCAGCGCCTACGGCGTCGGCGGCGTCCACCGGCACACCCCGGAGATGTCCCAGAACCTCACCCCGCTCGCGGGCGAGCCGGTCACCGTCTCCTTCACCCCCACCCTGGTCCCGATGCCGCGCGGCATCCTCGCCACCTGCTCCGCCAAGGCGAAGCCCGGCGTGGGCGCCGAGGAGCTGCGGGCGGCCTACGCCGAGGCCTTCGCCGACGAGCCGTTCGTCCACCTGCTGCCCGAGGGCCAGTGGCCGCAGACCAGCAGCGTCTACGGCTCCAACGCCGCCCTGGTGCAGGTCGCCCTGGACGCGGCCGCCGGGCGGATCGTGGCGATCAGCGCGATCGACAACCTGGTCAAGGGCACCGCCGGCGGCGCGGTGCAGAGCATGAACATCGCCCTCGGCCTGCCCGAGGAGCTGGGCCTTCCCGTGAACGGAGTCGCACCGTGACCGACCACCAGAACGTCGGCGTCACCGCCGCCCAGGGCTTCCGGGCCGCCGGCGTCACCGCCGGGATCAAGGCCTCCGGCACCCCCGACCTCGCGCTCGTCGTCAACGACGGGCCCTCGCTCGCCGCCGCCGGCGTCTTCACCTCCAACCGGGTCAAGGCCGCCCCCGTGCTCTGGTCCGAGCAGGTCCTCAAGGGCGGCACCGTCTCCGCCGTCGTCCTCAACTCCGGTGGCGCCAACGCCTGCACCGGCCCGCTCGGCTTCCAGGACACCCACGCCACCGCCGAGAAGGCCGCCGCCGAGCTGGAGCTCAACGCCGGCGAGGTCGCCGTCGCCTCCACCGGCCTGATCGGCGTGCGGCTGCCGATGGACATCCTGCTGCCCGGCGTCACCACCGCCGCCGCCGCGCTCAGCGCCACCGGCGGCGAGCAGGCCGCGATCGCCATCAAGACCACCGACACCGTCCACAAGACCGCGCAGGTCACCAGCCCGTCCGGCTGGACCGTCGGCGGCATGGCCAAGGGCGCCGGCATGCTCGCCCCGGGCCTGGCCACCATGCTGGTGGTGCTCACCACCGACGCCGCGGTGGACGCCGCCGCGCTGGATGCCGCGCTGCGCGACGCCACCCGCACCACCTTCGACCGGATCGACTCCGACGGCTGCATGTCCACCAACGACACCGTGCTGCTGCTCGCCTCCGGCGCCACCGGCACCGTCCCGGAGGCGGCCGAGTTCGACGAGGCCGTCCGCACCGTCTGCGCCGACCTCGCCCGCCAGCTGATCGGCGACGCCGAGGGTGCCAGCAAGGACATCCGGATCGACGTCACCGGCGCCGCCACCGAGCAGGAGGCCGTCGACGTCGCCCGGGTGATCGGCCGCAACAACCTCCTCAAGTGCGCCATCCACGGCGAGGACCCCAACTGGGGCCGGGTGCTGGCGGCGATCGGCACCACCGACGCCGCCTTCGACCCCGACCGGCTGGACGTCGCCATCAACGGCGTCTGGGTCTGCCGCGACGGCAGCGTGGGGGAGGACCGCGACCTCGTCGACATGACCGGCCGCGAGGTCGTCATCACCGCGAACCTCAACGCCGGCGAGGCCGGGGCCACCCTGTGGACCAACGACCTCACCGCCGACTACGTGCACGAGAACAGCGCCTACTCCACCTGACAGCCGCCACCAGAGCCGGGGAAGCAGAACAGTGCAGATCGCACCCAAGGGCGAACAGGCCCGCAACAACACCGCGTTGCCCAAGGCCATGACGCTCATCGAGGCCCTGCCGTGGCTGGAGCGCTTCCACGGCAAGACCGTGGTGATCAAGTTCGGCGGCAACGCCATGGTCGACGAGGAGCTCAAGGCCGCCTTCGCCAAGGACGTCGTCTTCCTGCGCTTCGCCGGCCTGCACCCGGTCGTGGTGCACGGCGGCGGCCCGCAGATCAGCGCCCAGCTCGACAAGCTCGGCCTGGAGTCCTCCTTCACCAACGGCCTGCGGGTCACCACCCCCGAGACCATGGACGTGGTCCGGATGGTGCTCGCCGGCCAGGTGCAGCGCGAACTGGTCGGCCTGCTCAACCAGCACGGTCCGTTCGCGGTCGGCCTGACCGGCGAGGACGCCCACACCATGACCGCCGTCAAGCGGTACGCGGTGGTCGACGGCGAGCAGGTCGACATCGGCCTGGTCGGCGACATCGTCAACATCGAGGCCGGCGCGGTGAAGGGACTGATCGCCGACGGCCGCATCCCGGTGATCTCCTCGATCGCCCGCGGCGCCGACGGCCACGTCTACAACATCAACGCCGACACCGCCGCCTCCGCCCTCGCGGCCGCGCTCGGCGCCGAGATGCTCGTCGTCCTCACCGACGTCGAGGGCCTCTACAAGGACTGGCCGGACTCCGACGACGTGATCAGCCAGCTCGACGCCTCCGAGCTGGAGGAACTGCTGCCCACGCTGGCCAGCGGCATGCTGCCCAAGATGGAGGGCTGCCTGCGCGCCGTGCGCTCGGGCGTCGGCACCGCCCGCGTCCTGGACGGCCGGGTGCCGCACAGCCTGCTGCTGGAGATCTTCACCGACGAGGGCATCGGCACGATGGTCGTGCCCGACGACGAACCGACCGTGACCGGGGGACTCGCATGACTTCCAACGCCCAGCTCACCGAGCGCTGGCAGCACTCCTTCACCGACAACTACGGCACCCCCCGGATCCCGCTGGTCCGCGGCGAGGGCAGCAAGCTCTGGGACGCCGACGGCAAGGAGTACACCGACCTGCTCGGCGGCATCGCCGTCAACGCCCTCGGCACCGCCCACCCGGCCGTCGTCGAGGCCGTGAGCCGGCAGATCGCCACCCTCGGCCACGTCTCCAACCTGTTCATCGCGGAGCCCACCGTCGCCCTCGCCGAGCGGCTGCTGCGCCTGGACGGCCGCCCCGGCCGGGTGTTCTTCTGCAACTCCGGCGCCGAGGCCAACGAGGCCGCCTTCAAGATCGGCCGCCGCACCGGCCGCACCCACCTGGTCGCCCTCCAGGGCGGCTTCCACGGCCGCACCATGGGCGCCCTCGCGCTCACCGGCCAGCCCGCCAAGCAGGAGCCGTTCCGCCCGCTGCCCGGCGACGTCACCCACGTCCCGTTCGGCGACGTCGAGGCGCTGCGCGCGGCCGTCACCACCGAGACCGCCGCCGTCTTCCTGGAGCCGATCCAGGGCGAGAACGGCGCGATCCCGCTGCCCGACGGCTACCTGGCCGCCGCCCGCGAGATCACCCGCGCCACCGGCACCCTGCTGGTGCTGGACGAGATCCAGACCGGCGTCGGCCGCACCGGCCACTGGTTCGCCCACCAGGCCTTCGAGGGCATCGAGCCGGACGTCGTCACGCTCGCCAAGGCGCTCGGCGGCGGCCTGCCGATGGGCGCGGTGCTGGCCTTCGGCGAGGCGGCCGAGCTGCTCACCCCGGGCCAGCACGGCACCACCTTCGGTGGCAACCCGGTGGCCGCGGCGGCCGGCCTCGCGGTGCTCGACACCATCGAGTCCGAGGGCCTGCTGGAGCACGCCCGCAAGCTCGGCGAGCGGCTGCGGCACGGCGTCGAGGCGCTCGGCGACCCGCTGGTCTCGCACGTGCGCGGGGCCGGGATGCTGCTGGGCATCGTGCTCACCGAGCCGGTCGCGGCCGAGGTCCAGGCGGGCCTGCAGGAGGCCGGCTTCCTGGTGAACGCCGCGGTGCCGGACGCCGTGCGGCTCGCCCCGCCGCTGGTGCTCACCGAGCAGGAGGCGGACGCCTTCCTGGCGGCGCTGCCGGCCGTGCTGCGGGCCGTCCGGGAGGGCGCCCCGGACGATGCGAACCGCGCGTAGTCCGGGAGAATAATCACATGACCGTACCCAACTCTGAGCAGTCCGCCGCCGGCCCGACGCCGCAGGTCCCGCAGACCCGCACCGCGCGCCACCGGAGGATCGTGGACCTGCTCACCCGCCAGCCCGTGCGCTCGCAGAGCCAGCTCGCCAAGCTGCTCGCCGACGACGGACTCGTGGTCACCCAGGCCACCCTCTCCCGGGACCTGGACGAGCTGGGCGCGGTGAAGATCCGCAACCGGGACGGCGCGCTCATCTACGCCGTCCCCGCCGAGGGCGGCGACCGCACCCCGCGCGCGCCGATGGGGGAGTCCGCCACCGAGGGCCGGATGGCCCGGCTGGCCGGCGAGCTCATGGTCTCCGCCACCGCCTCCGGCAACCTGGTCGTGCTGCGCACCCCGCCGGGCGCGGCGCAGTTCCTCGCCTCGGCGATCGACCAGGCGGAGGTGTTCGAGATCATCGGCACCATCGCCGGCGACGACACCGTCCTGCTGATCAGCCGTGACCCGGCCGGCGGCCAGGCGCTCGCCGACCACCTGATGCAACTCGCCCAGGCGAAGGCGCAGTAGTCCCCGTTCCACCCCCTGTGGGCCCGGCTCCGGCCGGGCCCACAGGCGTCTCCGGAGGCCGTCCGGCCGTCGCGTTTTGAGTTTCATACGGAGTAGTGCATACTTATGCCTATCGCCGTAAGCCTGTTCGCACAGTTGTGAAGGAGAAAGCCGTGACCGAGCGCGTCGTACTCGCCTACTCGGGCGGTCTGGACACGTCCGTCTGCATCGGCTGGATCGCCGAGGAGACGGGCGCGGAGGTCATCGCCGTCGCCGTCGACGTCGGCCAGGGCGGCGAGGACCTGGACGTCATCCGCCAGCGGGCGCTGGACTGCGGTGCCGTCGAGGCCGAGGTCGCCGACGCCCGCGAGGAGTTCGCCGACGAGTACTGCCTGCCGGCCCTCAAGGCCAACGCCCTCTACCAGGGCGAGTACCCGCTGGTGTCCGCCCTCTCCCGGCCGGTCATCGTCAAGCACCTGGTCGCCGCCGCGCAGAAGCACGGCGCCACCACCGTCGCCCACGGCTGCACCGGCAAGGGCAACGACCAGGTCCGCTTCGAGGTCGGCATCAACTCCCTCGCCCCGGGCCTCAAGTGCATCGCCCCGGTCCGTGACTACGCGATGACCCGGGACAAGGCCATCGCCTTCGCCGAGTCCAAGGGCCTGCCGATCGCCACCACCAAGAAGTCCCCGTACTCGATCGACCAGAACGTCTTCGGACGGGCCGTCGAGACCGGCTTCCTGGAGGACATCTGGAACGCCCCGATCGAGGACGTCTACGAGTACACCCAGAACCCGGCCACCCCGCGCGAGGCCGACGAGGTGGTCATCACCTTCGAAGCCGGCGTCCCGGTCGCCGTCGACGGCCGCAAGGTCACCGTCCTGCAGGCCATCGAGGAGCTGAACAAGCGGGCCGGCGCCCAGGGCGTCGGGCGCCTCGACATGGTCGAGGACCGGCTGGTCGGGATCAAGTCCCGGGAGATCTACGAGGCCCCCGGCGCGATCGCCCTGATCACCGCCCACCAGGCGCTGGAGAACGTCACCGTCGAGCGCGAACTCGCCCGCTACAAGCGGCAGGTCGAGCAGCGCTGGGCCGAGCTGGTCTACGACGGCCTCTGGTTCTCCCCGCTCAAGCGCGCCCTCGACGGCTTCGTCAACGAGGCCAACCAGCACGTCTCCGGCGACATCCGGATGGTCCTGCACGGCGGCCGGGCCGTCGTCAACGGCCGCAAGTCCGAGCAGTCGCTGTACGACTTCAACCTCGCGACCTACGACACCGGCGACACCTTCGACCAGTCGATGTCCAAGGGCTTCATCGAGATCTTCGGCCTCTCCTCGAAGATCGCCGCCCGGCGCGACCTGGGCTGAGACCGCCCCGGCCCCGGCCGCACCCGGCCGGGGCCGCCCCTCCCCACCCCCCTCTTCCCGCACGTCAGCAAGGAGCCAGCGATGTCCGCCGACCACACCGCCTCCGGTGGCGACGTCCGCCTCTGGGGCGCCCGTTTCGCCGACGGCCCGTCCGAGGCCCTGGCCAAGCTCTCCGCCTCGGTGCACTTCGACTGGCGCCTCGCCCCCTACGACATCGCCGGCTCCAAGGCCCACGCCCGCGTCCTGCACAAGGCCGGCCTGCTGGACGACAGCGAACTCGCCGCGATGCACGACGGACTGGACCGGCTCCTCGCCGACGTCGAGGCCGGCACCTTCACCGGCACCGTCGCCGACGAGGACGTCCACACCGCCCTGGAGCGCGGCCTGCTGGAGCGCCTCGGCCCCGACCTCGGCGGCAAGCTGCGGGCCGGCCGCTCCCGCAACGACCAGATCGCCACCCTCTTCCGGATGTACCTGCGGGACCACGCGAAGACCATCGGCGGCCTGCTGCTCGACCTCCAGCACGCCCTGGTCGGCCTCGCCGAGGCCCACCCGGACACCGCGATGCCGGGCCGCACCCACCTCCAGCACGCCCAGCCCGTGCTCTTCGCCCACCACGTCCTCGCGCACGTGCAGGCCCTCGGCCGCGACGCCGAGCGGCTGCGCCAGTGGGACGCCCGCACCGCCGTCTCCCCGTACGGCTCCGGAGCCCTGGCCGGCTCCTCGCTCGGCCTCGACCCGCAGGCGGTCGCCGCCGACCTCGGCTTCGAGGGCGGCTCGGTCGGCAACTCCATCGACGGCACCGCCTCGCGCGACTTCGTCGCCGAATTCGCCTTCGTCACCGCGATGATCGGGATCAACCTCTCCCGGATCGCGGAGGAGGTGATCATCTGGAACACCAAGGAGTTCGGCTTCATCACGCTGCACGACGCCTTCTCCACCGGCTCGTCGATCATGCCGCAGAAGAAGAACCCCGACATCGCCGAACTCGCCCGCGGCAAGTCCGGCCGGCTCATCGGCAACCTCACCGGCCTGCTCGCCACCCTCAAGGCCCTCCCGCTCGCGTACAACCGCGACCTGCAGGAGGACAAGGAGCCGGTCTTCGACTCCTGCGACACCCTCGAGGTCCTGCTGCCCGCCTTCACCGGCATGATGGCCACCCTCACCGTCCACCGCGAGCGGCTCGAGGAGCTCGCCCCGGCCGGCTTCTCGCTCGCCACCGACATCGCCGAGTGGCTGGTCAAGCAGGGTGTGCCGTTCCGGGTGGCGCACGAGGTCGCCGGCGCCTGCGTCAAGGAGTGCGAGGCCCACGGCATCGAGCTCGCCGACCTGACGGACGCGCAGTTCGCCGAGATCTCCGAGCACCTCACCCCCGAGGTCCGCACCGTGCTCAGCGTGCACGGCGCGATCGCCTCCCGCAACGGCCGCGGCGGCACCGCCCCCAGCGCCGTCGCCGTGCAACTCGCCGAGGTCAAGGCCGACCTGGCCGCCCAGCAGCAGTGGGTCACCGGCTGACCATCAGGTCACCCGGTCACCCGGTCAACCCGGTCAACCCGGTCACCCGGGGGAGGGGCGCGGCGGACGAACCGCCGCGCCCCTCCCGCGCGCACGCCACCGGACGGCCGTGACCGGCCCGGCCCCCACCGGGTCAAGCACGGCATGCGCACCGACCACTCGCCCCGCCCCTCGGCCCCGGCCACCCCGTCCGCCCCGTCCGCCGAGGACGAGGTCCTCGCCGTCCTGCGCCGCCGCCTCGTCCGCGAGGCCGTCGCCGCCCTGCCCGGACGCTGCCCGCAGCTCGTCGCCGCCCTCGTCGAGGACCCGCCGCCCAGCTACCGCGAGCTCGCCCGCCGCCTCGGCATGCCGCGCGGCTCCATCGGCCCCACCCGCGCCCGCTGCCTGGCCTGCCTGCGGGTCCTGCTGCACACCGAGCGCCACGCCTGACCCGGCGCCCGCCGCCCTTCACCCCGTCGGACGTGACGCTCGCCACGTCCACCGCGGGCGCCGGGGGTGACCCTCGCCACGTCCGGCGGCCGCGAGGTTGAGACCAGCTGACGCGGGGGTAAGGCGCTGGCGAACGCCGCTCTTGACGGTGACGCGCCCGCCCCGATACTGACCGTGAGCGCGCCGCCGCCGGTACGGCCCCACCAGGGCCGTGCGGGCCGGTACGTTCGTGCGCCACCCCGGTCTGGGCGGATCCCCGGCCGGGACAACACCTCCGGCAGGGACTCGGTGCGACACCCTCACACCCGCGCGCCGGCACAAGGATGGGGAGGCCCCCGCACATGGGCATGAGCGTCATCATTTCGACCGCCGACACGGACGACGCGGAGCAGATCCTCAAGCTCCAGTACCTCGGCTACCAGAGCGAGGCCGAACTCTACGGGGACTGGGCCATCGAGCCGCTGACCCAGACCCTGGAGAGCCTGCGCGCCGAACTGACCGAGCAGCACGTCCTGGTCGCCCGTCTCGGCGAGGAGATCGTCGGCACCGTCCGCGGCCGGCTCGGCCCCGACGGCGTCGGCCGGATAGGGCGGCTGGTCGTCCACCCCCGGATGCAGCGCCACGGCCTCGGCGGCCGCCTGCTGGAAGCCCTCGAACAGCGCCTCGCCGAGGACGGCGCGGTGACCTCGTACCAGCTCTTCACCGGTCACCGCAGCCTCGGCAACCTGCGCCTCTACGCCCGCCAGGGCTACCGGCAGACCACCGTCGAACAGGTCAGCGGCCGGGTCAGCCTGGTGCACCTCGAGAAGCCCGCCGCCGCCCCGCTCGCCGCCACCGCCTGAACGCCCCGACCGCCCCGGTCCTCGTCGGCGCCGCCACCATCCGGACCCCCGGTGGCGGCGCCGAGCCGTATCGCCGCTGCTCAGCACGGTAGGTGTCCGCATTGCGGACAGCCCTCGCAAATAGTTGGGCGTACCCCGGCCCATCTGTTTTACTGGCTTACATGACTGCGACGACGAAATGGACCCCCACCGGCACACTGCCGGCAGGTGAGCGTGCCATGTGCCGTCGAATGTGTCACCGCTGAGGGCCACCGCCCCCGGCACCCGCTGAGAGTGCCTCCCCCTCGCGCCCCGAAGCGAGGATCCCGCGCCGCTCCCGTCCGTGCGAGCGCGCCCAGCCTGCCGCAACCCCCTTCTCCCGGCTGTCCGCCCGCCCGCGGACGCCGGTGACTCGTCGGGGCCGCGCCGTCGCGCGGTCCGCCCGCCCAGCGGCGACGATCAAGGGACGGCAGGTCCGCATCCCCCAGGCATGACGCCGTCCGCGTCGCCGACCGCAGCGCGGTCCGGCGGCCGCGCGCCGTCCGTCCGCCCCCGACCCACGGAAGCAGCTGTGATCACCACCACGGACCTCACCAAGGTCTACCGATCCCGCGGCCGCGAGGTGACCGCCCTCGCGGGCGTCGACCTCCACGTCCGCCCCGGCGAGGTCTACGGAGTCGTCGGCACCAGCGGCGCCGGCAAGTCCACCCTCATCCGCTGCGTCAACATGCTGGAGCGCCCCAGCTCCGGCACCGTCACCGTGGACGGCGTCGAACTCACCGCCCTCGCCGGCGGCGAGAACCGGGCCGGCAAGGAGCTGCGCGAGGCCCGCCGCCGGATCGGCATGGTCTTCCAGCACTTCAACCTGCTCGCCTCCCGGACCGTCCAGGAGAACGTCGAACTCCCGCTGGAGATCATCGGCCTGGACCGCACCGAGCGCCGCCGCAAGGCCGCCGAGCTCCTCGACCTGGTCGGCCTCGCCGACAAGGCCCGCAGCTACCCCGGCCAGCTCTCCGGCGGCCAGAAGCAGCGCGTCGGCATCGCCCGCGCCCTCGCCGGCGACCCCAAGGTGCTGCTCTCCGACGAGGCCACCTCCGCGCTCGACCCCGAGACCACCCGCTCCATCCTCAAGCTGCTGCGCGACCTCAACCAGCAGCTCGGCCTCACCGTGCTGCTCATCACCCACGAGATGGACGTCATCAAGTCCGTCTGCGACTCCGCCGCCCTGATGCGCGGCGGCCGGGTCGTCGAGTCCGGCGCGCTCACCGACCTGCTCGCCGAGCCCGACTCCGAGCTCGCCCGCGAACTCTTCCCGCTCGGCGAGTTCGGCACCGGCCACCCCGGCGCCACCGTGCTGGAGATCACCTTCCAGGGCGACACCCCCGCCCAGCCCTTCGTCTCCCAGCTCGCCCGCACCTACCAGATCGACATCAACATCCTCGGTGCCGCCGTCGAGACCATCGCCGGCCGCATGGTCGGCCGGATGCGGGTGGAACTGCCGGGCAGCCACCAGGACAACGTGGTGCCCATCGGCTTCCTGCGGGAGCAGGGCCTGCAGGTCGACGTCCTCGACGCCGCCCGCACCGCGAAGACGAACGGAGCGGGCGCATGACCTGGGACCAGATGCAGGAACTGATGGGGCCCGCCACCTGGGAGACCCTCCAGATGGTCGGCGCCGCCACCGTCGGCACCGTCCTGCTCGGACTGCCGCTCGGCGTGCTGCTGGTGCTCACCGACAAGGGCGGCCTGCTGCAGAACCGGCCCGTCAACAAGGTGCTCGGCGCCGCCGTCAACATCGCCCGCTCGGTGCCGTTCATCATCCTGATGATCGCCCTGATCTCCTTCACCCGCTGGCTGGTCG
Organism: Kitasatospora sp. NPDC097605; assembly: GCF_040302725.1. Taxonomy (NCBI): domain Bacteria; kingdom Bacillati; phylum Actinomycetota; class Actinomycetes; order Kitasatosporales; family Streptomycetaceae; genus Kitasatospora; species Kitasatospora sp. NPDC097605. The sequence goes on along the minus strand of NZ_JBEOSF010000012.1, from coordinate 69,741 downwards.
GCACCTCCATCGGCTGGGAGGCCGCGACCGTGCCGCTCACCATCGGCGCGATCCCCTTCTTCGCCCGCCTCGTCGAGACCTCCGTGCGCGAGGTCGACCGCGGCCTGGTCGAGGCCGTCCAGGCGATGGGCGGCTCCACCTGGACCATCGTGCGCAAGACGCTGATCCCCGAAGCCCTGCCCGGCCTGGTCGCCTCCGTCACCACCACGATCATCACCCTGATCAGCTACTCCGCCATGGCCGGCGCGGTCGGCGGCGGCGGCCTCGGCACCCTCGCCATCAACTACGGCTACTTCCGCTTCGAGACCGCGTTCATGTGGATCATCGTCGCCGAACTGGTGATCATCGTCACCGTCGTGCAGCTGCTCGGCGACTGGGCCGTCCGCTCCCTCGCCCACCGCGGCCGCGGCGGCGGCCGCACCCGCCTGCTCCGCCCGCGCGGCCGCGTCACCGCCGCCCCGGCCACCCCCGACGACGAGCTCGTCGCCCCCTAGACCTCCCGCGTCCGACCCCGGACCCGGCTCCCAGGTACCACGCAGAAAGGCACTTTTCGTGCGCAACGCCCTGAAGTTCACCAGCGTCCTCGCCACCGCCGGCATCGCCCTCTCCCTGGCCGCCTGCGGCAGCAACGGCGACTCGAAGTCCTCCTCGGACCCGAACGCGCCGCTCACCGTCGTCGCCAGCCCCACCCCGCACGGCCAGATCCTCAAGTACGTCAAGGACAACCTCGCGGACAAGGCCGGCCTCAAGCTCACCATCAAGGAGGTCACCGACTACGTGACCCCCAACACGGCGGTGCAGGACGGCTCGGCCGACGCCAACTACTTCCAGCACGTGCCGTACCTGGAGGACTTCAACAAGAAGCACGGCACCCAGATCGTCTCCGTCGAGACGGTCCACCTGGAGCCCCTCGGCCTCTACTCCAAGAAGGCCAAGGCCGTCGGCGAGATCAAGGACGGCGCCACCATCGGCCTGCCCAACGACGCCACCAACGAGGGCCGCGCGCTCAAGCTCCTCGCCGACAACAACCTGATCACCCTCAAGGACGGCGTCGGCACCGCCGCCACCCCCGCCGACGTCACCGGCAACCCGAAGAACCTCAAGTGGAAGGAGCTGGAGGCCGCCCAGCTGCCCCGCTCCGTCGACGACCTCGACGCCGCCGTCATCAACGGCAACTACGCCATCGATGCCGGCCTCAAGCCCACCAGCGACTCGCTCCTCCTGGAGAAGGCCGAGGGCAACCCCTACGCCAACATCCTCGCCGTGAAGCAGGGCAAGGAGAACGACCCCCGGGTCAAGAAGCTCGCCGAGCTGCTCCACTCGCCCGAGGTCAAGAAGTACATCGACGACACCTTCAAGGGCGCCGTCATCCCGGCGTTCTGATCCGACCCGGCCGCGCCGCCGACCCGTCCCGCCGGACCCCACCGGGCCCCCGCCGCAACCAGGCGGGGGCCCGGTCGGGCAGTATGCACCAGTGACGGTCCGACAGGCCCACATCTGACGTACCGTCGTCCGGTCCGTGCACCGCGTGACCACCCGGCACCGGCGAGGCGTACGGTGTGTCCACGACCCGGCGAGGAGAGACGGCATGGCAGCGAGCTTCCCCGAGACCGCCATCAGCACCGAACGGCTGCTGCTGCGCCCGCTTGCGGAGGACGACGCCCCCGGACTGGCCGCCATGATGGCCGACGAACTCGTCCTGGCCTGGACCGACCAGCCCCACCCCTTCACCGAGGCGCACGCCGCCGACCTGGCCCGCACCCTCGCCCCCGCCCACCGCGCCGCCGGCCACGGCATCGTCCTCGCCGTCACCGAACACCTCACCCAGCGCCTGGTCGGCCTCGTCGAACTCCGCAACACCGACTGGCGGCTGCGCTCCACCGAGATCGCCTTCATCACCGCCGCCTGGGCCCGCGGCGAGGGCTACGCCCCCGAAGCCGTCCTCGGCGTCGCCCAGTGGCTCTTCGAGGACCGCGGCTTCCTGCGGCTGGAACTGCGCACCGCCGCCGGCAACACCGCCGCCCAGCAGGTCGCCCAGAAGATCGGCGGCATCAGCGAGGGCGTGCTGCGCAGCGCCTGGATAGTCCGCGGGGAGTCCGGCGAGGCCGCCGGGGCGGACAGCCGCAGCGACCTCATCCTCTGGAGCCTGCTGCCCGAGGACCTGGAAACCCCCGAGGCCCCCGCCCCCGCCTGGGCCGGCGGCGACCGCTACGTCCTGCGCGACTGAACCCGTCGAGGCGGCTTCCCGCCGGGCACAGGTGTGCGAGATGTCCGCGCCGGGGGGATCACACCCGGTAGCCTCTGACCGGCGCCGGTGTGCGGCGCCGGACGGCGCACGGATGGCGAGGGAGACAGCCGCAGATGGCTGACCGGATCACGGTCATCGGGTGGGACGGCACACCACTGACCGAGGCCGCCGCCGCGGCCCTCGCCGCGGCCACCCTGGTGGCCGGCGCCCCCTACCAGCTCAAGGCCCTCCCGGTGCCGGCCGCCGCCGAACGCATCGCCCTCGGCAGCATCCAGCTCGCCGCCCGCCGGATCGCCGAACACCGAGGCGCCGCCGTCGTCATCGCGGAGGGCGACCCCGGCTTCTTCGGCGTCGTCCGCACCCTGCGCCGCCCCGAGTACGGCCTCGAACTCGAAGTCCTGCCCGCCGTCTCCTCCGTCGCCGCCGCCTTCGCCCGCGCCGGCATGCCCTGGGAGGACGCCCAGGTCGTCAGTGCCCACGGCGGACGGCTGCGCCGCGCCGCCAACGTCTGCCGCGCCCACCCCAAGGTCGCCGTCCTCACCGCCCCCGGCGCCGGCCCCAGCGAACTCGCCCTGATGCTCCACGGCGTCCACCGCACCTTCGTGGTCTGCGAAGCCCTCGGCACCCCCGACGAGGACATCACCGTCCTCACCTCCGACCGCGTCGCCGACCACATCTGGCGCGACCCCAATGTCGTCCTGGTGATCGGCGGGAGCAGCGCCGGCGGCCCCGGCGGCGGACCGCAGGGCGGCGGCGCCGGCGAAGCGGCCGGCTGGCTCGCCGGACGCCCCGTCGGCTACCCCGGCCCCGACCGCGGCTGGGCCCTGCCCACCGACACCTACACCGGCACCGGGCGCACGCCCGGCGCGACCGACACGCTCCCGGCGCATGTGCGCGCGCTCGTGCTCGCCCGCCTGGGCGCCCGCCCCGGCGACCTCGTCTGGTCCGTCGGCGCCGGCAGCGGCGCGCTCGCCGTCGAGGCCGCCCGTTTCGGCGCCGCCGTCGTCGCCGTCGAGGCCGACGGCTCCGCCTGCGCCCGCCTCGCCGTCAACGCCCGCCGCTACGGCGTCGAGGTCGAGACCGTCCACGGCCACGGCCCCGACGTCCTCGGCGAACTCCCCGAACCCGACGCCGCCGTGGTGGAGAACGGCGGCCCCGACGTCGTGCGCGCCGTGCTCTCCCGCCGCCCCGAGCGGATCGTCGCCGTCGCCCGCACCCTCGCCGAGGCCGAGGAGGTCCGCCGCACCATCGCCGACGCCGGCTACCGCGCCGACGGCGCGCTGCTCCAGTCCGCGCCGCTGCTCGCGCCCCCGGGCGCCCCCGGTGCCTCCGGCACGTCGGCCGCCGACGGCCACGGACTGCGCCTCGGCGTCGGCGACCCCGGCACCTTCCTGCTCTGGGGTGAGCAGAAAGCGTGAAGGCCCGGTGTCGATTCCGGCCGGAGCGCCGCGGGTGCCGGCACCGCCCGGCCGGCCCGGACGGTGATCCAGGTCGCATCCGGACACTGATTCGAGAGGCGGCGGCGCCGGGCCGGTAGTGTGGCGTCCGGGACGGCTGCGGCCTTCGCCGGCCCGCCCGACCCGGTCGGTTCGTCACCTTCCCGACGCGGTACGGACCGGTACGGCTCGAAGTGTGGGCAATTCGACGGGCCGCCCGCCGGACCTGGAGAATGCCGTAGGGTCCGGTGCGGTCGTACCGGTTGCCCCGGCTTGTCGTTGTTTCAGATGACGCACCGCCCGTCCCGGGTGGTACGCGGGCCGGGGTGCCGCAGCGCACCGGAAGGACTTCGGCCGCAGCGCCTCGGCGCGGCGGCCGTGTGTGGTTGAGGGGCGGGCCGGTGCAGGCCCGGCCCGTGCGGATGGGCGCTGCGGTCGGTGATCGCGTCGCCGAGGGCGCGGCAGCGGCCTGGAAGGAGCTTTGACATGACCGATGGCGGCCACGTCCCGAACGAGGGACTGCCGGAGCACCTGCTCGCCGGGCCCGACCCGCTCGGCGGCCCCGAGGGCGCCGCGGCCGTCGCACCCGGCGTCCCCACCCAGGGCGCCCCGCTCGGCGCGCCCGGATTCGCCGCCCCCGGCGACGGCTGGACGGTCGACCCCGGCGCCCAGCGCCCCGCCTTCCACTTCGTCGACCAGCCCGACGGCCTCGACGACGAGGACGACGTCCTGCTGATGCCCGGCCCGCAGGGCTCCTGGGGCGAGCCGGCCGCCGACCAGCAGACCCCGCCCGGCACCCCCGTCGAGCCGTCCTGGCCGCCGCTGGACCCGCCCGTGCTCGGCGCCGCCCACGGCACCGCGCCGGCCCAGGCCCCGCAGGCCGCGCCGCACGCCCAGCCCGCGCCCCAGACCGTCCCGGTCCAGGGCCAGGGACCCGAGGCGATGACGGCCGCTCAGCAGCCGCGCCGCCCGCTGCACGCCGGCCCGCCGATCCCGGACCCGTCGCTGATGACCGGCCAGGTCCCGGTCCGCTCCCTCGCCGACCGCGGCCCCTCCACCGGTGGCACGCCCGCCCACGGCATCCCGATCGTGCCGGCCGCCGTCCAGCCCGAGCAGCCGCCGGCCGCCGTCGCGGCTCCCGCTCCCGCGCCTGCTCCCGCGCCCGCCGTCCAGGCCGTGCCGGTCGCCCAGCCGGCCGAGGCCGCCGCAGCCCCGCCGGCCGCCGCGCCCGTCGCCCAGGCCCCGGCACCGGTGGAGGCCGCCGCGCCCGCCGCCGTGCCGGTCACGCCCGTCGAGACCGCCGTCGCGCCCGCCCCCGCCCCGGTCGCCGAGCCGGCCGTGGTGGCCCCGGAGGCCGTGGCCGTCGCCGAGGCCCCGGCCGTCGAGGCCGTCGCCGCGCAGCCGGTCGCGCCCGTCGGGACGCCCGAGACCGCCGAGCCGGCCGCCGGCCCCGCCGTCGACCCGGCCGCCGAGGCCCCGGTCGAGGCCGTCGTCGAGCAGCCCGCGCAGGGCGCCGACGCCGCCGTCGAGCAGGTGGCGGGGGAGGTCCCCGCCGACGGCCAGCCCGCCGCCCCGGGCGGCCAGCCGCGCCGCATCTCCGCCTTCCTCGCCGCGCCGACCCCGCACGGTCTGCCGCAGGTCGAGGCCGTCGACCCGGCCGCCCCGGCCGCCGTCGAGACGGAGGCGGAGCAGTCCGCCCCCATAGCGCCCACCGTCGACCAGGCCCCGGCCGAGGCCGCCGCGCCCGTCCCGGCCGAGCAGCCCGTCGCCGAGCCGGCCGAGCCGGTCGCCACCGAGCCCGTCGCCGAGCCGGTCGCGGAGGCCGTCGCCGAGCAGGCCGTCGAGCCCGTCGTGGAGCAGCCCGTCGCCGAGGCCCCGGCCGCCGAGCAGCAGCCCGCTGTCGAGGCCGTCGCCGAGACCGCGGTCGGCACCGGCGAGATGCCCTCGGGCCAGCCCGTAGCCGTCCCGGTCGCCGAGGCCGCCGCCCCCGCGGACGCCCCGGTCGCCGCCGAGCCGGTCGCGGAGGCCGTTGCCGAGCAGGCCGTCGAGCCCGTCGTGGAGCAGCCCGCCGCCGAGGCCTCGGTCGAGACCGCCGAGGCCCAGCCGGAGGCCGTCGCCGCCACGGACGCCACCGCTCCCGCGGAGGCCCCCGAAGCCGCCACCGAGCCCGCCGAGGTCACCGAGGCCCCCGAGGCCGAGGCCCCCGCCGAGGCCACCGAGCCCGCGGACGCTGCCGACGCCGTCGCCGAGCAGGCCGTCGAGCAGGCCGAGGCCGTCGAGCCCACCGAGGCCGTCGTCCCCGCCGAGGGCGCCGAGGCCGTCACCGAGCCCGCCGAACCGCGCGGCCCGGCCGCGCCCGGCTACGACGACGCCGGCCGCGAGGCCGTCCACCAGGTCATCCGCGAGCGCCGCGACATCCGCAACGGCTTCCGCCCCGACCCGATCCCGCACGAGGTGCTGATCCGCGTCCTGGAGGCGGCCCACACCGCCCCCAGCGTCGGCTACTCGCAGCCCTGGGACTTCGTGGTCATCCGCTCCGCGAAGACCCGCCGCAAGATGCACGAACTGGCCGAGCGCCAGCGCGAGGCGTACGCGGACTCGCTGCCCAAGGGCCGCGCGAAGCAGTTCAAGGAAATCAAGATCGAGGCGATCCTCGAGACGCCCGTCAACATCGTGGTCACCGCCGACCGCACCCGCGGCGGCCGGCACACCCTGGGCCGCCACACCCAGCCGCAGATGGCCCCGTACTCGGCCGCCCTCGCGGTCGAGAACCTCTGGCTGGCCGCCCGCGCCGAGGGCCTCGGCGTCGGCTGGGTGAGCTTCTTCGACGAGGAGGAGCTGGTCCGCGAGCTCGGCCTGCCCGAGCACCTGGAGGTCGTCGCCTACCTGTGCGTCGGCTTCGTCGACGCCTTCCCGGACGAGCCCGAGCTCCAGCAGCAGGGCTGGGCGAAGAAGCGCCCGCTGTCCTGGGTGGTCCACGAGGAGCAGTACGGCAACCGCGCCCTGCCGGGCGAGGACCCGAACAACCTGCTCTCGGAGACCCTGCGCGGCATCCGCCCGCTGGACGCCAAGGCGCTCGGCGAGGCCTGGGACCGCCAGAAGCGGATGACCAAGCCGGCCGGCTCGCTCGGCATGCTGGAGATCATCTCCGCCCAGCTGAGCGGCCTGTCCCGCAAGTGCCCGCCGCCGATCCCGGAGCCCGCCTGCGTCGCGGTCTTCGCCGGCGACCACGGCGTGCACGCCCAGGGCGTCACCCCCTGGCCGCAGGAGGTGACCGCCCAGATGGTCGGCAACTTCCTCGCCGGGGGAGCGGTGGTCAACGCCTTCGCCAAGCAGATCGGCACCGAGGTCTGCGTGGTCGACGTCGGCGTGGCCGCCGAGCTGCCGGACGCGATCCAGCAGGGCCGCACCACCGGTCTGCTGCCGCGCAAGGTCAAGCCCGGCACCGACGACATGACGCAGGGCCCCGCGATGACCCGCGAGGAGGCCCTCAAGGCGCTGGAGGTCGGCATCGAGACCGCCCGCGACCTGGTCGCGGCCGGCAACAAGGCCCTGGTCACCGGCGACATGGGCATCGCCAACACCACCGCCTCCGCCGCCCTGATCTCGGTGTTCACCGGCCTGGACCCCGCCGAGGTCACCGGCCGCGGCACCGGCATCGACGACGAGACGCACACCCGCAAGGTCGAGGTCGTCCGGGCCGCCCTGGCCCTGCACCAGCCCGACCCGGGCGACCCGATCGGCGTCCTCGCCGCCGTCGGCGGCCTGGAGCACGCGGCCCTCGCCGGCTTCCTGCTCGGCGCGGCCAGCCTGCGCACCCCGGTCATCCTGGACGGCGTGATCGCCGGCTCGGCCGCGCTCGTCGCCAAGGCGATCGCCCCCGAGGTGCTGGCCGCCTGCATCGCCGGCCACCGCTCCGCCGAGCCCGGCCACCAGGCCGCGCTGGCCAAGCTCGGCCTGCGTCCGCTGATCGACCTCGACCTGCGGCTCGGCGAGGGCACCGGCGCCCTGCTGGCCCTGCCGCTGGTGCAGAGTGCGGCCCGCGCGATGCACGATGTAGCCACCTTCGACTCCGCCGGGGTCACCGAGAAGGCCTGACGCTCGTCCGAACCGCTCCGCGTACCGGCCCGAGGGCGCGCCGGTGCGCGGAGCGGCGCAGCGCCGCACCCCCACACCCTCACCGATCCAGGAGCACCACCGATGACCGCGCCCACCCCTCACCCCAGCACCGAGGGCCGCACCCCGTACCCCGTCGGCCTGCTGCTGGCCGGCCGCCGCGTCGTGGTGGTCGGCGGCGGTCACGTCGCCCAGCGGCGGCTGCCCGCGCTGCTCGCCACCGGTGCCGAGGTGCACCTGATATCCCCGGCCACCACCCCGGCCGTCCAGGCGATGGCCGACGCCGGGGAGCTGACCTGGCACCGGCGGCCCTACCAGGAGGGCGACCTCGCCGACACCTGGTACGCGCTGGTGGCCACCGACGACCCGGCGGTGAACGCCGCCGTCAGCGCGGAGGCGGAGCGCGAGCGGGTGTTCTGCGCCCGCAGCGACGACGCCTCCGCCGCCACCGCGTGGACGCCGGCCAGCGGCCGCGACGCCGGGGCGACCGTGGCCGTCCTCACCGGCGACCCGCGGCACTCGGCCGCGCTGCGCGACTCGATCGTCGAGGGGCTGCGGGACGGCTCGCTCGCCGCCCGCCAGTACCGCGCGCACGGCGCGGGGGTGGCGCTGGTCGGCGGCGGCCCGGGCGACCCGGACCTCATCACGGTGCGCGGCCGGCGGCTGCTCGCGGACGCGGACGTGGTGGTGGCCGACCGGCTCGCCCCGCGCGAGCTGCTGGCGGAGCTGCCGGAGCACGTCGAGGTGATCGACGCGTCGAAGATCCCGTACGGGCGCTTCATGGCGCAGGAGGCGATCAACCGGACGCTGGTCGAGCACGCCAAGGCCGGCAAGTTCGTGGTGCGGCTGAAGGGCGGCGACCCGTACGTGTTCGGGCGCGGCGGCGAGGAACTGCTGGCCTGCGCCGAGGCCGGGCTGCCGGTCACGGTGGTGCCGGGCATCTCCAGCTCGATCAGCGTGCCGGCGGCGGTCGGCGTGCCGGTCACCCACCGGGGGATGACCCACGAGTTCACCGTGGTCTCGGGCCACGTGGGGCCGGACGACGAGCGGTCGCTGACGAACTGGGGCGCGCTCGCCCGGATGACCGGCACCCTGGTGCTGCTGATGGCCGTCGACAAGATCGGCGCGATCGCGGCCCGGCTGATCGAGGAGGGCCGCGCCGCCGACACCCCGGTGGCCGTGGTCCAGGAGGGCACCACCGCCGCCCAGCGCCGCGTCGACGCCACCCTGGCCACCGTCGCCGCCACCGTCGAGGCCGAGGGCGTCAAGCCCCCCGCGGTCATCGTGATCGGCGACGTCGTCGACGTCCTCGCCGCCGCCACCCCCGCTTCCTGACAAGGGCCCGTTCCCCCGCACTCCGCCACGTGTGGACGTGGCGGAGTGCGGGGAAGCGGGCCACCGCCGCACCCCCGCCTACTCCAGCGGCTGCTCCGTCCAGATCACCTTCCCGGTCGCCGTGTACCGCGTCCCCCAGCGGTCCGCGAACTGGGCGACCAGGAACAGCCCGCGCCCGCCCTCGTCCGTGGTGGCCGCGTACCGCAGGTGCGGCGACGTGCTGCTGCCGTCCGACACCTCGCAGATCAGTGCCCGGTCGAGCAGCAGCCGCACCTTGATCGGCCCCGTGCCGTACCGGATCGCGTTGGTCACCAGCTCGCTCAGGATCAGCTCGGTGACGAACGCCGCCTCCGCCAGCCCCCACCGCTCCAGCCGCTCCGCCACCGCCGCCCGCACCCCCGCGACCGCCGCCGGATCCGACGGCACCTCCCACTCCGCCACCTGCCCCTCCGGCAGCCCCCGGGTCCGCGCCACCAGCAGCGCGATGTCGTCCTGCGGCCGCGTCGGCAGCAGCGCCCCCAGCACGTCCGCACAGGTCTGCTCCGGCGTCCGCAGCGGTCCTGCCAACGCCGCCCGCAGCAGCTCCAACCCCTCGTCGATGTCCCGCTCGCGGTCCTCCACCAGCCCGTCCGTGTACAGCACCAGCCGGCTGTCCTCCGCCACCTCCAGCTCCACCGTCTCGAACGGCAGCACCGCCAGTCCCAGCGGCGGCCCGGTCGGCAGCTCCGGGAACACCACCGACCCGTCGGGCCGCACCAGCGCCGGCGGCGGATGCCCCGCACTCGCCACCGTGCACCGCCGCGCCACCGGGTCGTAGATCAGGTACAGGCAGGTCGCGCCCGTCACCGCCCCCGAACCGCCGGTCGCCGACTCCTCCAGGTCGATCCGGTTCACCAGCTCGTCCAGGTGCCCCAGCAGCTCGTCCGGCGGCAGGTCCAGCGTCGAGAAGTTGTGGATCGCCGTCCGCAGCCGCCCCATCGTCGCCGCCGCGTGCAGCCCGTGCCCCACCACGTCCCCCACCACCAGCGCCACCCGGGCCCCCGGCAGCGGGATCAGGTCGTACCAGTCCCCGCCCACCCCCGCCTGCGCCGGCAGGTACCGGTGCGCGACCTCCAGCGCGTTCTGCTCCGGCAGGCTGCGCGGCAGCAGACTGTGCTGCAGCGTCACCGCCATCGCGTGCTCCCGGGTGTACCGGCGCGCGTTGTCGACGCACACCGCCGCGTGCGCGACCAGCTCCTCCGCCAGCGCCAGGTCCTCCTCCTCGAACGGCTCCTCCCGTTCCGAACGCCAGAACCGGGCGATCCCCAGCAGCACCCCGCGCGCCTTCAGCGGCACCCGCACCAGCGAGTGCACCCCGTACGCCAGCACCCGCGCCGCGGCCTCCGGATCCTGCTCCCGCCACCCCGCGGCCTCCGCCAGCCGCGGCTCCACCCCCGGCAGCCCGCTGTTCAGCGCTCCCGCCAGCGGCGTCGACGGCGCCACCTCCAGCACCGTGCCCACCGGGTAGAACGGCACGTCGTCCCGCACCGACGCCAGCGCCGTCCGCCGCATCCGCAACACGGTCCGACCGGACGGCGGCTCGTCGCCCTCCAGCACCTCGTCGGTCAGGTCCACCGTGACGATGTCGGCGAACCGGCCCACCGTCACCTGCGCCAGCTCCTCCGCCGTCCGCGTCACGTCCAGCGTGCTGCCCACCGTCACCCCGGCGTCGTACAGCAGCCGCAGCCGCCGCTGCGCCACCTCGGCCCGCCCGGACAGCGCCAGCAGCTCGGTGGAGTCCCGCAGCGTCGCCACCGACCCCGGCGGCCCGCCGTCCCGGTCCGTGGGCCGCACGTTCACCGCCAGCAGCCGCTCACCGGCCAGCACCATCTCGTCGGTGACCGTCCGCCCGTCCGCCAGGAGCTCCAGCGGCGCCGGCTCCAGGCCCAGCTCGGTCAGCGGACGGCCCTCGGCGTCCGGCGGCAGGCCCAGCAGCCGGCGCGCCTCGTCGTTGCAGAGCAGCAGCCGGCCGTCCTCGCCGATGATCAGCACACCCTCGCGCACCGAGTGCAGCACGGCCGCGTGGTGCTCGTACATGCGCGTCATCTCGGCCGGCCCGAGACCGCGGGTCTGCCGCTTCAGCCGCCGGCTGATCAGCGCCGTCCCGCCGGTCGCCAGCGCGAGCCCGGCGGCCGCCGCCCCCAGCACCACCGGCAGCTGCCGCTCGCTGGCACTGCTCACATTGGCGATCGTGATGCCCGCCGCCACCGCTCCGACCACCTGCCCGTTCGGCGCCTGCACCGGCACGATGGCCTGCACCAGCGACCCGATCGTGCCCTGGACCTGCTCGATCACCACCTGCCCGTTCAGCGCGGGCTGGTAGTTGCCGATGACCTTGTGGCCGATCCGGTCCGGGTTGGGGTGGGTCAGGCGGATGCCGTCGGTGTCGACCACGACGATGAAGTCCACGTGCGCGTTGATCCGCGCCGACTGCGCCGAGGGCTGGAGCAGTGCGGTCGGGTCGGGGGAGCGCAGCGCCGCGACGATGCCCGGCGAGTGGGCGAAGGTCTGGGCGACCGCGACCGAGCGGTTGGTGGCCTCCTGCCGGGCGTCGTTGCGGGACTGCACCACCAGCGCGACCACCGCCGCCACCACCAGCAGCAGCACCACCACGACCTGGAGCGCGAAGACCTGTCCGGCCACCGACCGGCCCCGGGCCGGTGCGGGCCGGGCCGTTCGGGATCGCTGGTGCCGACCGTGTGGGCGCCCACCGGGCGAGTCGGCGACGGTACCGGTGGATCGGGAGCTGGAGGTGGAACCGGCCGCACCAGGGTCCGACGGAGCCCAAGATCGGCCCGGAAATCGGGCCATACGTCATATTTGCACTCCACGTGGCGACGGGCCAAGGCCGACCACTCCGCGCATTGGGCCGGTTGGCCTTCCCCGGCCCGACTTGGCAAGATCGCAGGGTGTCCGAACCCCGCACCATCACCGACCCCGCCGACCCGCGCCTCGCCGACTACACCGGCCTGACCGACGTCGAACTCCGCCGCCGCCGCGAACCCGCCGAGGGCCTGTTCATCGCGGAGGGCGAGAAGGTCGTCCGCCGCGCCCTGGCGGCCGGCTACCGGATGCGGTCGATGCTGCTGACCCCGAAGTGGCTGGACGTGATGGCCGACGTCATCGCCGAGGCCGACGCCCCCGTCCACGTCGTCGAACCCGCCCTGGCCGAGGCCGTCACCGGCTACCACGTCCACCGCGGCGCCCTCGCCTCGATGGAGCGGCAGCCGCTGCCGGACGCCGCCGGACTACTGGCCGGCGCCCGCCGGGTCGCCGTCCTGGAGGGCCTGGTCGACCACACCAACCTGGGCGCGATCTTCCGCAGCGCCGCCGCCCTCGGCATGGACGCCGTGCTGCTCTCGCCCGACTGCGCGGACCCGCTCTACCGGCGTGCGGTGAAGGTCTCGATGGGCGCCGTCTTCGCCGTCCCCTACGCCCGGCTGGACCCCTGGCCGAGCGCCCTGGACACGGTACGCGCCGCCGGCTTCAGCCTGCTCGCCCTCACCCCGGCCGACACCGCCGTCGACCTGGCCGCCCTCGCCCCGCACCGCCTCCCCAAGGCGGCCCTGATGCTCGGCGCCGAGGGCGACGGCCTCACCCCCCACGCCCTCGCCGCCGCCGACCACGCCGTCCGCATCCCCATGGCCCACGGCGTCGACTCCCTCAACGTCGGCGCCGCCGCCGCCGTAGCCTTCTACGCCGTCACCGCCACCTGACCCCCACCGGCCCCCGGCCTGTGGCGCCGCCTGGAAGGTCGGCCCCGCCGACGTCCTGCTCCAGCGAGCCCCATCTCGCAGGGCTCCCGTCCGCGCCCGCTTCCAGCGGCCCGCCGTGGCGCCGCACGGAATGGCCCCGCCGAGTTCCGACTGCGGCGCATCCCGCCGGCAACGGCACCCATGCCTGGCGGCTCGCCGTGGCAGCGCCTGGAAGCCGGGTCCGCCGACCTTCCACTCCGCATCCCGCCGGCTACGCGGCCCCGTGCCGCTTCGTGCGGCCCGCCCTGCTGCCGCCCAGGGACTCGGGTCGGCAGACTCTCTACCTTGTCGAGCCCGTGTTGCCGCTTGGGAAGTCGTGCGTCGCCGACTTTCTGCTCCGCGCGCGCGCTCACCGCTCGCGGGGGCTTCCGCCCGCGCCCGCATCCGGCGGCCTGCTGTGGCGCCACCTGGAAAGCCGGGCCCGCCGACTTCCTGACGCCGGCGACCCTGTGTTGCCGCTCGGGACGGCGGGGCCGCCGGGTTTCCGGTCCCCGGTCAGCCGGTGGGGGTGGTGGGGGGTGCGGGGGCGGCGGCGGGGGGTGGGGTGGTGACCGGGGGAGTCATGGTGGGGGAGCCGGGCCAGGACTCCTCCAGGGTGCCGTCCGGGCGCAGGGTGTAGCGGGTGGACGTGGCGGCCCCGGTCTGGGCGACCCGCTCCTCCCGTACCAGGGCACCGTTCTCCAGCCGCCAGGCCGCCGTGGCCTGCGGATCCGCCGCCGAGGAGCGCGAGGTCAGGGCGACCGGGGTGGCCCCGTTGAAGGAGAACAGCTGCACCAGGTCGACCGGCACCGAGCCCTCCGAGCGCCGCAGTACGATCACCGTGGCCGGCTCGCCCTTGTACCGCGCCGGGAGGACCGCGCTGAGCACGACCTGCGGCCCCGCGCCCGACGCCGAGCGGCCGTCCCGCAGGGCGATCGCCGGACCGCCCGCCGGATCCAGGTAGGAGCGGTTGGGCCAGTCGACCCCCGGGGCCAGGCCCTGGGCGGGCAGCAGCCCGCCGTCCGCGCCGCCGCCGGCCGGGGCCCCGTGCGCCGCGGCCGCCAGCGGGGTGGTCGACGGCGCGAGCCCGTCCGCCGAGAGCCCCGTCCCGGTCGACGCCTCCGGAGCCGGGGCGGCCGTGCCCGGGGAGGCCGATGCGGCCGCGGAGCTCGTGGGCGCCCGCAGGCCCTGCTTGTCCCGGTTCTCGCACCCCTGCGCGGCCGCGATGGCCAGCGCCACTCCCACCGTCACCGTCACGAACACCACCAGCCGTTGCCGCAGCAGCCGCTGCCGCGCCGTCCCTGGGCGCCCGCCGGGGGCGGGCGTGTGCTGCCGGTCGCCCGCGCGGCCGCGCGGCCGGGCCGGCCGCTGCGCGCGCTCGCGCGCGGGCGGCGGGGTCTGCTGGCGCTCGCGCATCGGCCGGGTGGCCTGGGCCGCCTCCGGGCGGGGGAGCGGAGCGGTGGCCGCCTGCCCGTCGCCCGGCCCGGGGACCCGCCGCGGCGCGCCACCGGCCGCGCCGGCCCTGACCCGGGCGGAGGCGGCGGCCTGCTCGGGTGCCCGCCCTGGCGCCGGGACGCCGCGCGGTGCGGCGGCCGGCGGTGCGGCCGGCACCGGTCCGGCCGGACGAGCCGGGTGCGCGGGCCGGCCGGGGTGCGCCGGGTGCCCCGGAACCCCGGCACGCTCCGTGCCGGGTCCGGGCGCGGCACCGGGGACGGCCCCCGCCCGCCCCGCGCCCGCCGCACCGGCGGCGCCGGCCGCGGCCTGGCCGCGCGCGGCCCCGCGCCCACGGCCGAACGGTCCGCCGGAGCCCTGCCCCGCACCGCCGCCCGCCACCGGCCCGGGCCCCGCCGCGCCGCGCGCGGCCAGCTCGCTGAGCCGCTCGTGCAGCGCGGCCGCGCCGGGCCGCTCGGCGGGCTCCTTGGCCAGGCAGGCCCGGATCAGCGGCGCCAGCTGCGGCGGCACCGCCGACAGGTCGGGCTCCTCGTGGACGACGCGGTAGAGCATGACCTCCGAGGAGGCCCCGGAGCCGAACGGGGTGTCCCCGGTGAGCGCGTACGCGAGGGTCGCGCCGAAGGCGAAGACGTCGGTCGCGGGCGTGACGGCGGCCCCCCGCACCTGCTCGGGCGCGAGGAAGCCGGGCGAGCCGACGGCGGTGCCGACGTGGGTGAGCGTGCTGGCCCCGCGCGACCAGGCGATGCCGAAGTCGATGATGCGCGGCCCGCGCGGCGAGAGCAGGATGTTGGACGGCTTGAGGTCGCGGTGGACGACGCCGGCCTCGTGCACCTTGACCAGCCCGTCGGCCAGCGCGGCCCCGATCCGGGCGACCTCGGGCCAGCCGAGCGCCCCCTCGTCGCCGACCCGCTTGTACAGCGAGGGCCCGGGGACGTAGGCGGTGGCCAGCCAGGGCCGGTCGGCCTCGATGTCGGAGCCCATGACGCGGGCGGTGCAGCCGCCGCGGATCCGGGAGGCGGCGGCGATCTCCCGCGCGAAGCGGGTGCGGAACTCGACGTCCTCGGCCAGCTCGGAGCGGATCAGCTTGAGCGCGACGCGCTGCCCCCGGCGGTCCGACCCGAGGTAGACCACGCCCATGCCGCCGGCTCCCAGCCGCCGGTGCAGGCGGTACGGCCCGACGATGCGGGGGTCCTCACGCCTCAGCCGCATCATCGCCATTCTCGTTTCCCCGTCAGACTGTGGGTGAGGCCCCGTCGGATGGGGCGTCGTCAGTTCCTGTCTGGCACAGCTTACGGACTGCCCGCTGCGGTGTGCTGATACGCAACACCTGTAGCCACCGTCCGATTGTCGGATCTTGGACTGACATCCGGGTGGCGCGCCGGCGGTGCGCTGCCGAATCGTTTCTCGGGGTCACCCCTCAGGGTTCCCCCTGGGACCGGGTCGCGGACGTCTCCCCCTGCGGTAGTACTCCCCAGGTCTGATCGTCATCCTCCGGGAGGCCCGGAGAACAGTACGACGGCATGACGCCCGCCAACCCCCTCCCGCCATACCGTTGTTCTCAGCGGTGGACGGGGAGCTCGTCCCCCGAGGTAAGCCGTCCACCGCGTCCACGTGCACCACCGTCCACCCACCGGCCGAGCTCATGAAAGAGGAGTCAAGGGCATGGCACCGCAGCCCACGGGATCCACCTCCGGCCGTCGCCGGCCGGCCTTCACCCAGCCCGGCGCCGCGGAGCCCACCCGGCACCCCGCCGTGGCGGTGGCCATGGCACTGCCCTGCGCGGTGCTGCTGGCCGTCCTGTTCGGCGGCTGGGAGCAGATGGCCAACCAGGCCCAGGCGGTGGCCGAGCTGCTCGGTCACTGACCGGCCGGCCGGGCACCCCGGGTGCCCACCAAGCAGGCACTGATCCCCTGGGGACGGGGAGCCAGTGCCGCCGGGGAGGCCGCGCCCGCGATGACACGCGGACGGGCGAGAGCGGCGCGCAGAGCGCCCCGGCAGGCGGAGACGCCGCGTACGGACGTCGGTGAGGGCGACCGTACGCGGCTCTTCTGCTGTCCCACAGCCCTCAGCCATCCGGAGAAGCCGCCGGGGAACGCCGAAACGGCCGGGGCCGCGACCTGTTACGAGTCGCGGCCCCGGCCGTCACTGTGCGCGATACTGGGATTGAACCAGTGACCCCTACCGTGTCAAGGTAGTGCTCTCCCGCTGAGCTAATCGCGCCTGGTAAGGCGTTGCTGCAGCAGGCCCTGAAGGGCCTGACGTGCGCGATACTGGGATTGAACCAGTGACCCCTACCGTGTCAAGGTAGTGCTCTCCCGCTGAGCTAATCGCGCGGGTGCGGTGCGACCGCGGTGAACTCCGTGGTCCGGGGACCGGAAGATCAACGTGCGCGATACTGGGATTGAACCAGTGACCCCCACCGTGTCAAGGTGGTGCTCTCCCGCTGAGCTAATCGCGCGGGGCAGGTGTCCGGCAGAGCCGGGCATGGTGCGCGATACTGGGATTGAACCAGTGACCCCTACCGTGTCAAGGTAGTGCTCTCCCGCTGAGCTAATCGCGCGGGGAGGCCACCCGGCGGAGCCGGGCGAGCCTCTTGGAGGTGGAGACGGGATTTGAACCCGTGTAGACGGCTTTGCAGGCCGTTGCCTCGCCTCTCGGCCACTCCACCAGGCAACACTCGAAGGACGATCTTACACTGTCCTTCGTCGAGCGGACGACGAGATTCGAACTCGCGACCCTCACCTTGGCAAGGTGATGCTCTACCAACTGAGCCACGTCCGCCTGTCTGCCGGGATCCTCACCGGTTTTCCCGGCTGCGCTCCGTGGCGACGTGTTGAACTCTAGCGGATTCCCGGGCCAGCGAAAAATCCGTTCCCGCAGCGTGCCCGCCGGACGCCCCCGGCCCACCCCGGCGCGGACCGGCCCGGACGCCGCCGGCGCGGGTGGATCGGCACCGTGCGTGACACCCCCAGGTCACCCGGCGTACGCCCGCGTGACGCCCGGCTCTGCTCGCGCCCCCCGACCTACACTTCAGGCACCGCAACCCGAGCAAAGCCCCCGTGCAGGAGAACCGTGTCCGGCCACCCCGACCCCCAGCACCCCCTCGCCCGCTTCGGCGGCCGCCTGGCGACCGGGCTGCGCGACGTCACCTCCGACCCGGCCGCCCTGGACTCCGCCGGCTGGTGGGCCGTCGCCTACGACTTCGAGGGCCGGCTCACCTGCGCCCGCTTCGACGACGTCCGCCCGGCCCCCGCCCCGCCCTCCGGCGCCGGCTGGCTCGGCCCGTCCGCCGGCGACTGGCGCAGCTCGCTCGACCGCACCGCCTACCTCGCGGGCGTGCGCCGGGTCCGCGAGCACATAGCGGCCGGCGAGGTCTACCAGGCCAACCTCTGCCGGGTGCTCTCCGCGCCGCTGCCCGACCCGGCCCGCTCCGACATCGACGCCCTCACCGGCCTGCTCGCCCACGGCAACCCGGCCCCCTTCGCCGGGACGATCCGGCTGCCCGGACACGGTGTGGAGATCGCCACCGCCTCGCCCGAGCTCTACCTGCGCCGCGCCGGCCGCACCGTCTCCTCCGGCCCGATCAAGGGCACCGGCCGCACGGAGCACGACCTGCTCGACAAGGACCACGCCGAGAACGTGATGATCGTCGACCTGGTCCGCAACGACCTCGGCCGGGTCTGCGCCACCGGCACCGTCACCGTGCCCGACCTCTGCGCGGTCGAGAAGCACCCCGGCCTGGTCCACCTGGTCTCCACCGTCGAGGGCACCCTGCGCCCGGACGCCGGCTGGCCCGAGCTGTTCGCCGCCACCTTCCCGCCCGGCTCCGTCACCGGAGCCCCCAAGTCCAGCGCCCTGCGGATCATCGAAGCCCTGGAGACCGCCCCGCGCGGCCCCTACTGCGGCGCCGTCGGCTGGGTGGACGCCGACCGCGGCGAGGCCGAACTCGCCGTCGGCATCCGCACCTTCTGGATCGACCGGAGCGACCCCGCGGCACCCGAGCTGCGCTTCGGCACCGGCGCCGGCATCACCTGGGGCTCCGACCCCGACCGCGAATGGGCGGAAACCGAGCTGAAGGCCGCCCGCCTGGTCGCGATAGCGTCGGGCACCGACATCCGCCCCGACACCGCCTGAACCCGACACCGCCCGAACCCGATACGGACCCGCGAGGAGCACCCCGCGATGCAGCACCCGACCACCAGCTGGGTCAACGGCACCCTCGTCGACTCCGCCGACCCGGCCCTGCCCGTCCTGGACCACGGACTCACCACCGGCGACGGCGTCTTCGAGACCATGAAGGCCGTCGACGGCCGGGCCTTCGCCGTCACCCGCCACCTGGAACGGCTCACCCGCTCCGCCCGCGGCCTCGGCCTGCCCGACCCCGACCACGACCTGGTCCGCGAGGCCTGCGCCGCCGTGCTCGCCGCCAACCCGATGCCGCTCGGCCGGCTGCGCATCACCTACACCGGCGGCACCGCGCCGCTCGGCTCCGAGCGCGGCGACGCCGGCCCCACCCTGGTGGCCTCCCTCGGCACCGCCACCCGCCGCCCCGACACCACCGCCGTCACGGTCGTCCCCTGGCGCCGCAACGAGCACAGCGCCGTCGCCGGCCTCAAGACCACGTCCTACGCCGAGAACGTCGTCGCCCTCGCCGCCGCCCACCGGGCCGGCGCCTCCGAGGCCCTGCTCGCCAACACCGCCGGCCGGCTCTGCGAGGGCACCGGCTCCAACGTCTTCGTCGTCCTCGGCGGCCGCCTGCTCACCCCGCCGCTCGCCTCCGGCTGCCTGGCCGGCATCACCCGGCAGCTCGTCGTCGACTGGTGCGGCGCCGAGGAGGCCGACCTCCCGCTCGACGCCCTCCAGGAGGCGGAGGAGATCTTCCTGACCTCCTCCCTGCGCGACGTCCAGGCCGTCACTCGCGTCGACGACCGCGAACTGCCCGGCCCCGGCCCGGTCACCGTCAAGGCCATGGCCACCTTCGCCGAGCGCAGCGGCGACGACCTCGACCCCTGAGCGCCCCCGCCCCGGAGGCGAGCGGGCGGCAGGGGGAACCTCCGGCGGGGACGGCGGCGTCCGAGCCGGTAGAAGAGCCGGACGGCGGGGAAGGGACCCCGACATGACCACCACGCTGCGCCCCGAGAGCCCGGAGACCCCCACCCCCGCCGGCGGCCGCACCCGGCGCTGGCAGATCTGCGTCAACGGCCGCCCGGTCGGCGGCCTGCGCACCACCGCCGTCCCGCGTGGCGGCCAACTCTGGGGCGAAATAGCGGAGTTGGAGGTGCGCAGCGGCCGCGGCCGGGGGTACGGGACGATCGGCGCGCTGGCCGCCGAGGAGGTGCTGCGCGGCTGGGGCTGTACCCGGGTGGACGCCGACATCCCCGAGGGCGCGCAGGTCGCCCGCTCGCTCGCGGTCACCCTCGGCTACACCGAGCGGATGCGGAACATGGTGAAGCGGCTGGACGTGCCGCCCGCCCTGCCGCCCGGCGCCACCGCCCGCCCGATCGGCGCCGCCGAGTTCCCGGCCTGGCTGGCCGAGGCCAAGGCCGGCTACCTGCACGACCTGCGCTCCTCCGGCCTCGGCGAGGAGGAGGCCCGCGCCAAGTCCGACGCCGACCACGCGAGACTCCTGCCGCAGGGCGCGGACACCCCGGGCGTCGCGCTGCGCCGGCTCTTCGGGCCGGGGGAGGAGCCGCTGGGATCGCTCTGGCTGGCGCTGCGGCTGCGCGACCTGCCCGACGGCTCCCCGCTGGCCTGGGTGATGGTGGTCGAGGTGGCCGAGGCCCACCGGGGCCGCGGCCACGGCCGCGCGCTGATGCTGCTCGCCGAGCACGTCTGCCTGTCGGCGGGCGTCCGCGACCTCGGGCTGAACGTCTTCAGCGGCAACGAGGTCGCGATCCGCCTCTACGAGTCGCTCGGCCACCGGGTCACCAACCGTGTCTACGGCAAGCCGCTGCTGTGACCGGCGGCGATGTGCCGGTCACCCCGGGGAAGGGTCAGGACGCCTTCGCGGCCTCGACGGCGGCGACGATGCGCTCCAGCAGGCCGTCCTGGCTCTTCCCGCCGTCGAGGCGCTGTCCGGCGATCACGTACGTCGGCGTGCCGGTGACCCCGATCGCCCGGCCCTCGGCCTGGTCGGCGTCCACGGTCAGCATGTGCCGTCCGTCCACCAGGGCGGTGTCCACCTCCTCGGCGTCCACCCCGACCGCCCGGGCGACCTCCAGCAGCACCTCGGTACCGCGCGCCTCCAGGTCCTCGACCCGCTCCAGCAGCGCCTCGACGAAGGGCCAGCCGAGGCCCTGGGCGAACGCCTCCTCGGCGGCCTCGGCGGCGGGGTAGGCGTGCTTGTGCTTCTCCAGCGGGAAGTGCCGGAGCTCGATCGGCAGCGCGTCGCCGTAGCGGGCGCGCAGCGCGCGGACGTCGTCCAGGGCGGTGCGGCAGTCCGGGCACTGGAGCTCGCACCAGAACTCGAGACGGGGGAGGGAACCTTCGATCATGCCCCCAGTGTTCCATCAGTGGGCCCTGTGCCGTTCCGGCGCCCGGGCCCGGCCAGACCGCCAGACCACAGCGATGGGAGGTCCGACGAGATGATCAGTCCGACATGCAGTCCGACGTGCAGTCCGACATGCGGTTCGACTCGCCGTCCGACTGGCGGAGCGACGGCCGCCAGGATGGCCGAAAGCGCGACCGTGACCGCGGCGGCGCCGGGCGAGGGGAGGCGGCCGTGCTGACCGGGGCGGTCGCCTTCGCGCTCACCGCGGGGGGCGTGGCCGTGGCGGGCCTGCGGGCCTACCGGCGGCGCCTCCTCTCCGCGACCCGCTGGTTCGCCGTCGCCCTGCTGCCCGCCGGCCTCTACCTGACCGGCCTGTTCCCGGTGGCCCGGACGATCGGCGACGAGATCGCCGACTGGGCGGTCAAGCTGGTCTTCGACCCCCGGGTGTGGACCGGCATCGTGCTGCTGGCCGTCTCGGTGGGGCTGCTGGTCACCACCCGCTGGGCGGGACGGCGCGGCGCCGTGACCGAGGGCCGCGAGGCCGCCACCCCCGCCGCCGGGCCCGCCCCGGCCCGTCCGGCCGTGGCACCGGCCGCCGGCGCCCCGGCCGCCCAGGCGGCGCCGAAGCGCGCCGAGAAGCCCAAGCGGGCCGGGCAGGGCAAGGACGACGACGGCCTCGGCGACTTCGCCGACATCGAGGAGATCCTGCGCCGCCGGGGCATCTGAGCGCCGGGCCGGCGGGCGCTCAGGCCGAGGGGACCGCGTCCGCCGAGCGCTGGCGGGCCCGGTAGGCGGCCACGTGCAGCCGGTTCCCGCAGGTCCGGCTGTCGCAGTAGCGGCGCGAGCGGTTGCGCGAGAGGTCCACGAAGACCCGCGCGCAGTCCGGCGCCTCGCAGCGGCGCAGCCGTTCGCGCTCGCCCGCGGTGAGGATGAACGCCAGCGCCATGCCGAGCTCGGCGGCCAGGTGGTCGCCGAGGGCGGCGTGCGGCGCGAAGTAGTGGATGTGCCACCCGTGGTGGTCGTGGTTGGTCAGCCGGGGCGTCGTGCCGGCGGCCGCCACCAGGGCGTTGACCAGCTCTGCGGCCTCCTCGGTGGACTCCGTGCCGAAGACCTCGCGCAGCCGGGAGCGCAGCCGGTGCACCTGGCGCAGGTCGTCCTCGGTCAGCGAGTCGACCTCGCTGATCTCCTGCCGGACCACGAAGGCGTCGAGCGCGGCCACGTCGGGCATCAGCTCGGTGCCGCACACCTCGGGGGCGGTGTTGAGCAGCTCGACGAGGATGCTCAGCGCGCACTCGGTGTCATGGGTGATCAGCACGTGGAGGCTCCTCGTGCGGAGGGGGCCGTGGGCACCCCGCGACTACGGGTCATTCCCAGACCTTACCGGTGCGGTGCGGTGCGGTGCGGCGGCTTGCGTCGAAGACGTGTACGGATTCCGTCAGTCTGTACGGAGTTCGCGCCGGGGGCCCGCGCCCGGCGGTGTCCGCCCGGCCAGGCGTCCGGCCAGGCGTCCGGGCAGCGGGGCGGGAAGGGGGCGGGAAAGCGAGCGAAGGGCGCCGGGAAGGGCCCGGAGAAACGGCCGCGCCCGGCACGGAGGCCGGCCATCCGTGGGATGGCCGGCTCCGGTGCCGGGCGCCTTCGGTGCCGCAGGCCCCCTCCGGTTTGGAAGAGAACCGTTTCGTCACCGGCCCCGAGACCGCGTCGTGCGCGGCTGAGTCTGCTGCCGTGCCCCCGAGTAGGACGGCTGCGGTTGACGGCAGGGGCTACGACCCCGCCGACAACGGGGTGTGACCGCCTCCGGTCGGGGTCAGCTTTCGGCGAGGATGTGGGACAGCTCCCGGTCGAGGTCGAAGTGACGGTGTTCGGTGCCGGGCGGCACGGCGGCGTCGGTCCGCTTGAGGAACGACTCAAGCGCCCGGGCCGGGGCCTCCAGCAGGGCTTCTCCTTCCGGAGAGCTCAGGGCGATGCAGACCACCCCTTGTCCGTGGCTGCGCGACGGCCACACCCGGACATCGCCCGTACCGGTGGGTCGGTGCAGCCCCTCCGCAAGGAGATCTCGGGCGAACACCCACTCCACGGTCTCGTCGGCGCCGGTGTGGAAGGTGGCGTGCACGGCATAGGGGTCGGCGGTGTCGTAGCGCAGGCCCGCGGGGACGGGCAGTGAGGACTCGCTGGACACGATGAGGCGCAGGTGCAGCTCGCAGCTGACCGTGGTGTTCATAAGCGCCATGGCCTTTCGCTCAGTGTGCGCTCGGGGAATCGCACGTCGGCGAACGGACCATCCCACCTCCACGACCGATGTAAACCCCTCTGTCCCGATTCGGGCGCGAGTCGTACCCCTTACGGCGCATTGCGGAATCGCCACAGAGCGCCCGGGGGGCGATTACCCGGGGGCTTCTCGGTTAGTTTCCTGGCATGACTGTGCGAAGCGACGAGGCACGCGGTGACGCGGGCGGGAACACCGGAACGGGGGACGGGATCGTGCCGGACGACACGGGGGCGCCGACGGGTGCGGGTGAGGACGGCGCGGAGCCGGACGCCCGGGGTGCGGAGGACGGCAAGCCGCTCGGCTCGCGCGCGCCGGGGTTCATCCGCCGCTCCCGCCCACTGCACCTGAGCTGGCAGGTGGCCGTCTTCCTGGTCGGCCTCGCCGTGGTGGTGCTCGGTGTGATCATGCTTCCGCTGCCCGGCCCCGGCTGGGTGGTCATCTTCCTGGGCATGGGCATCTGGGCGACCGAGTTCGTCTGGGCCCAGCTGGCCCTGCGCTGGACCCGCCGCAAGGTGGCCGAGGCCGCGCAGAAGGCCCTGGACCCGCGGGTCCGGCGCCGCAACCTGACGCTCACCGCGATCGGCCTGGTGCTGATCGCCGCGCTCGGCGGCTGGTACCTGTGGAAGTACGGGCTGGTCATGCCCTGGAAGATCGACGAGGACTGAGCCTCCCCGCCCCGCCCGCCGGCGAGCCGGGCGGGGCCGTCCGGGGGAGGCGGCGTGTTCGGACCACCCCCCGGGATGCGGTAATGTTTTCCCTGCACCCGGGCGATTAGCTCAGCGGGAGAGCACTTCGTTCACACCGAAGGGGTCACTGGTTCGATCCCAGTATCGCCCACCGGAATGCATTGTGATATGTGAGGCCCAGCCGATTATCGGCTGGGCCTCACATGTATTTCCGCAATCCGGCGAACGGTGCCGGGAATGTGCTGAGGCGCAGTCACCTTCCGCGTCGCGCAGGAGTTCTGCGGATGCGTCGGACGCACTCCCCGAACGAGTTGTACGGCACCCCCCGAATGGTGCTACAGTTCTTCTCGTTGCCCGGGCGATTAGCTCAGCGGGAGAGCACTTCGTTCACACCGAAGGGGTCACTGGTTCGATCCCAGTATCGCCCACCGGACAGCACGCAGGCCCTGATCGGGAGACCGGTCAGGGCCTGCGGCGTTCCCGGACCCGGCCCGCTACGCCGCCACCTCGCACTCGTGCTCCGGCGACAGCCGGCGGCCGCAACCGCACCGGGCCGGCCGCAGCGGCCACGACAGGTCCACCCGCTCGTCCGCCCCCGACCGGTCGAACCACGCCTGCAGCCCCCGCGCCTGCGCCGCGTGCCAGACCGCCTGCCGCAGGTGCAGCTCCGCCGCCGTCAGCCCGCCCAGCGCCCCCGGGTACCGCGCGCCGATGGTCCGCACCACCTCCAACGCCGCCGTCGCGTCCGCCCCCGCGTCGTGCGCCCCGGTCAGCTCCACCCCGTAGTGCGCGCAGAGGTCGGTCAGCGTCCGCCGGCCCCGGCGGTAGCGGTCCACGTGCTTGTCCAGCACCCGCGGGTCCAGCACCAGCAGCGCCGCCGGGCCGATCGCCTCGGTCAGCGACACCCCCCGGTGCCGGCGCAACTCCCGGTCCAGCAGCGTCAGGTCGTACGGCGCGTTCATCACCACCACCGGCCGCCCGGCCCGCGCCTGCTCGGCGAGCGCGGCCGCCACCTCCGCCACCACCACCGGCGCCGGCCGCCCGTGCGCCCGCACCCGCTCGTCGGTTATCCCGTGCACCGCGCGGGCGCCGTCGGGTATCGGCACGCCGGGATCGGCGAGCCAGCCGGTGGCCACCGGGGCCGCGCCCGGGGCGGGTTGGACGACCAGCGCGGCCGAGACGATGCGATCGGTCTCGACGTCCACACCGGTGGTCTCGGTGTCGAAGGCGGCGAGCGGACCGGTGAACCAGTGCTGCTGCATGACTGCCCCTCGAAAACAGCGCGTTCCCGCCCCGGTGATACCCGCCCCTGACGCCCCCTCAACCGTTTGGCGCAGCACCGGCCGGGCACCCTGCCCACGGGTGCCCTGTTCGAATCCGGGACGGGGCCCGGGGGACGGGGGAGGACGGACGGTCATGGCGCTGACGCAGCCGCAGCCCGACGAGGCGGCGGCCGTCCTGCGGGGCGATCTGGCGGTGACCGCGTGCATGGAGACCCTGCAGGTCGGTTATCTGCACGCGGTCGTCGCCGCGGCCGGCTGCTCGCTCTCCCAGCCGTTCCCCGACAACGGCATCGACTGGCACGTCAGCCACGGCTCGCACAGCCACGAGGTCGACGACGAGGTCACCGTCAAGATCCAGCTGAAGGCCACCCAGCAGATCGCGCCCGACCCGCGCGGCGCGTTCTTCTCCTTCACCCTGGACAACGACCACCTGCGCAAGCTCGCCCGCCCGCGGGTCGCCGTGCCCCGGATCCTCGTCGTCATGCTGCTGCCCCGCCGCGTCGACCGCTGGCTCGCCGCCCGCCCCGACGCCCTCGAACTTCGGCACTGCTGCTACTGGGTCAACCTGGCCGGCCACCCCGTCACCGGGCAGCGCCGGACCAACGTCCGCGTCCCCACCGCGAAGGTCTTCGACGACCGCGCCCTGTGCGACATCATGGCCAGGATCGGCGCGGGCGGCAGCCCGTGACGGCCCGGCCCCGGCCGGGAGGAGCCGCCCCATGACACTGCCCCACGGGCCGATGGGTCCCACGCTCGGCGAACCGCCGCAGACCGGGCCGCTGCCCGATCCGGCCGCCGTCGACCCCGCGGTGCTCGCCACCCTGCTCGCCCGGCACGGCTGGGTCCGGCGCGGCGGACCCGCCGCCCGCTACGGCCGCTGGACGCCGCCCGAGGGCACCGACCCCGGTGTCAGCCTGCTCGTCCCCGCCGGCGACGGCTTCGACGACGCGGTCGACCTGCTCACCGACGCCGTCACCGCGCTCTCCCGCTCCGCCAGCCCCTCCGCCCGCGCCATCCTGCTCGCCCTGGCGCTGCCCGGCGACGAGCTCCAGTGGCACCGCGACCTCGCCGCGGCCCCCGGCACCACCACCCCCGGCGCCGCGCCCTGGGACGATGCCGAACGGCTCCGGAACGCCGCCCGCGCCATGCTCGCCGCCGGCGCCAAGGCCGGCCGCACCCGAGCCGCCTACTTCGGCGCCCGCCTCGACGCCTGGGCCGGCGACTTCCTCGACCGGGTCCTGGTCGTCGGCGACGGCCCCGGCCTGACCGCCTACACACCCGCCCCCGAGGGCCGGGCCGCGGTCACCACCCTGGTCCGCGCCCTGGAAGCGCTGCGTGACGCCGTCGACTACCGCCGGGTCAGCGGCGGCGAGGCCTTCGAGAACGCCGTCCAGTCCGGCGTCAGCCGAGAACTGGTCGAATCCGTCCGGGAACTGGTGCGCGGCGCCACCGCCGGCCGGTTCACCGTCGCCTGGTCCGCCGCCGCCGGCACCCCCGGCGGCTTCGGCGACCGCCGGATCGCCGTCGAGTTCTCGCCCGGCGACCTGCCCGCCCTGGAGGAGGCCGCCGAACTACTCGAACGCATCGAGCCCGCGGTCGCCGTGACCATCGTCGGCCTGGTCGTCCGCCTCAAGCGCGCCGACCCCGCCGGGCCGGGCAGCGTCCGCCTGCGGGTGCTCGGCGGCGCCGAGGTCGACGAGATCAAGGTCCGCCTCCCCGGCCCCGCCTACCGGCTCGCCGCCGAGGCCCACCTGGCCGGCACCCCGGTACGGATCAGCGGCCGCCTGGAGCGGCGCGGCGGCTTCCGGCGGCTCACCCGGCCCACCGGCCTGGAACCCTGCGGACTGGAGGACGCCGAGCGCGAGCGCCTGCTCAAGACCCTGGGGGAGGGGGACCGGGGGTAGGAAGGGTACGGAGGTGACGGTGGGGCCACCGGTCTCGGTACCATCGTCAGGCGCAGCGCTGTGCTGCGCCCTCTGAATCCAGCACGTCAGGAGAGACCGGTGACGGACGTCCGGGTAATCATCAACCGCGAACCCGATCGGGAAGAGCGCGTGGTGACCACGGGCACTACGGCCGCCGAGCTCTTCGCCGACGACCGCTCGATCATCGCCGCCCGGGTCGGCGGCCGGCTCAAGGACCTCGCCTACGCCCTCCAGGACGGCGAGGAGGTCGAGCCGGTCGAGATCTCCAGCCCCGACGGCCTCGACATCCTGCGCCACTCCACCGCGCACGTCATGGCCCAGGCCGTGCAGCAGCTCTTCCCGGAGGCCAAGCTCGGCATCGGCCCGCCGGTCAAGGACGGCTTCTACTACGACTTCGACGTCGCGACGCCGTTCCACCCCGATGACCTCAAGGCCATCGAGAAGAAGATGCAGGAGATCATCAAGCGCGGGCAGAAGTTCTCCCGCCGGGTGGTCACCGACGAGGGAGCCCGCGAGGAGCTGGCCCACGAGCCGTACAAGCTGGAGCTGATCGGCCTCAAGGGCTCCGCCGCCACCGCCGGCGAGGGCGCCGACGTCGAGGTCGGCGCCGGCGAGCTCACCATCTACGACAACCTGGACGCCAAGAGCGGCGAGCAGTGCTGGGGCGACCTCTGCCGCGGCCCGCACCTGCCCAGCACCCGGATGATCCCGGCGTTCAAGATCATGCGCTCGGCCGCCGCCTACTGGCGCGGCAGCGAGAAGAACCCGATGCTGCAGCGGCTCTACGGCACCGCCTGGCCGAGCAAGGACGAGCTCAAGGCGCACCTGGAGTTCCTGGAGGAGGCCGCCAAGCGCGACCACCGCAAGCTCGGCAACGAGCTCGACCTCTTCTCCATCCCCGAGGAGATCGGCTCCGGCCTCGCCGTCTTCCACCCCAAGGGCGGCATCATCCGCCGCGCCATGGAGGACTACTCGCGCCGCCGGCACGAGGAGGAGGGCTACGAGTTCGTCTACACCCCGCACGCCACCAAGGGGAAGCTCTTCGAGAAGAGCGGCCACCTGGACTGGTACGCGGACGGTATGTACCCGCCCATGCAGCTCGACGAGGGCGTGGACTACTACCTCAAGCCGATGAACTGCCCGATGCACAACCTGATCTTCGACGCGCGCGGCCGCTCGTACCGTGAACTGCCGCTGCGCCTGTTCGAGTTCGGCACCGTGTACCGGTACGAGAAGTCCGGCGTGGTGCACGGCCTGACCCGCGCCCGCGGCTTCACCCAGGACGACGCGCACATCTACTGCACCCGTGAGCAGATGGCGGACGAGCTCGACTCGACCCTCACCTTCGTGCTCAACCTGCTGCGCGACTACGGTCTGACCGACTTCTACCTGGAGCTGTCCACCAAGGACCCGGAGAAGTTCGTCGGCACCGACGACGCGTGGGAGGAGGCCACCGCCGTCCTCGCCGCCGTGGCCGAGAAGCAGGGCCTGCCGCTGGTCCCGGACCCGGGCGGCGCGGCCTTCTACGGCCCGAAGATCTCGGTGCAGGCGCGCGACGCCATCGGCCGGACCTGGCAGATGAGCACGATTCAGCTGGACTTCAACCTGCCGGTCCGTTTTGATCTTGAGTACACGGCGGCGGACGGCTCGCGCCAGCGGCCGGTCATGATCCACCGGGCGCTGTTCGGCAGCATCGAGCGGTTCTTCGCGGTGCTGCTGGAGCACTACGCCGGTGCCATGCCGCCGTGGCTCGCCCCGGTCACCGTGACCGGCATCCCGATCACCGACGAGCACGTGCCGTACCTGCTGGAGGTCGCGGCCGAGCTGAAGAAGCGCGGGATCCGGGTCGAGGTGGACACCTCGGACGACCGGATGCAGAAGAAGATCCGCAACGCCCAGAAGACCAAGGTCCCGTTCATGCTGATCGCCGGCAACGACGACGTCGAGGCGGGCGCGGTCTCCTTCCGCTACCGCAACGGCGAGCAGAAGAATGGCGTCCCGGTGGCCGAGGCCGTCCAGGAGATCGTGGACGCGGTGGAGCGCCGGATCCAGGTCTGACACCGTCACCCGTACGTGGTCGCGGGGCGGGCTCCTTCAGGAGTCCGCCCCGCGCGGCTTTGCAAGCCCGGTTGGGCGAATATGCTGATCAGCATGACGACTGAGCCGGAACTGCAGCAGGGCGTCGGGGAGCCGGACGGCTTCCGCCGCCTGTGGACCCCCCATCGGATGGCCTACATCCAGGGCGAGAACAAGCCCACCGGCCCGGCTCCGGACGACGGTTGCCCGTTCTGCTCGATCCCGTCGCTGACCGACGAGGACGGGCTGGTCGTCGCGCGCGGCAACACCGTGTACGCGGTGCTCAACCTGTACCCGTACAACGGCGGGCACCTCATGGTGGTCCCGTTCCGGCACGTGGCGGACTACACCGAGCTGGACGAGGCGGAGACGGCCGAGCTGGCGGTGTTCACCAAGAAGGCGATGACGGCGCTGCGCGCGGCCTCGGGCGCGCACGGCTTCAACATCGGCATGAATCAGGGCGCGGCGGCCGGTGCCGGCATCGCCGCCCACCTGCACCAGCACGTGGTGCCGCGCTGGGGCGGGGACACCAACTTCATGCCGGTGGTCGGCCACACCAAGGTGCTGCCGCAGTTGCTGGCGGACACCCGGAAGATGCTGTCCGAGGTCTGGCCGCAGGGCTGACGCGCTCAGCGAGGAGGGCCCCGCCGGCGATCGGCGGGGCCCTCCGTCGTGCGTGCTCAGGCGTCGTACTGGTCGACCTTGAACGGCCGGCTGCCCTGGGCCTCGGCCTTGAGGCCGGCCGCGCGGCCCTTGAAGGCGCGCTCGGTGTCGAGGTCGTGCTCGGCGAGGAACTCCAGGGTGGCGGTGTGGACGGCGGCGAGCACCGGGTGGGAGGCGTTGAGCGCGTTGTCGGCCATGGTGCGGGTGCCCCAGGGCTGGCCGGCCCAGGTGTGCCGCAGACCGAAGGGTTCGGGCAGGCCGAGGCCGCCGCCGAGCCAGGAGAGCAGGCCGGGCGTCCGGTAGAAGGGGGCGCGGACGGCCTGCCGGACGACCTCGTCGTTGTCGATCAGCCGGAGCTTGACCGTGCGGTCCTCCCAGAACCGGAAGGTCTTGGCGACGGACTTCTCCTTGTCCTTGGGCTTGTCGCCGAAGAATCCGTCGATGGGGCCGAGGGCGTAGCCGGCGACGGTGATGTTGAGGGTGTTGGCGAGCAGCACGACGGTGACGGTGAAGGTCAGGACGAGCTTGCCGTCGTGGGTGATGAACTGGGTGGCGAGGTAGTGCCGGGGGCCGCCGGCGAAGGTCTGCTTGTCGGCGATGGCCTGGACGGCGAAGTCGCGCATGTGGTCGCCGTCCATGTCGGCGTTGCCGGGGCGGCTGATCTCGTCGGCGCTCTCGCCGACCTCGTAGACGATCCACTGCTTGACCTGGACGTTGGGCATGCCGCTGTTGGCGACCTCGCTGATACCGAGGGCCTTGAGGTGGCCGGAGATCTTGCGGACGAGGTCCCAGGGGTGGAACTGGCGGAAGTCGATCTGGCCCTCGGCGGGGCGCAGGGTGTCGATGAGCTTCCACTCGCCCCAGCGGCGGCCGGCGCCGAGGATGCCCTTGGGGCCGGCGTAGTGCTGGACGTTGGTCTCCTGCTCGGACTCCAGCCGGCCGAGCTTGGCGCGCAGGTCGGCGGCCTTCTTGTCGAGGTCGTCGCGGGGGACGGCCATCGGGACGGTCGCGGCGACGGCGTTGCCCTCGGCCAGCGAGAGCCAGCGGGCGCGCAGGTCGACGGCGGTGCGTTCGACGATGCGGCGGGCGAGGTACCAGCCGATGACCGGGGCGAGCATGACGACGCGCAGGTAGAGGCCGAGGATGCCGCCGGCCGGGGGCTTGATCGCGAGCAGCACGGCGAGCGCGGCGGCGAGGATCAGGACGATCGCCCCGTAGACGCCGGCGTTCTTGGGGTTGTCGCGCCGGAGCCAGGCGCGCAGCTGGAAGGCGCCGAGCCAGGCCAGGGCGCCGGGCAGGCAGAGCAGGCCGGTGACGACGGAGATGGTGGACAGTTGGCGGTCGCGGTTGCGGCGGATCTCCTCGGCGGCGAGGCAGTGCTCGACGATCTGGCGGGTTTCGATCCCGAAGGCGGGGACCAGGGGCTTGCGGTCGCCGCCGAGGGTGCGGGAGATGAGCGCCTTGCTCCAGGCCTCGCCGAGGTTGGGCTCGAAGAGGGCGAAGCGGCCCTTCTTGGCGGTGGTCCCGGCGAGCTTGGCGGCGCCGTCCTGCAGCGTGGTGTCGCGGTACGCCACCGAGGAGATCGCCTGGGTGCCGGCGGTCTGCGGGCCGGCATCGGTCCGGGGTATCTGCGCACCCGGGGTCATGTCGAGTGTGGTCACGGTGGCGTCCCCTCCTCCCCTTCGTCCTGCGGCAGGTTACCGTGCCGGGGCACCGGCGCGGGCATGATCGTCTGAAGTGCCGTCACGAACGGGCCACGGTGGGCCTGTGGGGCATGATGCCCACGTTTCGGCTGTTCGACGCACCTGGTCGCGGGCCGCCGGGCCCGATGGTGCACGATGGCGGCATGGAGAGCGGTGGGCTGACGGATCCGGTGCTGGTGTTCGACGGGGACTGCGGGTTCTGCACGTCGTGCGTGCGGTGGGCGGAGCGCTATCCGCGGCAGACGCTGGCGTCGGGGGGCTGGGAGGCGGTGCCGTTCCAGTTCGCGGACCTGGCGGCGCTGGACGCGGTGGCCGGGGGGCGCGGTGAGGTGTCCTGGGAGCGCGCGGAGCGCGAGGTGCTGTGGGTGACGCCGGCGGGCCGGGTGTACGGCGGGGCGCAGGCGGTGGCGCGGCTGCTGATGCGTTCGGGCGGGGTGTGGGCGTACCTGGGCGGGGTGCTGGCGTTGGCGCCGGTGCGCTCGGTGGCCGCGCCGGTGTACCGGTGGGTGGCGCGCAACCGGCACCGGATGCCGGGCGGCACGTCGGCCTGCGCGCTGCCGCGCCGCTGATCCGGCGTGACCCGGAAGAGCGTGACCCGGCGGAGAGGACCTAGTCCCGGTCGGTGAAGCGGGTGGCGAGGGCGGCGGGCATGGGTTCGTGGCGCAGGTGGGCGCGGCTGAACTCGGCGGTGCCGTGGGTGAGGGAGCGCAGGTCGACGGGGTAGCGGGCGAGTTCGAGCTCGGGGACCTCGGCGCGCAGCAGGGTGAGGCCGGGCCCGCCGGTCTCGGTGCCGAGGACGCGGCCGCGGCGGGCGGAGAGGTCGCCGAGGACGGCGCCGAGGTAGTCGTCGGGCAGCAGGACGCTGACGGCGGCGACGGGTTCGAGGAGCCGGATGACGGCGTGTTCGGCGGCGTCGCGCAGGGCGAGGGCGGCGGCGGTCTGGAAGGCGGAGTCGGAGGAGTCGACGGAGTGCGCCTTGCCGTCGGTGAGGGTGACCCGGATGTCGACGAGCGGGTGGCCGGTGGCGACGCCCTTGGCGAGCTGGGCGCGGACGCCCTTCTCGACGGAGGGGATGAAGTGCTTGGGGACGGAGCCGCCGACGACGTGTTCCTGGAACTCGAAGCCGGAGCCGGCGGGGAGGGGTTCGACCTCCAGGTCGCAGATGGCGTACTGGCCGTGGCCGCCGGACTGCTTGACGAGGCGGCCGTGGCCGGCGGCGGCGGTGCCGAAGGTCTCGCGCAGGGCGACCCGGTGTTCGACGGTGTCGACGTGGACGCCGTGGCGGTTGCGGAGCCGGTCGAGGACGGCTTCGGCGTGTGCCTCGCCGGTGCACCAGAGGACGAGCTGGTGGGTGTCGGGGTTCTGTTCGAGGCGCAGCGCGGGGTCTTCGGCGGCGAGCCGGGAGAGGGCCTGGGAGAGCTTGTCGTCGTCGGCCTTGCTGTGCGCCTCGACGGCGACGGGCAGCAGGGGTTCGGGGAGGTTCCAGGTGTCGAGTTCGGCGGAGTGGCCGGGTTCCTGGACGGTGTCGCCGGCGCGGGCGGTGGTGAGCTTGGCGGCGCAGACGAGGTCGCCGGCGACGGCGTGCGGGACGGGCCGCTGGAGTTTGCCGAAGGGGCTGGTGAGGCCGGTGACGCGTTCCTCGGCGTCCTGGTCGGCGGGGTGGTCGGGGCCGGTGAGGCGGATGCGGGTGTCGGGGCGCAGGGTGCCGGCGTAGAGGCGCAGCAGGCTGACGCGGCCGACGTAGGCGTCGCCGGTGACGCGGACGACCTGGGCGGCGAGGGGCGCGTCGGGGTCGCAGTCGGGGGCGGGGCGGGTGCGTTCGGCGGGGGTGGGGAAGGTGGTGGTGATGAGGTCGAGGAGTTCGGTGGCGCCGAGGCCGTGTTCGCTGGTGGGGACGGCGGGGTGGAGGGTGCAGGCGAGGACCTCGCGGCGCATGCCGGCTTCGAGGGAGTCGGTGTCGGGGGTCTCGCCGGTGAGGTACTGCTCCATGAGGGTGTCGTCCTGGCCGGAGATGGCTTCGACGAGGCTCTCGCGGGCGGCTTCGGTGTCGGGCAGCGGGTCGGCCTGGCCGTAGGTGTGGCCGGTGAGGAGGTCGATGCTGCCGTCCGGGTGGCCGTCGTGGTGGACGGGCAGGAAGAGCGGCCGGAGGGTGTCGGGGCCGAGGCCGAAGGCGTCGTGGCAGGCGGTGAGGATGTCGTCGAGGCTGCCGCGGGCGATGTCGAGCTTGGCGACGGCGAGGGCGCGGGGGATGTTCTCGGCGGCGCACTCGCGCCACAGGGCCCGGGTGGGGGCGGTGACCGGGTCGGTGGCGGAGACGACGAAGACGGCGGCGTCGGCGGCGTGCAGGGCGGCGCGCAGGTCGGCGGCGAAGTCGGGGTGGCCGGGCGGGTCGAGCAGGTTGATCTTGGTGCCGCGCCATTCGAGGGGCAGCACGGAGAGCTGGACGGAGCGCTGCTGCTGGTGCTCGATGGGTTCGTGGTCGGAGACGGTGGTGCCGTCGGTGACCCGGCCGGGGCGGCCGACGGCGCCGGCGGCGTGGGCGAGGGATTCGGCGAGAGTGGTCTTGCCCACGCCGGCGCAGCCGATGAGGACGACGTTGCGCAGGTCGCCCGGTCCGGCGACGGCGGGGGCCTGGCCGGCTCTGGCGGTGCTGCGGTCGGGCATCGGGGTCTCCTCCCGTCGCGCCGGGACTGTGGGTGAAAGTCTAGGTGCGATGGGGGCGGGGGGCGCGCGAGCGGCATGCGGGGGTGGTGTGTGCGCGGGGGAGGTCGGCGGGCGTGGCTACGATGGGTGGGCCGGATGGGCTGATCCATCGGGTCGTCTGCCGCGCACTCTGGCCGCAGGCGGGTACCAGGGAGATCGGAGCGGTCGGGAAGGCCATGCTCAACAAATACGCGCGTGCCTTCTTCACACGTGTTCTGACCCCGTTCGCCGCGTTCCTCATCCGTCTGGGGGTGAGCCCGGACACCGTGACGCTGGTCGGTACGGCCGGTTCGGTGGCGGGTGCGCTGGTGTTCTTCCCGCGCGGGGAGTTCTTCTGGGGCACCATCACGATCACGCTGTTCATCTTCTCGGACCTGGTGGACGGGAACATGGCGCGGCAGCTGGGGCGGTCCACGAAGTGGGGGGCGTTCCTGGACTCGACGCTGGACCGGGTCGCGGACGCGGCGGTCTTCGGCGGTATCGCCATGTGGTACGCGGGCAAGGGCGACAACGACCTGCTGTGCGCGGTGGCGGTGTTCTGCCTGGCGAGCGGGCTGGTGGTGTCGTACACCAAGGCGCGCGCGGAGAGCCAGGGGCTGCCGTGCGACGTGTCGGGGCTGGTGGAGCGGGCCGAGCGGCTGGTGATCAGCCTGGTGGCGGCCGGTGTGGCGGGTCTGCAGACGTTCGGGGTGCCGTACGTGGAGTGGCTGCTGCCGGTGGCGCTGTGGCTGGTGGCGGTCGGCAGTCTGGTGACGGTGTTCCAGCGGATGCTGACGGTGCGCCGTGAGGCGTTCGAGGCGGACCGCATGGCGGCCGGGAGCTGAGAGGGGGCGGTCCCGCGGTGAAGGACCGAGTGGTGGACCGACTGGTGTACACGGCGTACGCGGCGGGCTGGGGGGCGCTCAAGCACCTGCCCGAGCCGGCGGCGCGGTCGCTGTTCGACCGGCTGGCGGATTCGGCGTGGCGGCGGCGCGGCAAGCGGGTGCTGCAGTTGGAGGCGAACCTGCTGCGGGTGTGCCCGGAGGCGGACGAGGCCCGGCTGCGGGAGCTGTCGCGGGCGGGGATGCGCTCGTACATGCGGTACTGGCAGGAGTCGTTCCGGCTGCCGGTGTGGGGCCGCGGGCGGGTGCTGCGGGATGTCCGGGTGGACGGCTTCGAGCACGTGCAGGAGGCGCTGGACGCCGGGCGGGGCGTGGTGGCCGCGCTGCCGCACATGGCCAACTGGGACCTGGCGGGCGCCTGGGTGGCGTCCCGGGGGTACCCGTTCACGACGGTGGCGGAGCGGTTGAAGCCGGAGCGGCTGTTCGACCGGTTCGTGGCGTTCCGGGAGGGCCTGGGCATGGAGGTGCTGGCGCTGACCGGCGGCTCGGTGAGCGTGGTCGGCACGCTGGCGCGGCGGCTGCGGGCGGGCCGGCTGGTCTGCCTGGTGGGCGACCGGGACCTCTCGGAGGCGGGCATCGAGGTGTCGTTCTTCGGCGAGGCGACGCGGATGCCGGCCGGTCCGGCGGCGCTGTGCCAGCGGACCGGGGCGGCGCTGCTGCCGGTGTCGCTCTGGTACGAGGGGCGGACCATGCGGGGGCGGGTGCACCCGGAGGTCGTGGTGCCGGCGGAGGGCGACCGGGCGGAGAAGACCCGGGCGATGACGCAGGCGATGGCCGCGGTGTGGGAGTCGGCGGTCCGGGAGCACCCGGAGGACTGGCACATGCTGCAGCGCTTCTGGCTGGCCGACCTCCCGGTCCGTGAGACGGTGGAGGCGGAGGCCGCCCGGGCCGGGGGCGCTGTGCGGCAGGCCGTCCGGGAGCCCGCCGCCCGTCCGCCGGCGGAGGCGGCCGGGGAGCCGGCGGCCGAGGCGTCGGGGGCCTGAGGCCCCCGGTCGGACCGCCCTCGGACCGCCGTCCGCGCCGGACGGCACCGCACCGCATCGCCCGCAGGATTTCGAGGAGACCCGTGAAGATCGGCATCGTCTGCCCGTACGACTGGGACGTCCCCGGCGGCGTGCAGTTCCACATCCGGGACCTCGCCGAGCACCTGATCGGCCTGGGCCACGAGGTGTCGGTGCTGGCGCCGGCCGAGGACGACGAGGCGCTGCCGCCGTACGTGGTGTCGGCGGGGCGGGCCGTGGCGGTGCCGTACAACGGCTCGGTGGCGCGGCTGAGCTTCGGGATCCTGTCGGCGGCCCGGGTGCGGCGGTGGCTGCATGACGGGCGGTTCGACATCCTGCACGTGCACGAGCCGGCCTCGCCGAGCCTGTCGATGCTGGCGGCCTGGTCGGCCTCGGGGCCGATGGTGGGCACCTTCCACACCTCCAACCCGCGCTCGCGGGCGATGATCGCGGCCTCGCCGATCCTGCAGCCGGGGCTGGAGAAGATGCGGGCGCGGATCGCGGTGAGCGAGTACGCGCGGCGCACCCTGGTGGAGCACCTGGGCGGGGACGCGGTGGTGATCCCCAACGGCGTGGACGTCGGGTTCTTCGCGGGGGCGGAGCCGGACGAGCGCTGGACCGGCGGCGCGGCCGAGGGGCGGCCGGGGACGATCGGCTTCATCGGCCGGATCAACGAGCCGCGCAAGGGGCTGCCGACGCTGCTGGCGGCGCTGCCGCGGATCCTCGCCGAGCGGCCGGGGGTGCGGCTGCTGGTGGCGGGCAAGGGCGACGAGGAGGAGGCGGTCGCCGGGCTGGCGCCGGAGGTCCGGGCCCAGGTGGAGTTCCTCGGCATGGTGAGCGACCGGGACAAGGCCCGGCTGCTGCGCAGCGTGGACCTGTACGTGGCGCCGAACACCGGCGGCGAGAGCTTCGGGATCATCCTGGTCGAGGCGATGTCGGCGGGGGCGCCGGTGCTGGCGAGCGACCTGGACGCGTTCAAGCAGGTGCTGGACGGCGGGGACGCGGGCGAGCTGTTCCCGGTGGAGGACGCGGACGCGCTGTCGCGGACGGCGCTGCGGCTGCTGGGGGACCCGGCGCGGCTGGAGGAGCTGCGCAAGGCGGCGTCCCGGCACGTGCGGCGGTTCGACTGGTCGACGGTGGGCGCGGACATCCTGGCCGTGTACGAGACGGTGACGGCGGGGGAGGCCGCGGTGGTGGAGGACGAGCGCAGCGGCCGCCGTGGCCGGTTCGGGCTGGCCCGGGACTGAGCGGGCGGCGGGCGCGGCTAAGGTCGGACGCGGTTTCCCTGTCCGTAGCTCCTGTTGTCCCTGGAGGGCCCGATGCCGCAGATCTCCGTCGACTACTCCCCGAGCCTGGCCGGCTCCTTCGACCGCCGTGAGCTGGGCCTGGCGATCAACCGGCTGGCGGTGGAGACCATCGCCGCCAGGCCGGAGGGCTGCAAGACGATCTTCCGGGCGACCGATCCGGAGGTCGTGGTCGGGCAGAGCGAGCGCCCCGAGGCGCAGCTGTTCGTGCAGTTCCAGATCTTCCCGGGGCGCAGCCCGGAGGCGAAGTCGGCGCTCACCGAGGGGGTCCTGGCGCTGCTGGCGGAGCGGGTGAAGCCGGCACCGGGGGAGCGGCTGAACCTGGCGGTGGACGTGCGTGACATCGACCGCGAGGCCTACCGGAGCACGGCGATCGAGGGGTGATCCGGGGGCACCCGGTAGCGTAGCGCCCCGTGACTACCTGGATCTGGGCCGGCGTGGCCGTGGTGCTGTTCGGCATGTACCTCAGTTGGACGGCCGGAAGGCTGGACCGGCTGCACGCCCGGATCGACGCCGCCCGTGCGGCGCTGGACGCGCAGCTGGTCCGGCGGGCGTCGGTGGCGATGGAGCTGGCGACGTCCTCGCTGCTGGACCCGGCGGCGTCGCTGCTGCTGCTGGACGCGGCGCACGCGGCGCGGCAGGCGGAGGACGAGCAGCGCGAGGTGGCGGAGAGCCAGTTGAGCCTGGCGCTGCGGGCGGTGTTCGCGGAGCCGGAGCAGGTGGCGGCGCTGGTGGCGGAGCCGGGCGGCGAGGACGCGGTGCGGGACCTGACGGCGGCGGTGCGGCGGGTGCCGATGGCGCGGCGGTTCCACAACGACGCGGTGCGGGCGGCGCGGGCGGTGCGCGAGCACCGGCTGGTGCGCTACTTCCGGCTGGCGGGCAAGGCGCCGTTCCCGATGGCCTTCGAGATGGACGACGCGCCGCCGGTGGCGCTCACGCCGGAGGGCGCGCCCGCGTAGCGGGGCCGGTCCGTGGTACGGGTCTCACCTGTCGTGACGGGTGGGTCCGGATACGGCCTCTTTGTCGTATCCCGCCGGACCGGCTGGCCTTGGTGGCGCATGGAGTGCCCCTGCCTTCCGCCTACCATAGGGCGATAGCACTGGTTCATCTTCGAGTGAGGTCTCACGTGTCCACCACCCCCACCACCGCAGACCAGCCGCAGATCGGTACCGCCCGGGTGAAGCGCGGCATGGCCGAGCAGCTCAAGGGCGGTGTGATCATGGACGTGGTCAACGCCGAGCAGGCCAAGATCGCCGAGGACGCCGGCGCTGTGGCCGTCATGGCCCTGGAGCGGGTGCCCGCCGACATCCGCAAGGACGGCGGCGTGGCGCGCATGTCGGACCCGAACATGATCGAGGAGATCATCGGCGCGGTCTCGATCCCGGTCATGGCCAAGTCCCGCATCGGCCACTTCGTCGAGGCCCAGGTCCTGCAGTCGCTCGGTGTCGACTACATCGACGAGTCCGAGGTGCTGACCCCGGCCGACGAGGTCAACCACTCCGACAAGTGGGCCTTCACCACCCCCTTCGTCTGCGGTGCCACCAACCTGGGCGAGGCGCTGCGCCGCATCGCCGAGGGCGCGGCCATGATCCGTTCCAAGGGCGAGGCCGGCACCGGCAACGTCGTCGAGGCGGTCCGCCACCTGCGCCAGATCAAGAACGAGATCGGCCACCTGCGCGCGCTGGACCACAACGAGCTGTTCGCCGCCGCCAAGGAGCTGCGCGCCCCGTACGAGCTGGTCAAGGAGGTCGCCGAGCTCGGCAAGCTGCCGGTCGTGCTGTTCTCCGCCGGTGGCGTGGCCACCCCGGCCGACGCCGCGCTGATGCGCCAGCTGGGTGCCGAGGGCGTCTTCGTCGGCTCGGGCATCTTCAAGTCGGGCGACCCGGCCAAGCGCGCCGCCGCGATCGTCAAGGCCACCACCTTCTTCGACGACCCGAAGATCATCGCCGACGCCTCCCGCAACCTCGGCGAGGCCATGGTCGGCATCAACTGCGACACCCTGCCGGAGAGCGAGCGGTACGCCAACCGCGGCTGGTAATGCGCTGTGGACGGCCCGCCGCGCGGTGAGATCATCGGCGCGGCGGGCCGCCGTGCGTCGTCCGTTCGAGAGTCAAGAGGTACGAGAAGTGTCCACTCCAGTCATCGGCGTCCTCGCCCTGCAGGGTGACGTCCGCGAGCACCTGATCGCGCTGGCCGAGGCCGACGCGCTGGCCCGCCCGGTCCGCCGCGCGGAGGAGCTGGCCGAGGTCGACGCGCTGGTGATCCCCGGCGGGGAGTCCACCACGATGTCCAAGCTGGCGCTGCTGTTCGGCGTGATGGACCCGCTGCGCGAGCGGGTGGCCGCCGGCATGCCGGTGTACGGGACCTGCGCCGGCATGATCATGCTGGCGGACAAGATCCTGGACGGGCGCGAGGACCAGGAGACCGTGGGCGGCATCGACATGACGGTGCGCCGCAACGCCTTCGGGCGCCAGAACGAGTCCTTCGAGTCCGGCATCGCCTTCCAGGGCCTGGACGACGCCCCGGTGCACGGCGTGTTCATCCGCGCCCCCTGGGTGGAGTCGGTCGGC
Organism: Kitasatospora sp. NPDC097605; assembly: GCF_040302725.1. Taxonomy (NCBI): domain Bacteria; kingdom Bacillati; phylum Actinomycetota; class Actinomycetes; order Kitasatosporales; family Streptomycetaceae; genus Kitasatospora; species Kitasatospora sp. NPDC097605. The sequence goes on along the minus strand of NZ_JBEOSF010000012.1, from coordinate 29,830 downwards.
GCGGGCGTCCGGGTGCTGGCCGAGCTGCCGGCCGCCGACGGCCCGGAGAGCCGGATCGTGGCGGTCCGCCAGGGCAATCTGCTGGCCACCTCGTTCCACCCGGAGCTCACCGGCGACCACCGTGTGCACGCCTACTTCGTGCGCATGGTCGAGGAGCACCTCGCCGCCGCGTGACCGCGCGTGCATGACCGTGTGCGGTCGGGACGCGGCCGCACCGGTAAGATCTCATCTGTTCATTTCCCTTTGGCGACGTAAAGGAGCTGGCGATGTCCGGCCACTCTAAGTGGGCTACCACCAAGCACAAGAAGGCCGTGATCGACGCCAAGCGCGGCAAGCTCTTCGCCAAGATGATCAAGAACATCGAGGTGGCGGCGCGCACCGGCGGTCCGGATCTGAACGGCAACCCGACCCTGTACGACGCCGTGCAGAAGGCCAAGAAGAGCTCGGTCCCGATCGACAACATCAACCGTGCGATCAAGCGCGGTGGCGGTCTGGAGGCCGGCGGCGCCGACTACCAGACGATCATGTACGAGGGCTACGGCCCGAACGGCGTCGCGGTGCTCATCGAGTGCCTCACCGACAACCGCAACCGCGCCGCCTCCGACGTGCGCGTGGCGATGACCCGCAACGGCGGCTCGATGGCCGACCCGGGCTCGGTCTCCTACCTGTTCAACCGGCGGGGTGTCGTCGTCGTCCCGAAGGCGGACGGCGTGGACGAGGAGAAGCTCCTGGACATCGTCCTCGACCACGGCGCCGAGGAGGTCAACGACCTGGGCGAGGCGTTCGAGATCGTCTCCGAGCCGGGCGACATGGTCGCCGTGCGCACCGCGCTGGTCGACGGCGGCGTCGACTACGACTCGGCCGACGCCAACTTCGTCCCGAGCATGCAGGTCGAGCTGGACGTCGACGGCGCCCGCAAGATCTTCAAGCTGATCGACGCCCTGGAGGACAGCGACGACGTGCAGAACGTCTTCGCCAACTTCGACATCAGCGACGAGGTCGGTGCGCAGCTCGACGCCGAGTGATCGTGCCCCCTCCCGGCCCGGCGGTCCCCAGGACCGCCGGGCCGGTGTCGTTCGGGGCACTGTCGGTGGCGGGGGGTAGCCTTCGCAGGTCGATGCTCGAATCCAGAAGGGGCGGGAATGCCGTGGTGCGGGTGCTGGGTGTCGACCCGGGGCTGACCAGGTGCGGGGTCGGCGTGGTCGAGGGCGCGCCGGGCCGGCCGTTGCGGATGGCCGGGGTCGGGGTGGTGCGCACCCCCGCCGAGGCGGAGATCGGGCAGCGGCTGCTGCTGGTCGAGCAGGGCCTGGAGGCCTGGCTGGACGAGCACCGGCCGGACCTGGTGGCCGTCGAGCGGGTCTTCGCCCAGCACAACGTCCGCACCGTGATGGGCACGGCGCAGGCCAGCGCGGTGGCGATGCTCTGCGCGACCCGGCGCGGCATACCGGTCACCCTGCACACCCCGAGCGAGGTCAAGGCCGCCGTCACCGGCTCGGGCCGGGCCGACAAGGCGCAGGTCACCGCCATGGTGCAGCGGCTGCTGCGGCTCGACGCGCCGCCGAAGCCGGCCGACGCCGCCGACGCGCTGGCGCTGGCCATCTGCCACATCTGGCGCGGCGGCGCCGCCAACCGCCTGGAGGCCGCGATCCGGGCGGCCCGTACCACCTCCCCGCAGGGCCTGAAAGGAACCACCCGATGATCGCCTTCGTGCAAGGACCCGTGGCCGCGCTGTCCGGCGGCATCGCGGTGGTCGAGGTCGGCGGGGTCGGCATGGCCGTGCAGTGCACGCCGAACACGCTGGCCGCGCTGCGGCTCGGCGAGCCGGCCCGGCTGGCGACCTCGCTGGTGGTCCGGGAGGACTCGCTGACCCTGTTCGGCTTCGCGGACGACGACGAGCGGGCGATCTTCGAGATCCTCCAGGCGGCGCCCGGCGTCGGTCCCAAGCTGGCGCAGGCCATCCTCGGGGTGCACAGCCCCGACGCGCTGCGCGTGGCGGTGGCGAACGGCGACGAGAAGGCGCTGGTCGCGGTGCCCGGCATCGGCAAGGCCAAGGCCGCCAAGCTGCTGCTGGAGTACAAGGACAAGCTGGGCGCCCCGCACGGCGCGGTCCCGGCGCAGAAGCCGGTCGCCACCGGGCCGGCGCCCTGGAGCGAGCAGCTGCACTCGGCGCTGGTCGGCCTCGGCTACGCGCCGCGCGAGGCGGACGACGCGGTCGCCGCCGTCACCCCGGAGGCCGAGGCGCAGCCGGTGCCGGACGTCGGCGCGCTGCTGCGCCTCGCGCTGCGCGGACTCAACCGCTCTCGCTGAAGCCATCTGACGACCTGTCCTTTTGTCGACACCGCCGACACCGACGACACTGCCGACACCGATGTGGGAGCCGCCTCCGATGAGCCCGTACGACTCCGAGCCCGCCGACCGGCTGGTGACCGCCGCCGCCGACGGTGAGGACCAGGCCGTCGAGGCGGCGCTGCGCCCGCGGCTGCTGGACGAGTTCATCGGCCAGGAGCGGGTGCGCGAGCAGCTGTCGCTGGTGCTCCAGGCGGCCCGCCAGCGCGGCTCCGCCCCCGACCATGTGCTGCTCAGCGGGCCGCCCGGGCTCGGCAAGACCACCCTGTCGATGATCATCGCGGCCGAGCTGGGCGCCCCGATCCGGATCACCTCCGGCCCGGCGATCCAGCACGCGGGCGACCTCGCGGCGATCCTCTCCTCGCTCAGCGAGGGCGAGGTGCTGTTCCTCGACGAGATCCACCGGATGTCCCGGCCCGCCGAGGAGATGCTCTACATGGCGATGGAGGACTTCCGGGTCGACGTGATCGTCGGCAAGGGGCCCGGGGCGACCGCCATCCCGCTGGAGCTGCCGCCGTTCACCCTGGTCGGCGCGACCACCCGGGCCGGTCTGCTGCCGCCGCCGCTGCGCGACCGGTTCGGCTTCACCGGGCACATGGAGTTCTACGCGCCCGCCGAGCTGCAGCGGGTGGTGCACCGCTCGGCCGCGCTGCTGGACGTGGAGATAGACCCGGCCGGCGCCGCCGAGATCGCCGGCCGCTCCCGGGGCACGCCGCGGATCGCCAACCGGCTGCTGCGCCGGGTGCGCGACTACGCGCAGGTGCGCCACGACGGCGTGATCACCGCCGGGATCGCCGGCCAGGCGCTGGACGTCTACGAGGTGGACGCCCGTGGTCTGGACCGGTTGGACCGGGCGGTGCTGGACGCGCTGCTGCGGCTGTTCGGCGGCGGCCCGGTCGGGCTGTCGACCCTGGCGGTCGCGGTGGGGGAGGAGGCCGAGACGGTCGAGGAGGTCGCCGAGCCGTTCCTGGTCCGCGAGGGCCTGCTGGCCCGCACCCCGCGCGGGCGGATCGCCACCGCCGCGGCCTGGGCGCACCTGGGACTCACCCCTCCGGCGCAGCCCGGACGCGGTGCGGCGCCCGCACAGCCCGGGCTCTTCGCCGCGGACCGGGACGGTGCCGCCGACCAGGGCTGACGAGGCGCCGTCGCGCTGAGCCGAACGGGTGACGGCGGAGCGTGTGCGGATCATGCGCGCCCGTCGTGCGGGGCGCCTGCCGAAGCCGGGGCGGAAGTCCGGGGAAACTGTGCAGGCGGAGGGTCGCCACTTTCGGCGGCAGGATGCGATGCTTGGCGTTGTCCGATCAGTTCGGGGTCGCCTAGACTCCGCCGGACCGCCCCTCTCACCCGACGGGACGACCCATTACCACACAGGCCGCCGGCCGGCGGCCCGTAAAGGACCCTGGCTGCAGTGAACCTCATCATCCTTCTCCTCCCGATCCTCGCGATCGTGCTCATGTTCCGGTCGCAGAAGAAGCGCCAGCAGCAGATGCAGCAGATGCAGACGTCGCTGGAGCCGGGGGCGGGCGTGCGGACCATCGGCGGCCTGTACGCGAAGGTGAAGGCGGTCAACGACGAGACCGTCGAGCTGGAGATCGCGCCGGGCGTGGTCACCCACTTCACCAAGAGCGCGATCGCCGCGGTCCTGGAGGCCGCCGAGTACGACGCGATCATCAACGGTCGTCCGGACGAGGACGAGGGGGTCGACGCCTCGGACGAGGACGCCGAGGTGGAGGCCGGGTCGGCCGACGCGAAGCCGCTGTCGTTCAGCAAGGACGACGCCACCGGCGGTGACGCGAAGGCCGAGGCCGAGGGCGGGGCTCCCGCGAGCAAGTAGTACGGTCGGGCACCCGCCCGGCCGCGCGGCGTTCCGCCGCGAGCCCACAGGACTCAGGGCCGCAGTTCCGCCACTCCCCGCCCAGCCGCGTGCCGGGCGGGGGTCGGTGGGGGGAAGTGGCATGGACAGGGAGAAACGAGCAAGGTGGCAACACCCAAGTCGCGCCCGCGCGACGGTTACCCAGGGCGGGCGCTGGCCCTCATCCTGGTCGTCACCGTCGGACTGGTCGCCCTCATGTTCGGGACGGGCACCACCAAGCCCCGCCTCGGGATCGACCTCGCCGGCGGAACCAGCATCACGCTGAGCGCGAAGTCGACCGACCCCAAGGCGATCAACAAGTCCAACATGGACATCGCCACCGGGATCATCGAGCAGCGCGTCAACGGTATGGGCGTCTCCGAGGCCGAGGTCCAGACCCAGGGCGACCGCAACATCATCGTGAACATCCCCAAGGGCGGTGACAAGCAGAGCGCGGCCGACCAGGTCGGCACCACCGCGAAGCTGTACTTCCGCCCGGTCCTCGCCCTCGCGCCCAGCGGCCTCCAGGTCCCGGCCCCGACCCAGACCCCGTCGGCGGACGCGAGCGGCACCCCGAGCGCCGCCGCCACCCCGAGCGCCACCGGCACGCCGAGCGCCGCCGCCGCGACCGGCACCCCGAGCGCGAGCGCCACCAAGCAGGGCCGTCCGGCCGGTGAGGCCCTCGCGGCCGACAACCCGACCACGCCCGCCGCCACCGGAGCCGCCGCCACCGGCACCCCGAGCGCCGCGGCCGCCACCGGCAGCCCGAGCGCCGCCGCGACCGACCCCGCCGCCCCGGCCCCGCAGGACCTCTCCGCGGCGATGACCCAGGGCACCGTCCCGCCGGAGCTGGCCGCCCAGTTCGCCGCGCTGGACTGCTCCAAGCCCGACCAGCGGAGCAAGAACTACCAGAGCGCCGAGGGCGCGCCGACCGTCGCCTGCACCCAGAAGGAGGAGAACGGCGCCTTCTACAAGCTCGCGCTCGGCCCGGTCGCCGTCTTCGGCTCGGACGTCTCCAAGGCGCAGGCCACCATCGACACCCAGCAGGGCGGCGGCTGGCAGGTCCAGCTGCAGTTCAACGGCAAGGGCACCGACGCCTTCACCGCCGTCACCGGCCAGCTGGCCAGCCAGCCCGAGCCGGCCAACCAGTTCGCCATCGTGCTGGACGGCCAGGTCGTCTCCCACCCGTACGTGCGCGGCGCGATCCCCGGCGGCTCGGCCGTGATCTCCGGCAGCTTCAAGCAGTCCGAGGCGCAGAACCTCGCGAACGTGCTGAGCTTCGGCGCCCTGCCGCTGGAGTTCACCACCAGCGACGTCACCACCGTCTCCCCGCAGCTCGGTGGCGACCAGCTGAAGGCCGGCCTGGTCGCCGGTCTGATCGGCATGGTCCTGGTGGTCGCCTACTCGCTGATCTACTACCGCGGTCTGGGCCTGATCTCGATCGCCGGTCTGATCGTCTCCGCGGTGCTGACCTACTCGATCATGAGCCTGCTCGGCTCCGGCATCGGCTTCGCGCTGAACCTGCCGGCGGTCTGCGGCGCCATCGTCGCGATCGGCATCACCGCCGACTCCTTCATCGTGTACTTCGAGCGCATCCGCGACGAGGTCCGCGAGGGCGCTCCGCTGCGCCCGGCCGTCCAGCGGGCCTGGCCGCGCGCCCGGCGCACCATCCTGGTCTCGGACTTCGTCTCCTTCCTCTGTGCCGCCGTGCTCTACCTGGTCTCGGTCGGCAAGGTCCAGGGCTTCGCCTTCACGCTGGGCCTGACCACGGCGCTCGACGTCGTCGTCATCTTCCTGTTCACCAAGCCGCTGATCACGCTGCTGGCCCGCCGGAAGTTCTTCTACGAAGGCCACCCGTGGTCCGGCCTGGACCCGAAGCGGCTGGGCGCCCGCCCGCCGCTGCGCAGCACCCGCCGCCGCACCCCCTCGTCCGCCGCCGTGAAGGGGGCCTGACACCGTGTCGCGCTTCTCCAATCTGGGCCACAAGCTCTACCAGGGCGAGGTCAGCTTCGACTTCGTCGGCCGCCGCAAGCTCTGGTACAGCATCTCCGCGGTGATCGTCCTGATCGCCGGGATCGGCCTGGCGATGGGCCTGCACCTGGGCATCGAGTTCAAGGGCGGCTCGGTCTACACCGTGTCCAAGCCGGGGCTGTCGGTGTCGCAGGCGCAGGAGGCGGTCGACAAGATCGTCTCCTCGCACCCGCTGGTGCAGTCGACCGACAACGGCAAGATCCGGATCCAGGTCTCCTCGGAGGACAAGACCACCTCCTCGGAGTTCACCGGCAAGCTGTCGCAGGAGATCGGCGTCCCGGTCCAGGACATCGACACCCAGGTGATCGGTCCCAGCTGGGGTGAGCAGATCTCCAACAAGGCGCTCACCGGTCTGATCATCTTCATGATCCTGGTGACGATCTACCTGGCGATCGCCTTCGAGTGGCGGATGGCGGTGGCCGCCCTGGTCGCCCTCATCCACGACCTCCTGATCACCATCGGCGTCTACGCCCTGGTGGGCTTCGAGGTCACCCCCGGTACGGTGATCGGCTTCCTGACCATCCTCGGTTACTCCCTCTACGACACGGTCGTCGTCTTCGACACCGTGAAGGAGAACACCAAGGACCTCACCAAGCAGAACAAGCTCACCTACAGCGAGGCTGCCAACGCGGGCCTCAACCAGACCCTGGTCCGCTCGCTCAACACCACCGTGGTCGCCCTGCTCCCGGTGGCGGCGCTGCTGTTCATCGGTGGCGGTCTGCTCGGTGCCGGCACCCTGAACGACATCTCGCTGGCGCTGTTCATCGGTCTCGCCGCCGGTGCCTACTCCTCGATCTGCGTCGCCACCCCGCTGCTCGCGCAGCTGAAGGAGGAGGCGCCGGAGATGAAGGCCCTGGCCAAGCGGGTCGCCCAGCGCCGCGCCGCCGACGCCAAGGCCGCCGCGGCCAAGGAGGCCGGCGAGGTGGAGGAGATCGCCGACGAGGACCTGCCGGCGGGTATGGTCGGTCAGCGCGGCCGGGCGGCCGGCACCACGCGTGCCAAGGGCCGTCCGTCCACCAAGCGCTGACCTCCGCCGACCGTAAGGGACCCTTCGTGACCACCGCCGACAACGCACTGGCCGAGCTGCTCACCAGCCGGATCCGGGACGTCCAGGACTACCCGAAGCCGGGCGTGCTGTTCAAGGACATCGCGCCGCTGCTCGCCGACGCCGAGGCCTTCGCCGCGCTCACCCGGGCGCTGGCGGAGCGGGCCACGGAGCTCGGGGCCACCAAGGTGGTCGGCCTGGAGGCGCGCGGCTTCGTGCTGGCCGCCCCGGCGGCCTTCGCGGCCGGGGTCGGCTTCGTGCCGATCCGCAAGCAGGGCAAGCTGCCCGGCGAGGTGTTCCGCCGCTCCTACGAGCTGGAGTACGGCTCGGCGACGCTGGAGGTCCAGTGCGACGCCTTCGCGCCCGGTGAGCGGGTGCTGGTGGTGGACGACGTGCTGGCCACCGGCGGGACCATCGGCGCCTCGCTGGACCTGGTCAAGGAGGCCGGGGCCGAACTGGTCGGCGTGGTCGTGCTGATGGAGCTCGGCTTCCTCGACGGCCGCGGGCGGCTGGCCCCGCACCTGGGCGGCGCTCCGCTGGAGACGCTGGTCACGGTCTGAACACGCACGGCCCGGGCGGGCGGCGGTCGGAACACCCGGCCGCCGCCCGCTGTTGTGTCGGGAGGGTGTCCGCCGTGTGTGCGGGCCCGGCCGACCAAACGTCCCGGCGCGAGGCTCGGTACCATGAAGATTCATCCCCTCCCGGTTGCGCGGGGCGCGGCCCGAGCCGCGCGGCGCCCGCGGGGGGCAGGCCGAGCGCCCTGAGGAGTGTCCTTGCCCGACGAGGTTGTGCCCACGGCAGCCGCGGCCGCCCCCGAGAACCGGCCCACGCCCTCGGCGGCCACCCCGGCACGCCCGGCGCCGACCCCGTCCCGCCCGCCCGCCCCGGCCGGCCGCGGCTCCGCCGGCGGCGGGGGCATGCGGGCCCGCCTGGCCCGCCTCGGCGGCCAGCGCTCCAGCGTGCTCAACCCCGTCCTGGAGCCGCTCTTCCGCTCCATCCGGGCCAACGACCCCAAGGCCGACCCGGCGCTGCTGCGCGACATCGAGAAGGCGTACGCGGTCGCCGAGAAGTGGCACCGCGGGCAGAAACGCAAGAGCGGCGACCCGTACATCACCCACCCGCTGGCGGTCGCGACCATCCTGGCCGAGCTGGGCATGGACGCCCCGACGCTGATGGCCGGGCTGCTGCACGACACCGTCGAGGACACCGACTACGGCCTGGAGACCCTGCGCAAGGACTTCGGCGACTCGGTGGCCCTGCTGGTGGACGGCGTCACCAAGCTGGACCGGGTCAAGTTCGGCGAGGCCGCGCAGGCCGAGACGGTCCGCAAGATGGTCGTCGCGATGGCCAAGGACCCCCGGGTCCTGGTGATCAAGCTGGCCGACCGGCTGCACAACATGCGCACCATGCGCTACCTCAAGCGGGAGAAGCAGGAGAAGAAGGCCCGCGAGACGCTGGAGATCTACGCCCCGCTGGCGCACCGGCTGGGCATGAACACCATCAAGTGGGAGCTGGAGGACCTCGCCTTCGCGATCCTCTACCCCAAGATGTACGACGAGATCGTCCGGCTGGTCGCCGAGCGCGCCCCCAAGCGGGACGAGTACCTGGCGACCGTCATCGACCAGGTCCAGGGCGACCTGCGCGGCGCCCGGATCACCGCCTCCGTCACCGGCCGGCCGAAGCACTACTACTCGGTCTACCAGAAGATGATCGTCCGGGGCCGGGACTTCGCCGAGATCTACGACCTGGTGGGCATCCGGGTCCTGGTCGACACCGTCCGCGACTGCTACGCGGCGCTGGGCACCATCCACGCGCGGTGGAACCCGGTGCCGGGGCGGTTCAAGGACTACATCGCGATGCCCAAGTTCAACATGTACCAGTCGCTGCACACCACGGTGATCGGTCCCGGGGGCAAGCCCGTCGAGCTGCAGATCCGCACCTTCGACATGCACCGCCGCGCCGAGTACGGCATCGCCGCGCACTGGAAGTACAAGCAGCGCGCGGTGGCCGGCGCCTCCAAGGTGCGCACCGACACCCCGACCCAGACCCGCAAGGACGACAAGGCCGGCGCCGTCAACGAGATGGCCTGGCTGCGGCAGCTGCTGGACTGGCAGAAGGAGACCGCCGACCCCAGCGAGTTCCTGGAGTCGCTCCGCTTCGACCTGGCCAGCAACGAGGTCTTCGTCTTCACCCCCAAGGGCGACGTCATAGCCCTGCCGGCCGGGGCCACCCCGGTGGACTTCGCGTTCGCGGTGCACACCGAGGTCGGCTACCGCACCATCGGGGCCCGGGTGAACGGGCGGCTGGTGCCGCTGGAGTCGACCCTGGAGAACGGCGACACCGTCGAGGTGTTCACCTCCAAGGCGGAGAACGCCGGACCGTCCCGCGACTGGCTGGGCTTCGTCAAGTCCCCGCGCGCCCGCAACAAGATCCGCGCCTGGTTCTCCAAGGAGCGCCGCGAGGAGGCGATCGAGCAGGGCAAGGAGGCCATCGCCCGCGCGATGCGCAAGCAGGGCCTGCCGATCCAGCGGATCCTCACCGGCGACTCACTGGTCACCCTCGCCCACGAGATGCGCTACCCGGACATCTCCTCGCTGTACGCGGCGATCGGCGAGGGCCACGTCACCGCGCAGAACATCGTCCAGAAGCTGGTGCAGGCGCTGGGCGGCGAGGAGGGCGCCACCGAGGACCTCGCCGAGACGGCCACCCCGACCCACGACAACCGGCGCGCGGTGCGCCGCCGGGCCAAGGGCGACCCGGGCGTGATCGTCAAGGGCGTCGAGGACGTCTGGGTGAAGCTGTCGCGCTGCTGCACCCCGGTCCCGGGCGACGCCATCGTCGGCTTCATCACCCGCGGCAACGGCGTCTCGGTGCACCGCGCCGACTGCGTCAACGTCGAGGCGCTCAGCCAGCAGCCCGAGCGGATGATCGAGGTCGAGTGGGCGGCCACCCAGTCCTCGGTCTTCCTGGTGGCCATCCAGGTCGAGGCGCTGGACCGCTCCCGGCTGCTCTCGGACGTCACCCGGGTGCTGTCCGACCAGCACGTCAACATCCTGTCGGCGGCGGTGCAGACCTCCCGCGACCGGGTGGCGATGAGCCGCTTCACCTTCGAGATGGGCGACCCCAAGCACCTGGGCCACGTCCTCAAGGCGGTCCGCGGCGTCGAGGGCGTCTACGACGTCTACCGGGTCACCTCGGCCCGCAACAAGTAGCCGGACCGGCGTACGGGAAGGGCCCCGGGGAGCGATCCCCGGGGCCCTTCCGCGTGTGTCGTCCGCGGCCGGATCAGCCGCTGAACTCCTCCTGGCTGCGGTGCGCCTGGTCCAGCAGCTCCTGGACGCCGGCCAGCTCGGACTCCAGCTTCGCCGCCTTGGAGGCGTTGCCGGCCGCGCGGGCCTTGTCCAGGTCGGAGCGGAGCTTGTCCGCCTTGGCCTGGAACAGGCCGACCATGCCGGCGGCGCGGGCCTTGGCCTCCGGGTTGGAGCGCTTCCACTCGGCGTCCTCGGCCTCGCGGATCGCCCGCTCGACCGCGTTCAGCCGGCCGTCCAGCTTCGGGCGGACGTCGCGCGGAACGTGGCCGATCGCCTCCCAGCGCTCGTTCACCTCGCGCAGCGCCGCCTTGGCGGCCTTGAGGTCGGTGATCGGCAGGATCGCCTCGGCCTCGCCGGCCAGCGCCTCCTTGAGCTTCTGGTTGGCGACCTGCTCGGCGTCGCGCTCGCTGAACACCGCGGAGCGGGCCTGGAAGAAGACGTCCTGGGCGCCGCGGAACCGCGCCCACAGCTCGTCCTCGACGTCGCGCTGGGCGCGGCCGGCGGCCTTCCAGCGCGCCATCAGGTCGCGGTAGCGGGCCGCGGTGTCGCCCCACTCGGTCGAGGAGGAGAGCGCCTCGGCCTCGGAGACCAGCTGCTCCTTGGTGAGCCGGGCCTGCTCGCGCTCGGCGTCCAGCGCCGCGAAGTGCGACTTGCGGTGCTTGGAGAAGACCGAGCGGGCGTGCGAGAAGCGGTGCCACAGCTCGTCGTCGCTCTTGCGGTCCAGGCGGGGCAGGCCCTTCCAGGTGTCCACCAGGGCGCGCAGCCGGTCGCCGGCCTCCCGCCACTGGGTGGACTCGGCGAGCTGCTCGGCCTCGGCGACCAGGGCCTCCTTGGCGGAACGGGTCTCGTCCTGGGCCTTGGCGCGGGCCGCCTTGCGCTCCTCGCGACGGCTCTCGATCTCGCCGGCGAGCGCGTCCAGCCGCTGGGCCAGCGCCGCCAGGTCGCCCACCGCGTGTCCCTCGGTGACCTGCTCGCGCAGGTGCTCCAGGGCGGCCTGGGCGTCCTTGGCGGCCAGGTCGGTGGTGCGCACCCGCTTCTCCAGCAGGCCGATCTCCACCTCGATGCCCTGGTACTTGCGCTCGAAGTAGGCGAGCGCCTCCTCGGGCGAGCCGGCCTGCCAGGAACCCACGACGCGTTCGCCGTCGGCGGTCCTGACGTAGACCGTGCCCTGCTCGTCCACACGGCCCCACGGGTCGCTGCTCATAGCGCGTCCTCCACATGACGTCGCGCCCGCGCCGGGGCGGTACGCGTCCGTCGTCCACAGTTGATGTGCGGCGGACCGATGAGTCCGCCGTCCCCGTCCGCCGTGTCCTGCTGCCGAGGGTGACGGCCGGCGGGTCTGGGCACCCTACACAACGCCAACATAGGCGACCAGGACCGGTGCTGTCCGCATCCGGGCCGGGCGATTTCGGGCCGGGGCCGCCCCGGCGCGCCGCGCGGGCGGGTCGGGGCGGCCCCGGAGCGGGTCAACCCTTGGCGGCGGTCACCGAGTTCAGGGTGACGTCGGCCATCGGGTGGCCGTCCCCGCCGCCCTCCAGGGTGCCCGCGGCGGCGATCTTCTGGAGCACGTCCAGACCGCCGGTGATGGTGCCGAACGGGGTGTAGTTGGGCGACAGCGTGGTGTCCTTGTAGACCAGGAAGAACTGGCTGCCGTTGGTGCCCGGGCCGGCGTTGGCCATCGCCACGGTGCCGGCCGGGTAGGTGGCACCGGTGAGGTTCTCGTCGGCGAACTTGTAGCCGGGGCCGCCGGTGCCGCCCGGGGCGGTGGCGCTCGCGGTCGGGTCGCCGCACTGCAGCACGAAGATGCCGTCGGTGGTGAGCCGGTGGCACTTGGTGTGGTCGAAGTACTGCTCGCCGGCCAGGAAGGCGAAGGAGTTCACGGTGTGCGGCGCCTTGGCGGCGTCCAGCGACAGCGTCACCTTGCCGCAGTTGGTGTCCAGCGTCACCGCGTAGGTGGCCTTGGTGTCGACGGTCATCGCCGGCTCGGCCTGCCACTGCTTGCCGTTCGGGGCGCCCGGCGCCGGCTCGGCGCAGCCCTCGACCGGCTTGCGGGTCGGCACGGTGGGTTCGGTCGGGGTCGGCGCGGCCTGCGCGGTGGGGCCGTCCTTCTTCTTGTCGTCCGAGTCGAAGGCGCCGGTCGCGAAGAGGGTGCCGCCACCGGCCAGCACCACCACGGCGAGCGCGGCGCCGAGGATCGTGTTGCGCCGCTTGCGCGCGGCCGCCGCGGCGACCCGGCGCTCCATCTGGCGCTCGTACTTCTCCCGGGCGAGCTGCCGCCGCCGCTGTTCGCTGCTGACCACCGGCTCTGTCTCCTACGGATGTGCTGATCGCGGATGTGGGGGCTTCGTCTGTGTGCGACGCCGATGCGGATCATCGCACCCATCGGCGGCCAAGTGTAGGGACCGCGACCGTAAGAACGGGGTGAACCGTTCAGCTCGAAGTGAACCTGTCACGCCCATCTGGTTCGCAACCGGGCCCGCACCGCCGGTAGGCTGCCCCTACATCACAGTTCGTAGCCGCAGCCGAAGCCGCCACGGCGAGGAACGCCGAAGACCCGAAGACCGACACCGAAGGACGCGCGTGTTCATCGCCGGATTCCCCGCTGGAGCCTGGGGCACCAACTGCTACCTGGTCGCCCCGGGGGCGGGCGAGGAGTGCGTCATCGTCGATCCGGGCCACCAGGCGGCCGCCGGCGTCGAGGAACTGGTCCGCGAGCACCGGCTCAAGCCGGTCGCCGTGCTGCTCACCCACGGCCACATCGACCACGTCGCCTCCGTGGTCCCGGTCTGCGGCGCCAAGGGCGTCCCGGCCTGGATCCACCCCGAGGACCGCTACATGATGAGCGACCCGGAGAAGGCCCTCGGCCGCTCCCTGGGCACCCAGCTGATGGGCGAGCTGACCGTCGGCGAACCCGACGACGTGCGCGAGCTCACCGACGGCAGCGTGCTGGAGCTGGCCGGCCTGTCCCTCACCGTCGACCACGCCCCCGGCCATACCGGGGGGTCGGTGACGTTCCGGACGCCCGGCGCCGAGGACCTTCCCCCGGTGCTCTTCTCGGGCGACCTGCTCTTCGCCGGCTCCATAGGGCGAACCGACCTCCCGGGCGGGGACAGCGCGGCGATCATGCGCTCGCTGGCCCGGGTGTGCCTGCCCCTCGACGACGCCACCGTGGTCCTCTCCGGCCACGGCGGACAGACCACCATCGGCCGCGAGCGCGCCACCAACCCCTACCTCCGGCAGGCAGCGGGGGCGGCCGGCGCCCCGGCTTTCCCGCGACGAGGAATGTGACGGAAGAGAAGTTGAGCACCTTCACCGCCCCCAAGGGCACCTACGACCTGCTGCCGCCCGGCTCCGCGACCTTCCTGGCGATCCGCGAGGCGATCGCCGCCCCCGCCCGCCGGGCCGGTTACGGCTACATCGAGACCCCGGTCTTCGAGGACGTCAAGCTGTTCTCCCGCGGTGTCGGCGAGTCGACCGACATCGTCAGCAAGGAGATGTACACCCTCACCACCAAGGGCGGCGACGAGCTCGCGCTGCGCCCCGAGGGCACCGCCTCCGTGCTGCGCGCCGCGCTCCAGGCTAACCTGCACAAGCAGGGCAACCTGCCGGTCAAGCTCTGGTACTCCGGCTCCTACTACCGCTACGAGCGCGCCCAGAAGGGCCGCTACCGCCAGTTCTCGCAGGTCGGCGCCGAGGCGATCGGCGCCGAGGACCCGGCGCTGGATGCCGAGCTGATCATCCTGGCCGACGACGCCTTCCGCGCGCTCGGCCTGAGCGACTACAGGCTGCTGCTCAACAGCCTCGGCGACAAGCAGTGCCGCCCGGTCTACCGCGCCGCCCTGGTCGAGTTCCTGGCCGGCCTGGACCTCGACGAGGACACCCGCCGCCGCGCCGAGATCAACCCGCTGCGGGTGCTGGACGACAAGCGCGAGTCGGTGCAGGCCCAGCTCGGCGGCGCCCCGATGCTGCGCGACTACCTCTGCGAGGACTGCAAGGCCTACGACGAGAAGGTCCGCGAGCTGCTCACCGCCAACGGCGTCGCCTTCGTCGACGACCCCAAGCTGGTCCGCGGCCTCGACTACTACACCCGCACCACCTTCGAGTTCGTGCACAACGGCCTCGGCGCCCAGTCCGCGATCGGCGGCGGCGGCCGCTACGACGGCCTGTCCGAGATGATCGGCGGCCCGGCGCTGCCCTCGGTCGGCTGGGCGCTCGGCGTGGACCGCACCTTCCTGGCCCTGGAGGCCGAGGGCGTCGCCCTCGACCTGCCGGCCGCCACCTCCGTCTACGCCGTCGCGCTCGGCGAGGAGGCCAAGAACGTCCTGTTCGCCAAGGTGATCGAGCTGCGCCGGGCCGGCGTCGCCACCGACCTCGCCTTCGGCGTCAAGAGCATCAAGAACGCCATGAAGTCCGCCGACCGTTCCGGCGCCCGCTTCGCCCTCGTCGCCGGTGACCGCGACCTCGCCGAGGGCGTCGTCCAGCTCAAGGACCTCACCACCGGCGAGCAGAACCCCGTCGCCCTCGACGCACTCGTCACCACCCTGAAGGAGAAGCAGCTGTGATCCGCACGCACGACGCGGGCACGCTCCGCCCGGAGCACGCAGGCACCACCGTCACCCTGGCCGGCTGGGTCGCCCGCCGCCGCGACCACGGCGGCGTGGCCTTCATCGACCTGCGCGACGCCTCCGGCACCGTGCAGATCGTGGTCCGCGACCTCGACTCGGTGCACGGCCTGCGCGCCGAGTACTGCGTCAAGGTGGTCGGCGACGTCCGCGTGCGGCCCGAGGGCAACGAGAACCCGGACATCCCGACCGGAGCCGTCGAGGTCGTGGTCAGCGAGATCGAGGTCCTCTCCGAGGCCGCGCCGCTGCCGTTCCCGGTCGCCGAGTACGAGCCCGGTACGGTCAACGAGGAGGTCCGCCTCCGCTACCGCTACCTCGACCTGCGCCGCGAGGGCCCGGCCAAGGGCCTGCGCCTGCGCTCCAAGGTCAACAACATCATCCGCCGGGTGATGGAGGAGAACGACTACCTCGACATCGAGACGCCGTACCTCACCCGCTCCACCCCCGAGGGCGCCCGCGACTTCCTCGTCCCGGTCCGCCTGCAGCCCGGCCACTGGTACGCGCTGCCGCAGTCGCCCCAGCTGTTCAAGCAGCTGCTGATGGTGGCCGGCATGGAGCGCTACTACCAGATCGCCCGCTGCTTCCGCGACGAGGACTTCCGCGCCGACCGCCAGCCGGAGTTCACCCAGCTGGACATCGAGGCCTCCTTCGTCGACCAGGAGGACATCCTGGCCCTCGGCGAGAAGATCATCGGCGCCATCTGGCGCGAGGTCCACGGCTACGAGATCCCGAACCCGCTGCCGCGGATGACCTACGCCGACGCCATGGGCCGCTACGGCTCGGACAAGCCGGACGTCCGCTTCGGCCAGGAGCTCACCGACCTCACCGGGTACTTCAAGGGCACCGACTTCCGGGTCTTCCAGGCCCCGTACGTCGGCGCCGTGGTCATGCCCGGCGGCGCCTCGCAGCCGCGCAAGCAGCTCGACGCCTGGCAGGACTGGGCCAAGGCGCGCGGCGCCCGCGGCCTCGCCTACGTGCTCATCGACGCCGAGACCGGCGAGCTGCGCGGCCCCGTCGCCAAGAACCTCTCCGAGGAGCACCTGGCCGGCCTGGCCGCCGCCGCCGGCGCCAAGAACGGCGACGCGATCTTCTTCGCGGCGGGCAAGGAGCGCGCCTCGCAGGAGCTGCTCGGCGCCGCCCGTCTGGAGATCGGCCGCCGCTGCGAGCTGATCGACGAGTCCCAGTGGGCCTTCCTCTGGGTCGTCGACTTCCCGATGTTCGAGCCGATCGAGGACGACAAGGGCGCGTTCCAGGGCTGGCACGCCGTGCACCACCCCTTCACCGCCCCCACCGCGGAGTCGCTGGCCACCTTCGACACCGACCCGGGCGCCGCGCTGTCCAACGCCTACGACCTCGTGCTCAACGGCTCGGAGCTGGGCGGCGGTTCGATCCGTATCCACCAGCGGGACGTGCAGAAGCGGGCGTTCGACGCGATCGGCCTCTCCGAGGAGGAGGCCGCCTCGCAGTTCGGCTTCCTGCTGGACGCCTTCAACTACGGCCCGCCGCCGCACGGCGGTGTCGCCTTCGGCCTGGACCGGATCGTCACCCTGCTCGGCGGGTACGACACCATCCGGGACGTCATCGCCTTCCCGAAGACGTCCACCGGCGGTGACCCGCTGACCGGTGCCCCCACCCCGATCACCCCGGCGCAGCGGCGCGAGGCCGGCGTCGACGCCCAGCCGAAGGTCCGCGAGGACGGCAAGTCCGAGGGCCAGGCGAAGGCCTGACACCCCGTCGGCCGACATCGGCTAACCTTTCACGGCCCCGGACGGCATTTCCGCTGTCCGGGGCCGGTCCACAACGGTGTGCGACAGAGAGAGGGTTTCCTGTGAAGGTCAGTACCAGGATCGAGTGTCCCGAGGACGCGCCCGCCACCAGACGTGTCCACATGGCCGCCTTCCCCGGTCCCGACGAGGCCGACCTGGTCGACGCGCTGCGCCGCGACCCGGCCTGGCTGCCGGACCTGTCGGTGGTCGCGGTCAACGACTCCGGACTGGTGGTCGGCCACGCGCTGCTCACCCGGCTGCGGGTCGGCAAGGGCAAGGGGCTGGCGCTCGCGCCGGTCGCCGTCGCCCCCGAGTGGCAGCGCAAGGGCGTCGGCGAGCTGGTGGTCAGGGCCGCGCTGACGGCCGCCGAGGACGCCGGCGAGAAGCTCGTCGTCGTGCTCGGCGATCCCGACTACTACGGCCGCTTCGGCTTCATCCCGGCCCAGCGGCACGAGGTGAGCGGCCCGTTCGAGGTGCCGGACGGCTTCCTCCAGACGCTCGCGCTGCCCGCGTACGACGGCTCCCCGCGGGGCCTGTGCCACTACCCCGAGCCCTTCGAGGCCGTCTAGCCCCTCGGGCCGTCCGGCCCCGTCGCTATCGACGGTGCCGTCAGATCGACGGTGCCGTCCGGGGCGACCGAGCCGGCTCTCCTCCGAGACCTATCGTCGTGCGACAGCTGCGCACGAACGCGGTCATGGCGGGCGTCGGCTCCCGGTCCTTCGGCCAGTACAGCCCGACCTGGCTCGGGCTCAACCCTCGCACCGGCCGGTACGCGACATCCTCGCGCGGTGCCAGCCGGCTCATCGTCTCCGGGGCGAAACCGACGCCCTGGCCGCACACCACCGCGGCCAGCCACTCGTCGGTGTTGTGCGCCACCGCGCCGATCCGCACAGGTCGCCCGCCCCGCTCCCGGACCGCCAACCAGTAGTCGCGCCAGTGCCCGGCCTCGTGCGGGATCGCCACGAAGGGCTCGTCGAGCAGCTCCTCGAAGTCGATCACCGCACGGGCGGCCAGCCGGTGCCCGGCCGGCAGCGCCGCGCAGCGCGCCTCCTGGCCCAGCACGGCCACGCTGTACCGCTCGGAGAGCGACGGCGGGGCGTGCCAGAGCGTCAGGTCGATCTCGCCGGCGGCCAGCCCCGAGGTCGGGTCGAACCAGTTGTTCTGCCGCAGCTCCACCTGCCAGCCCGGCATCCGGCGGGCGAAGTCCGCCACCGTGCGCTGGGTCATCAGGTTGATGATGCCGCCCTCGAACCCCACCCGCAGCGTCGAGCCCTGGTCCGCCGCGGCCGCCCGGGTGGCGCGCAGCGCCTCCTCCCAGCCCGCGAGCAGCACCCCGGCGTGCGCGGCCAGCGCCCAGCCGGCCCGGGTGGGGGCCATGCCGCGCCGCGACCGTTCGAACAGCTCCACCCCGAGCAGGCTCTCCAGCTGGCGGATCTGCTTGGTCAGCGTCGGCTGGGAGACGAAGAGCCGGGCCGCCGCGGCGGTCAGCTGACCCTCCTCGCAGACCGCGGCGAAGCTGCGCAGCAGGCGGGTGTCGACATCCATGCCCCAAGGTTATGGAATCGGAAATTGGACCCGTCCGGCAGGTCTGGGTCATGGTTGAGCGCTCGGTCTTCGGACCGGCCGACGGGGGAGCGGGGCAGCGGCGGTTCAGGGGGCCGCCGCTGCCCGGCCGGAACCCCCCGGACCTGCGGCAACCCGTTCCAGGACGTACGGTGAAGGGTCATCAGCACCCACCGAACGGAGGCACCCGGGTGGCAGCGAAGGCCCAGCGCGAGCAGAGCGCCCCGGACGGACGGACCGATCCGGACGAGCGCCTGGCGAAGAAGCCCTACGAGCGGGAACTGCTGCGGCTCCAGCACGAGCTGGTGAAGCTCCAGGAGTGGGTGCGCGCCGAGGGCGCCCGGCTGGTCGTGGTCTTCGAGGGCCGCGACGCGGCCGGCAAGGGCGGCGCGATCAAGCGGGTGACGGAGTATCTGAACCCGCGCATCGCCCGGGTCGCCGCGCTGCCCGCGCCCACCGAGCGGCAGCGCACCCAGTGGTACTTCCAGCGTTACGTCGAGCACCTGCCGGCCGCCGGGGAGATCGTGCTGTTCGACCGCAGCTGGTACAACCGGGCCGGGGTGGAGAAGGTGATGGGCTTCTGCACCGACGAGGAGTACTGGCAGTTCCTGCACCAGTGCCCGACCTTCGAGCGGATGCTCACCGAGTCCGGCCTGCTGCTGCGCAAGTACTGGTTCTCGGTCAGCGACACCGAGCAGGAGCGGCGCTTCCGGGACCGGCTGGAGGACCCGATGAAGCACTGGAAGCTCTCGCCGATGGACGTCGAGTCGATCACCCGCTGGGAGGACTACTCGCGGGCCAAGGACGAGATGTTCCTGCACACCGACACCCCCGACTCCCCGTGGAACGTGGTGGAGAGCGACGACAAGCGGCGGGCCCGGATCAACATGATCGCCCACCTGCTGTCCACCGTGCCGTACCGCGAGGTGCGGCCGCCGAAGATCGAGCTGCCGGACCGCCCGGCCTCGCGCGGCTACCAGCGGCCGCCGCGCGACCGGCAGCGGTACGTCCCGGACCACGCGGCGGGTCTGGGTTCGTAGCGGCGTCCGGCCCGGCGCCCGGCCCGGTCCGGCGCCCGGCCCGGTCCGGCGTCCGGCCCGGTCCGGCCCGGCGCCTCCGCCGAACGGCCGTGCGGCGTTGCCGCCACCGCCGCGCGGCCGTCCGATGGAGGTGCTCGGATTCGGATGAGGTCAGGAGACCGCCCATGTTCGTTCGCACCGGCTACTTCACCGGCGACCCCGCACGCGTCGACCGGGCCCTCGACGGGCTGTCCGCCGAGGCGGTCGGCCTGCTGTCGGCGGAGCCCGGCTACGTGGGCTACGGGCTGTTCGCCGACCGGGAACTCGGCATCATCACGATGGGCTCGTGGTGGGCGACCCGGCAGAACGAGCGGGACAGCGCCGAGCGGCTGCGCGGGCGGCGGGACGAACTGCTGGCCCCGTTCGCCGGGACGGCGACCGTCGACGTCTGGGAGGCCGCGGAGGTCGCCCAGGCACCGGCGGTCGCCCCGGGTTCGTGGTTCCGCCTCGTGCGGTTCGACCTCGCGGGCGCGGACCGCGAACGGATCGCCGCCCGCTTCCGGGAGGACGGCCTGCCCGCCCAGCGGCGGATCGACGGCTGCCTCGGCGGTTCGATGCTGCTCAGCGCCGAGGACGAGCGCGGCGCGGTGGGGATCCTGTTCGCCGACCGGGCCTCGCTGGTGGCCTCCCGCGGCCCGGCCGCGGAGATCCGCGCCCGCGGGGTGACGGCCGGCGGGCTGGCGCTGCGCTCGCTGGAGGAGTTCGAGACGGTGCTGCTGGACGTCCGGGAGTCGTAGCGCACAGGGCTGTCGGCGGGCTCGCATAGGCTTCCGGTGTGGACGAACCGGACCTCTTCACCGCCGCCGCCGAGGAACGCCAGAGCAAGGAGCCCGGCCGGGCGCCACTCGCCGTGCGGATGCGCCCGCGCACCCTCGACGAGGTGGCCGGGCAGCGGCAGCTGCTCAAGGACGGCTCCCCGCTGCGCCGGCTGGTCGCGGGCGCGCGCGGCCCGGCGGCGACCAGCTCGGTGATCTTCTGGGGCCCGCCCGGCACCGGCAAGACCACCCTGGCGCACGTCATCAGCCAGGCGGTGGAGGGGCGGTTCGTCGAGCTGTCCGCGATCACCGCCGGCGTCAAGGAGGTCCGCGCGGTCATCGACGGCGCGCGCCGCGCGGTCGGCATGACCGGCCGGGAGACGGTGCTCTTCCTCGACGAGATCCACCGCTTCTCCAAGGCCCAGCAGGACTCCCTGCTGCCCGCCGTGGAGAACCGCTGGGTCACCCTGATCGCCGCGACCACCGAGAACCCGTACTTCTCGGTGATCTCCCCGCTGCTCTCCCGCTCGCTGCTGCTCACCCTGGAGTCGCTGACCGACGACGACATCCGGGCGCTGCTGCGCCGCGCGGTCGCCGACGAGCGCGGTCTGGAGGGCGCGGTCGAGCTGAGCCCCGAGGCCGAGGACCACCTGGTGCGGCTGGCCGGTGGCGACGCCCGCAAGGCGCTCACCACGCTGGAGGCGGCGGCCGGCGCGGCGCTGGAGAAGGGCGAGGCGAGCATCACGCTGGCCACCACCGAGACCGCCGTCAACCACGCGGCCGTCCGCTACGACCGGGACGGCGACCAGCACTACGACGTGGCCAGCGCGCTGATCAAGTCGATCCGGGGCAGCGACGTGGACGCCACGCTGCACTACCTGGCCCGGATGATCGAGGCGGGGGAGGACCCGCGGTTCATCGCCCGGCGGCTGATGATCTCGGCCAGCGAGGACGTCGGCCTGGCGGATCCGACGGCGCTGCAGACGGCCGTGTCGGCGGCCCAGGCGGTGGCGCTGATCGGCTTCCCGGAGGCGCGGATCATCCTCTCCCAGGCGGCCATCGCGCTCGCGCTGGCGCCCAAGTCCAACGCCGCCTACCTGGCGATCGACGCGGCGCTCGCGGACGTCCGGCAGGGGCTGGCCGGCCCGGTGCCGCCGCACCTGCGGGACGCGCACTACGGCGGCGCGGGCAAGCTGGGGCACGGCAAGGGGTACCGCTACCCGCACGACCTGCCGGAGGGCATCGCGGCCCAGCAGTACGCGCCGGACGCGGTGCACGGCAAGGCCTACTACCAGCCGACCCGCCACGGCGGAGAGGCCCGCTACGCGGACGCGGTGGAGTGGACCAGGGCGCGCCTTCGGGGGGAGTCGAAGAGGCCCTCGAAGGGCAAGGAGAAGCCCGGGTCGGAGGGCGAGTGATCTGCCGGTATACTCGGGCGGAGTGCCGTATCCCGGGACGGCGGTGAGGGGAGACCCTGACCGACCGGCCACACCAGCGGGGCAACGGTGACGGCTCCCTCGCGGGAGCCCAGGAGCGTCGCGCACCGTCTCGGTGTCGCGTGCAGCCCACCAACACAACCTTGGTGGGCCACCCGTGTGCTTGCACATCTCGTGCCCGGCTCCGGAGAGCGGCTGATCGCACTGCCCCCGGGCGGTGGGGTTTTCTCCGGGCCGCGACGTGCGACCTCCGTCAACACCTGGTGAAGCCGTATTCGTAAGCAAGGAAGGTTTGGTTCATGGCGAACCAGAAGCGTCCCAAGGTCAAGATCGCGCGTGCGCTCGGCGTGCCGCTGACCCCGAAGTCCGTCAAGTACTTCGAGGCCCGCCCGTACCCGCCCGGCCAGCACGGCCGTGGTCGCAAGCAGAACTCGGACTACAAGGTCCGTCTGGTCGAGAAGCAGCGTCTGCGCGCTCAGTACGACCTGAGCGAGAAGCAGATGGCGCGCGCGTTCGACCGCGCGAAGAAGGCCGAGGGCAAGACCGGTGAGGCGCTCGTCGCCGAGCTGGAGACCCGCCTCGACGCCCTGGTGCTGCGTTCGGGCATCGCCCGCACCATCTACCAGGCCCGTCAGATGGTCGTCCACGGCCACATCGAGGTCAACGGCGGCAAGGTCAACAAGCCGTCGTACCAGATGAAGCCGGGCTACGTGGTCACCGTCCGCGAGCGCAGCAAGGAGAAGGTCCCGTTCCAGGTCGCCCGTGAGGGTGGCAACGCGGGCGAGGGCCAGACCCCGAAGTACCTCGAGGTCAACCTGAAGGCCCTGGCCTTCCGCCTGGACCGCGCGCCGCAGCGCAAGGAGGTCCCGGTGATCTGCGACGAGCAGCTCGTCGTCGAGTACTACTCGCGCTGACCCGCGAGCGGTATCACCTGCGGTACCCAGCGAGCCCCCGTCGCCCTTGTGGCGACGGGGGCTCGCCCCTTTGTCCGGGGTGGGTCAGTACGACTCGCCGGTCATCGCGGAGGCGAGCCGCAGGTGCGGGCGGGCCTCCTCGGCGCGGCCCTGGCGCTCCAGGGTGCGGCCGAGCATCAGGCGGGCGTAGTCCTCGGTCGGGTCGGCGTCCAGCACCCGGCGCAGCTCGGCCTCGGCCTTGCGCAGCTGGGCGGAGTGGAAGTAGCTGCGGGCCAGCAGCAGCCGGACCGACAGGTTGGCCGGCTCCTCGGCGAGCACGCCTTCGAGCATCCGGGCGGCGTCGGTGTACGCCTTGGAGTCGAAGTAGAAGTTCGCCATGCGGTAGTCGTCGGCGATGTTGGCCACGGGGTGCTCCTTCCGAACGGTGGTTCCGCCCGCTCCAGCAATGAACAAGATTCAACTATTCCCGGGTCCTGCTGGCGGTCCTCACCGTCCCACGGGGGAGGGCCGGGGTGCCGGCGGCAGCGGTCCGGGGCCGGGGCGCGGGCCCGGGCCGTCCGGCTGCCCGCCGCCGCCCAGCGCCCGGTGCACGGCGGCGTCCGGGCCGAGCCGGGCGCCGGCGGCGAAGAAGTCGGTGGACTCCTGCTCGGTCAGCCCGGCGACGGTGCGCTCCTCGCAGGCCCGGTGCGGGCCGTTGAAGGTGTGCGAGCCGAAGAACGGCTTGCCGACCGCGCACCGGATCCGGTGCGCGGCGCCCTGCAGCACCCGGGCTTCGCGCAGGTCGCCCGGCTCCCCGGGGCCGGCCGGCTCGGTCTCCAGCAGCGCCAGCAGGTCGATCGCCAGCACGATGCCCAGCAGGTCGTTGAAGAGGTGGTTGAGCCGCAGGCTCTCCCGGGCCAGCGTCCGGGCCGGGCGGATCTCGCCGCTCAGCCAGTGCGAGTACGCCAGCGCGTAGAGGACGTGCGCGTACGCCCACTGCTCGCCGTGCTCCTCGCACAGCTCGCGGACCCGGCCGAGCCAGAGCTCGCCGCTCTCCCGGTCGCCCCGGAAGAGGTGGGCGATGCCCAGCTCGGACATCGCCATCAGCACGTTGCCGTCGAGCTCGCCGATGGTGCGGTAGTGCCGGAGCGCCTCCTCGAACAGCTCGACGGCGCGGGCCGGATCGTCGCCGATCAGCGCGGCGCAGCCCTGCCGGTGCACGGCGTGGGCCAGCGCGCGGTCGTCGCCGGTGGCCAGCGCCTGGCGGCGGCACTCCTCCAGGGCGGGCCGGGCGGCCGCCAGGTCGCCCTGCAGGGTGGCCGTGTAGCCGGTCACCCAGAGGGCCTTGGCGCGGGCCCCGGTGGGTTCGGCGTCGAGGGCCAGGGCCCGCTCCAGCCAGTGCCGCCCCTCGCCGAGGCGGCCGCAGCCGACCCAGTGGAACCAGAGGGTGCCGGCCATCAGCAGGGCGGTCTGCTCCTCGCCGGGCTCGGTCAGGCTGAACTCCAGGGCGGCCCGCAGGTCGGCGTGCACCAGGGCGGTGCGCTCGGCGGTCTCCGCCTGCCGGGGGCCGAACCACTCGACCTCGCCCCAGGTGGCCATCCCCAGGTACCAGTCCCGGTGCCGGCGCAGCAGCCGGTGCTCCCCGCCGCCCGCCCGCAGCCACCGCAGCCCGTACTCGCGCACGGTGTCCAGCAGCCGGAACCGCACGCCGTGGGGGCCCTCCTCGCGCAGCACCAGGGACGTGGCGACGAGTTCGGTGAGGTGGTCGAGCAGCTCGTCCGGGTCGACGCCCTCGCC
The DNA here is from genome assembly GCF_040302725.1 of Kitasatospora sp. NPDC097605. Lineage (NCBI taxonomy): Bacteria > Bacillati > Actinomycetota > Actinomycetes > Kitasatosporales > Streptomycetaceae > Kitasatospora > Kitasatospora sp. NPDC097605. Next base: position 5,334 of record NZ_JBEOSF010000012.1, on the reverse strand, counting down.
GGTGCAGACGTACTCGGCCGCGTCCAGGTCGAAGTCGCCCGCGAAGACCGAGAGGCGGGCCCAGAGTAAACGTTCCTGCACCGTACAGAGCTCATGGCTCCAGTCGACCGTCGTGCGCAGCGTCCGATGGCGCGGCAGGGCGGCCGGATCGCCGCCGGTCAGCAGCCGGAACCGGTCGTCCAGCCGGTCGCGGATCTGCTCCACCGACAGCGCCCGCAGCCGTCCGGCGGCCAGCTCCACGGCCAGCGGGATGCCGTCCAGCCGGCGGCAGAGCCGGGCGATCGCCCCGGCGTTCGCCGCGGTGACCTCGAAGGAGGGCAGCACCGCCCGGGCCCGGTCCGCGAACAGCCGCACCGCGTCCGGCGGGACGGCCGGCGGGCCGTCCGGCTCGGCGGGCCCGACCGGCAGCGGGGCCAGGGGCAGCAGGTGCTCCCCGGCGGTGCGCAGCGCCACCCGGCTGGTGGCCAGCACCCGCAGCCCCGGCAGGTCCCGCAGCAGCGCCGCCGCCAGCTCGGCGCAGGCCGCCGCCAGGTGCTCGCAGCCGTCCAGCACCAGCAGCATCCGGCGCCCGGCCAGTTGCTCGGCCAGCACCTCCAGCGGGGCCCGCGCGGTGCCGTCGGTCAGCCGCAGCGCCTCCAGCACGGCGTGCCCGAGCAGCCGCCCGTCCCGCACCGGCGCCACCTCGACCAGCCGGCCGCCGTCCGGGAACGCGCCCGCCGCCCGGGCCGCCGCCCGCAGCGCCAGCCGGCTCTTGCCGACCCCGCCGGGGCCGGTGACCGTCACCAGCCGGTGCCCGGCCAGCAGCAGGGCCAGCTCGGTCAGCTCCCGCCGCCGGCCGACGAAGCTGGTGACCTCCGCCGGGAGCCGCCCCGGTACCGGGCGGTCCGGCCGCGGTGTCGATTCCCCGTCCAAACCCTGCTCCCCGCTTCGAGGCCCGGGCCGGGCCGGCCCGGGCGTGCGTCCGTCCGTCTGCGCCGCCTGGGTGGCGGCCCGCCTGGCAGAACGAGGTGACCGGCGGGTAGGTTACGCGCGCGGATCGCACACCCGGTCGGATCGCCGCGCGCCCCGCGCGGGAAACCCGGTCCGGAAAGTCCGTGCGGTCGCGATAGGGTTCCCTAGGGCGTCATGCCCCGAAGAACCGCAAGGCGAGGGAGCGCGCAAAGGTGTCCGTGGGAGAGCTGGCCGGCCTGCTCGTCGCCGTGTTCTGGGCGGTCCTGGTCACCCTGCTCGCCGTCGTGCTGGTCCGGCTGTCGCGGGTGCTCAAGGAGGCCACCGTCCTGGTCTCCGCCGTCACCGAGCAGGCCGTGCCGCTGCTGACCGACGCCGGCGCCGCCGTGCGCAGCGCCAACGAGCAGCTGGAGCGGGTGGACGAGATCACCGCCAACGTGCAGGACGCGGCGGCCAACGCCAACGCGCTCTCCTCCACCGTCGCGGCCACCCTCGGCGGCCCGCTGGTCAAGGTCGCGGCGTTCAGCTACGGCGTGCGCAAGGCGGTCGCCAAGCAGCAGGGCACCGCCACCCTGCCGGCCCAGCCGGCCGAGCGCGAGGAACTGGCCCGGCTGATCCGGGCCGAGGTGCGCGCCGCGACCGCGCCGAAGAGCGGCCTGCTCTCCCGGGTCCGGCGCGCGGTGAGGAGCTGACGCATGGTGCGACGCGTCTTCTGGATGGCGGTCGGCGCCGGCGCCACCGTCTGGGCCATGAACAAGGCCAACGAGGCCGTGCACCGGCTCACCCCGGACAGCCTCTCCGGCACCGCCGCCCGCGGTGCGCTGCAGCTGGGCGACCTGGCCAAGCAGTTCGCCCGGGACGTGCGGGCCGGCATGACCGAGCGCGAGGAGCAGCTGCGCGAGGACCTCGGGCTGGACGGCACCGCCGTCGTCGAGCCGCGCCGCCGCGGGGCGCTGCGCGGCGAGCCCCAGTACCGAGCTATCTCGGCGGCGCCCGGGAGCCCGGCCGCCGCCCTGCCTCCGTCCGGCAGTACCCGCGCATCGTCGTCCGACGGTGCCCGCACCACCCCCCAAGCCATCGAGAAAACGCCCCGGCGCGCGCTTCCGCCGCGGGGCGGTACCAACCGGAAGGACCACTAATGGAGTCGGCAGAGATCCGCCGCCGCTGGCTGCGCTTCTTCGAGGAGCGCGGCCACACCGTCGTTCCGTCGGCGTCCCTGGTCGCCGACGACCCCACCCTGCTGCTGGTCAACGCCGGCATGGTCCCGTTCAAGCCCTACTTCCTGGGCGAGGTCAAGCCGCAGTTCTCGCGCGCCACCAGCGTCCAGAAGTGCGTGCGCACCCTGGACATCGAGGAGGTCGGGAAGACCACCCGGCACGGCTCCTTCTTCCAGATGTGCGGCAACTTCTCCTTCGGCGACTACTTCAAGGAAGGAGCCATCAAGTTCGCGTGGGACCTGCTCACCACCCCCGTCGCGGACGGTGGCTACGGCCTGGAGCAGGAGAAGCTCTGGATCACCGTCTACCAGGACGACGACGAGGCCGAGCAGATCTGGCGCGAGGTCATCGGCGTGCCCGCCGAGCGGATCCAGCGCCTCGGCATGAAGGACAACTTCTGGTCGATGGGCGTCCCCGGCCCGTGCGGCCCGTGCTCGGAGATCAACTACGACCGCGGCCCCGCGTACGGCGAGGAGGGCGGCCCGGCCGTCAACGGCGAGCGCTACCTGGAGATCTGGAACCTGGTCTTCATGCAGTACGAGCGCGGCCACGGCGACGGCAAGGACGGGTTCGAGATCCTCGGCGACCTGCCGAGCAAGAACATCGACACCGGCCTCGGCCTGGAGCGCCTCGCCGCCATCCTGCAGGGCGTCGACAACCTCTTCGAGATCGACACCAGCCGGATGATCCTGGACCGGGCCGCCGAGCTGACCGGCCACCGCTACGGCGCCGACCACAAGTCGGACGTCTCGCTGCGCGTGGTCACCGACCACATCCGCACCGCGCTGATGCTGGTCGGCGACGGCGTCACCCCCGGTAACGAGGGCCGCGGCTACGTGCTGCGCCGCATCCTGCGCCGCGCCATCCGCAACATGCGCCTGCTGGGCGCCACCGAGCCGGTGGCCAAGGAGCTCATCGACACCGCGATCAAGGCGATGGCCCCGCAGTACCCGGAGCTGGAGACCGACCGCAAGCGCATCGAGACGGTCGTCGTCGGCGAGGAGGCGGCCTTCCTGCAGACCCTGAAGGCCGGCACCAACCTGCTGGACGCCGCGGTCACCGAGACCAAGCAGTCCGGCGGCGTGGTGCTCTCCGGCGACCAGGCGTTCAAGCTGCACGACACCTACGGCTTCCCGATCGACCTGACCCTGGAGATGGCCGAGGAGCAGGGCCTCCAGGTCGACGAGGCCGGCTTCCGCCGCCTGATGCAGGAGCAGCGGGACCGCGCCAAGGCGGACGCCAAGGCCAAGAAGATGGGCCACGCCGACGTCGCCGCGTACCGCGAGGTCGCCGACACCTCCGGCGCCAGCGTCTTCACCGGCTACACCCTCACCGAGGGCGAGGCCACCGTGGTCGGCCTGCTGGTGAACGGCGCCCCGGCGCCGGCCGCCACCGAGGGCGACGAGGTCGAGATCATCCTCGACCGCACCCCGTTCTACGCCGAGGGCGGCGGCCAGCTCGCCGACCACGGCCGGATCCGGCTGGACTCCGGCGCGGTCGTCGAGATCCGCGACGTCCAGCAGCCCGTCCCGGGTGTGATCGTGCACTCCGGCGGCGTGCTGTTCGGCGAGGTCGTGCTCGGTTCCTCCGCGTACGCCACCATCGACGTGGAGCGCCGCCGGGCGATCGCCCGCGCCCACTCGGCCACCCACCTGACCCACCAGGCGCTGCGCGACGCGCTCGGCCCGACGGCCGCCCAGGCCGGTTCGGAGAACGCCCCGGGCCGCTTCCGCTTCGACTTCGGCTCGCCCGCCGCCGTGCCCGGCAGCGTGCTCACCGACGTCGAGCAGAAGATCAACGACGTGCTGACCCGCGAGCTGGAGGTCACCGCCGAGGTCATGACGATGGACCAGGCCCGCAAGGCCGGCGCCATCGCGATGTTCGGCGAGAAGTACGGCGACGAGGTCCGCGTCGTCACCATCGGCGACTTCTCCAAGGAGCTGTGCGGTGGCACGCACGTCGGCAACACCGCCCAGCTGGGCCTGGTGAAGCTGCTCGGCGAGTCCTCGATCGGCTCCGGCGTGCGCCGCGTGGAGGCGCTGGTCGGCGCCGACGCGTACCGCTTCCTGGCCCGTGAGCACACCGTGGTCGCCCAGCTGACCGAGCTGGTCAAGGGCCGCCCGGAGGAGCTGCCGGAGAAGATCTCCGGGATGCTCGCCAAGCTCAAGGACGCCGAGAAGGAGATCGAGCGCTTCCGCGCCGAGAAGGTGCTCGCGGCCGCCGCGGGCCTGGCCGACTCGGCCGAGGACGTGCACGGCATCGCCGTGGTGGCCGCGCGGGTCGCCGACGGCACCGGCGCCGACGAGCTGCGCAAGCTGGTCCTGGACGTGCGCGGCCGCCTCGGCTCGCGCCCGGCCGTGGTCGCCGCCTTCACCGTGGCGAACGACCGCCCGCTGACCGTGATCGCCACCAACGAGGACGCCCGCGGCCGCGGCATCAAGGCCGGCGAGCTGGTCCGCACCGCCGCCAAGACCCTCGGCGGCGGCGGTGGCGGCAAGGACGACGTCGCCCAGGGCGGCGGCACCAACCCGGCCGCGATCGACGAGGCCGTCGCCGCGGTGCGCGGCCTGGTCGCGGAGCGTGCCTCCTGATGGGGTCCGCGTTCTGATGGAGTTCGAGGAGAAGCCCTTCCGGCGCGGACGGCGGATTGCCGTCGACGTCGGGGACGCCCGGATCGGGGTCGCGTCCTGCGACCCCGACGGGGTGCTCGCCACCCCGGTGGAGACCGTCCCGGCCGGTGTGAAGTCGCAGGCCCGGATCGCCGCGATCGTCGAGGAGTACGGCGCGATCGAGGTGATCGTCGGGCTGCCGCGCTCACTCAGCGGCAAGGAGGGGCCGGCGGCCGAGAAGGTCCGCGGCTACGCGGCCCGGCTGGCCAACCGGCTCTGGCCGGTGCCGGTCCGGCTGGTCGACGAGCGGATGTCGACGGTCACCGCGACCCACGGGCTGCGCGCCTCGGGGGTCAAGGCCAAGAAGGGCCGCTCGGTGGTCGACCAGGCCGCCGCGGTGGTGATCCTGCAGACCGCGCTTGAGTCCGAACGGGTGAGCGGACGCCCGCCGGGTGAGAGCGTCGAGGCCCGAGGAGGTGCTGCTCCTCGACGAGCCGGACAACTACCTGGACGTCCCGGGCAAGCGCTGGCTGGAGGAGGCCATCAAGGCCACCCCGAAG
>NZ_JBEOSF010000011.1:0-215631 GCF_040302725.1 Kitasatospora sp. NPDC097605 | reverse complement strand
AATCAGCGGGTCCGGGGTTCGAGTCCCTGGCGGCGCACAGACAAGCCGGAAGGCCCCTCGTGAGAACGAGGGGCCTTCCGGCGTTTCCGGATGCGTCCGGGCGGCTCCGGAACAGGCCCCGCGACGGGACGGGCCCCACCACGGGACGGGCCGCCCGCCGGGGCGGACGGCCCGTTCACCGGTACCGGCAGCGGCCCGGGGCTCAGCGCCCGCGCAGCTCGCGGTAGCGGGCGACCAGCGCCGCGGTGGAGCTGTCCAGCGCCTCCACGCCCTCGCCGGTCAGCAGCACCGGCTCGATCCGCTTGGCAAGCACCTTGCCCAGCTCGACGCCCCACTGGTCGAAGGAGTCGATGTTCCAGATCGCGCCCTGGACGAACACCTTGTGCTCGTAGAGGGCCACCAGCTGGCCGAGCACCGAGGGGGTCAGCTCGCCGGCCAGCACGGTGGTGGTCGGGTGGTTGCCCCGGAAGGTCTTGTGCGGGACCAGCTCGGCCGGCACGCCCTCGGCGGCGACCTCCTCCGGCGTCTTGCCGAAGGCCAGCGCCTGGGTCTGGGCGAAGAAGTTGGCCAGCAGCAGGTCGTGCTGGGCGACCAGGCCGGGCAGCAGGTCGGCGACCGGCTTCGCGAAGCCGATGAAGTCCGCCGGGATCACCTTGGTGCCCTGGTGCAGCAGCTGGTAGTAGGCGTGCTGGCCGTTGGTGCCGGGGGTGCCCCACACCACCGGGCCGGTCTGCCAGGTCACCGGGCGGCCCTCGCGGTCCACCGACTTGCCGTTGGACTCCATGTCCAGCTGCTGGAGGTAGGCGGTGAACTTCGACAGGTAGTGCGAGTACGGCAGCACGGCGTGCGCCTGGGCGTCGAAGAACGCGCCGTACCAGACCCCGAGCAGGCCGAGCAGCAGCGGGACGTTCTCCTCCGGCGGGGCGGTGCGGAAGTGCTCGTCGACCAGGTGGAAGCCGTCCAGCATCTCGCGGAAGGCGTCCGGGCCGATGGCGATCATCAGCGAGAGGCCGATCGCCGAGTCGTAGGAGTAGCGGCCGCCGACCCAGTCCCAGAACTCGAACATGTTGGCGGTGTCGATGCCGAAGTCGGCGACGCCCTCGGCGTTGGTGGAGAGCGCGACGAAGTGCTTGGCCACCGCGTCGGTGTCCGCGCGCAGCTCGGTGAGCAGCCAGTTCCGCGCCGAGACCGCGTTGGTGATGGTCTCGATGGTGGTGAAGGTCTTGGAGGCGACGATGAAGAGCGTCTCGGCGGCGTCCAGGTCGCGGACCGCCTCGTGCAGGTCGGCACCGTCCACGTTGGAGACGAAGCGGACCTCGAGGTCGCGCCGGGTGAAGGAGCGCAGCACCTCGTAGGCCATCGCGGGGCCGAGGTCGGAGCCGCCGATGCCGATGTTGACGACGGTGCGGATCCGCTTGCCGGTGTGGCCGCGCCACTCGCCGCCGCGGACCTGCTCGGCGAAGGCGGCCATCTTGTCGAGCACGGCGTGCACGGCGGGGACGACGTTCTCGCCGTCGACCTCGACGACCGCGTCGCGCGGAGCGCGCAGCGCGGTGTGCAGGACGGCCCGGCGCTCGGTGGTGTTGATCTTCTCGCCGCGGAACATGGCGTCCCGCAGCCCGGCGACGCCGGTGGCCCCGGCCAGCTCGCGCAGCAGCGCCAGGGTCTCGTCGGTGACGAGCTGCTTGGCGTAGTCGACGTGCAGGTCGCCGACCTGGAGGGTGTAGCGGCGGCCGCGCTCCGGGTCGGCGGCGAACAGCTCGCGCAGGTGCGTGTCGCCGAACTCCTCCCGGTGCTTGGCGAGGGCGGCCCACTGCGGGGTGCGGTCCAGCGGGGTACGGGCGTCGGCGCGGGTCTCCGACATCGGTGGCTCCTCGTTTCATCTGGGTGCAGATACCGGCAGGGCCAGGCGGGAGGGTTTCGCGAGGTCGTGCGGGTACTGGGGGTGCGCCGACTCCGTTGACGGCCTTGCCCGGGGCCAGCCTATGCAACGCCGGGACCGCGGGCGGACATTCCGTTCGCCGACGATCCGTCGGCGTTCCCGCCGTTCGGACGCGCGTCGCGGGGTGTCCGCCCGGCCGTCACGGGGCGTCCGCCCGACCCGCCGGGCGGTCGCCCGGACGGACGCCCGGTCAGCTCCGGCCGGGGGTCAGCGCCGTTCGGAGCGCAGGTCGAGGCCGCGCAGCACCTGGTCGACCAGCTCGGGGTCGGCGCCGGGCTCGGCGCGGGCGACCACCATCTCGCGCCGGGAGGCGGCGATCATCTCCTGCTCGACGCTGTGCGCCGCGCGCCACTGGGCGAGCCGCTGCTTCGCCTCGGCGGCCTCCTCCTCGGCGTAGTTCTCGGGGCAGAGCCGGGCCAGCCGGTCGTGCTGACGGTCCCGCAGGCGGTCGGCGACCTCGGCGGGCAGCCGGTCGCTCTCCTCGAGTTCGCCGAGCCGCCGCAGGCCGGCCTTGGCGGCCCGCCACCAGAGCTGGCGGACCTGCTGCTCGTGCCGGTCGTGGCCGAGGTCGAGCTCGAAGCGCTTGGCCAGCCAGGGCAGCGTGAGGCCCTGGACCAGCAGGGTGAAGAGCACCACGCTGAACGCGATGAAGACCAGCCGGCCGCGCTCCGGGAAGGCCTCGCCGGAGTCCAGGGTGAGCGGGATGGCGAGCGCCAGCGCGACGGTGGCGACCCCGCGCATCCCGGACCACCAGAGCAGCACGCTCTCCTGCCAGCTGATCGGGGTGTCCTCCTCGGAGCCGGCGCGCAGCTTCTGGGAGAGCCAGCCGGCCGGGAGCAGCCAGAGCAGCCGGACCACCACGACCACGGCGATCACCACCGCGGCGTCGCCGAGCATGCCGGTCCAGCCGGAGCCGGCCTCCTTGAGGACGGTGGCCAGCTCCAGGCCGATCAGGCCGAAGGCGACACCGGTGATGAGGATCTCGACGATCTCCCAGAAGGCGTTGCCGACCAGCCGGTAGGAGACGGCGTCCGCGTCGGTGGCCCGCTCGGCGAGGTAGAGGCCGCAGACCACGACGGCGAGCACGCCGGAGCCGTGCACCTCCTCGGCCAGGCTGTAGGCGGCGAAGGGCACCAGCAGGTTGAGCGCGACCTGCTGGGTGGGGTCCTCCAGGAGGGCGGCGAGCTTGGTGTTGGCCCAGCCGAGGGCGACGCCGACGACCACCGCGACGACCGCCGAGAGGACGAAGCGCAGCACCGCCCCGCCGCCGGAGAAGTCGCCGCCGACCACCGCCTCGATGGCCAGCGAGTAGACGACGATCGCGGTGACGTCGTTGAACAGGCCCTCGCTCTCCAGGATGGAGACCAGGCGGCGGGGCAGGCCGACGCTGCCGGCCACCGCGACGGCGGCGACCGGGTCGGGCGGGGAGACCAGGGCGCCGAGCGCGATGGCGGCGGCGATCGGCAGTCCGGGCAGCAGCCAGTGCACGGTGCCGGCCACGGCGGCGGTGGTGACCACCACCAGGGCGACGGCGAGCAGCAGGATGGAGCGGATGTTCGCCTTGAAGTAGCGGACCGAGGAGCGCCGGGCGACGGCGAAGATCAGCGGTGGCAGGACCAGCGGCAGGATCAGCTCGGGTTCGATGGCGATGTCCGGGATCTGGGGGATCAGCGCCATGGCGATACCCAGCAGGGTCATCAGCACGGGTTGGGGCACGCCGGTCCGGCGGGCCAGCGGCATGGTCACCACGGAGGCGAGCAGCACCAGGAAGAGCAGGGGCAGCTGGCCCACGGGGACGTCCTCTCGGCGGCGGGCGGTGGCGCACTGGTGTGCGGGTCCGGACATGGCCCGGGCCGCCGTCGAGGATAAATCCGACAATGATCTCAACTGGCACGACACGCCGGTGAGGGGTTGACCTCAAGTGGGCTTCACCCCGCAGGATCGGGGGGACCCGAGACCGCCTCCGCAGGACTCGGCCGGATCCGACAGGAGCGCCCGTGATGAAGGCAGTGACCGTCCCCCGGTTCGGCGGCCCCGAGGTGCTGCGGGTGACCGCGGTGCCCGACCCCGTCCCCGGCCCCGGCCAGGTACGGGTGCGGGTCTACGCCGCCGGGGTGCAGCCGGTGGACCTCGCGATCCGGGAGGGCTGGGCCCCGCCCGGCGTCGAGCTCACCCCCGGGCTGATCCCCGGCAACGAGTTCGCCGGGGTGGTCGACCGGCTCGGGCCGGACATCGACGGCTGGGCCGTCGGGGACGAGGTGCTGGGCTTCCGGCTGCTCGGCTCGGCCGCCGAGCTGGTCGCGGCCGACGCCGCCCAGCTGGTGCGCAAGCCGGCCGGGATGCCCTGGGAGCACGCGGGCGCGCTGTCCGCCTCCGGGCAGACCGCGCACCTGGCGCTCGGCGAGCTGAAGGTCGGCGAGGGCGACACGGTGCTGGTGCACGGCGCCGCCGGCGGGGTCGGCACGGTCGCCGTCCAGCTGGCGCGGGCCTGGGGCGCCACGGTGGTCGGCACCGCGAGCGAGCGCAACCACGACTACCTGCGGGAGCTGGGCGCGATCCCGGTCACCTACGGCGAGGGGCTGGTCGAGCGGGTCCGGGCGGCGGCGCCGCAGGGTGTGGACGCGGCCTTCGACGCGGCCGGGCGCGGGGCGCTGGAGGCCTCCGTCGAGCTGGTCGCCGACCGGGCCCGGATCGGCACGGTGGTCGACTACCCGGTGGCCCGGCGGCTCGGCGTGCTGGGGATCCGGGGGCCGCGCACGGCGACCCGGCTGGCCGAGCTGGTCGGCCTCTGGGAGGCGGGCACGCTGCGGCTGGAGATCGCCGACACCTTCCCGCTGGGGCGGGCGGCCGACGCCCACCGGCTGGTCGGTGCCGGGCACGTGCGGGGGAAGGTCGTCCTCACCCCCTGAGCGGCCCCGCGGGCGGGGCTCCGGGCCGATTGTGTGTTTCGGCCGCTGACCAGGTAATGTCTTCCTCGTCAGCAGGCGCCGCTAGCTCAGTTGGTTAGAGCAGCTGACTCTTAATCAGCGGGTCCGGGGTTCGAGTCCCTGGCGGCGCACAGACAAGCCGGAAGGCCCCTCGTGAGAGCGAGGGGCCTTCCGGCGTTTCCGGCCGGCCCCTCCCCCGGCCCCCTGCCGCCTCAGTGCGGGATGGCGGCGATCAGCTCGGAGGCGCCCTGCCGCTTGAGAGCGAGGGCGGCCGCGGTGCCGAGGTCCTCCGGGCTCAGCGCGCCGGCCCACTCGTGGGCGTCCAGGACCTGCTTGCCGTCGGGGGTGAAGACCCGGCCGCGCAGCGAGAGCCGGCCGTCGGCCTCGGCCCGGGCGTAGCCGGCGATCGGCGAGTTGCAGTGCCCCTGGAGCACGTGCAGGAACATCCGCTCGGCGCTCGCCTCGCGCCAGGTCGGGTGGTCGCCGAGGCCGGCGACCGCGTCGATGGTGGCGGTGTCCTCGGCGCGGCACTGCAGGGCGAGGATCCCGGCGCCGATCGGCGGGCACATCGCGTCGGGCGACAGCACCTCGCTGATCCGCGCCGTCTCGCCGATCCGCTCCAGCCCGGAGAGCGCGAGCAGCAGCGCGTCCGCCTCCCCCGCCGCGAGCTTGGCCAGCCGGCTGTTGGCGTTGCCGCGCATCGGGACGCATTCCAGGTGCGGGTGGGAGGCGGCGAGCTGGGCCCGGCGGCGGACCGAGGAGGTGCCGATCCGGGTGCCGGGCGGCAGCTCGTCCAGGGTCCGGCCGCCGGGGTGGACGAGCGCGTCGCGGATGTCGTCGCGGCGCAGGTAGGCGGCGAAGACGGTACCGGCCGGCAGCGGGCGGTCGGCCGGAACGTCCTTGAGGCAGTGCACGGCGAGGTCCGCCTCGCCGGCGAGCAGCGCGGCGTCCACCTCCTTGGTGAACGCGCCCTTGCCGCCCAGCCGCGCGAGGTCGCCCATCCAGCGGTCGCCGGAGGTGGTCACCGGCACCACCTCGGTGCGCACCCCCGGATGCAGGGCGGCCAGCTCGGCCCTGACCCGCTCGACCTGGGCGAGCGCCATCGGCGAGGAGCGGGAGACGATGCGGATCAACTCTGCGGTGGTCATTGCTGGATGATAGGCCGTCATGACACCGCGGGCGGGGTCGGGTCACCCGGCCGGCGGCGCGGCGGCGGGGCGGGGGAAGCGGCCGATCAGGTGCTCGGCCACCACCAGGTTGATCAGCCAGCAGGTCCAGCCCACGGCCGCGTAGGCCTGCTCGAACGGGACCCCCGCGAGGTCCATCACCGGGAGCCAGATCCGCAGCGTGGCGGCGGCCAGGATCAGCGCGAACGAGCGGGTGGCCCAGGCCCGGTGGCGGACGGGGTCGCGGCGCCGGGCGGCCCGCCAGGCCAGGGCCGAGGAGAGCAGCAGCAGCACGGCGAGCGCGGTGAAGCCGATCGGCGCGATCGGGCCGACCAGCCCGGACGGCGCCAGCAGCAGGCCGCCGGTGCCGGTGGCCAGGACGGCGAGCAGGTAGAGCCGGCCGGTCAGCCGGTGCAGGCCCGGACGGCGGGCGCGCAGCCGGGGCAGGAACTGCCAGGGGCCGAGCAGGATCGCCAGCACCCCGCCGCCGACGTGCAGGGCGAGCGGGACGCGGTGGGCGAGGTAGACGGCCCGCTGCTGGTCGAGGAAGACCTCCGGGTCGAGGGTCAGGTAGCGGGCGGTGAGCAGGGCGGTGGCGAAGGCGAGCACGGTGACCGTCCACCAGCCCGCCCGGCGGGCCCGGCCGGGGCGGGGCGCGGACGGGGCGGGGGCGGACGGGGCGGGGGCGGACGGAGGGGCCTGGGGTGCCGGGTCGGGAGCGTTCATGGCCCGGACGCTACGGACCGCGGGGGCCCGGCCGCGTCCGCCCGGCGGGGTCCCGCGGCCTGCCACCGCGGGGGTGCCCGGACGGCCCGGACCCCCGCCCGACCGGGTCCGCAATACCCCACCGGGGCGATGCGCCGGCCGGGCGGCCGCCGCTACCGTACGGCCCGGGCGCCCGCACCACCGCGCGGCGGCCACCGCCCCGACACCGGAGCCGCCATGAGTTCTCCGCCGTTGAGTTCTCCGCCGCGCGCCCGGGCGGTCCCGCAACCCGGGCGGCTGCTCCCCGCGCTCCGGGCGGTGCCGGCCGACCGCTGGGACGTCGCCCTGGCCGGGGTGTTCCTGCTCATGATGACCGTCGAACGGATCGGCGCGGCCGGCCGGCTGCACGGCGACCTGCCGCTCGCCCTCGCGCTGAGCACGACGGTGGCCGCCCCGCTGGCGGTGCGCCGGACCAGGCCGGTGGCCGGGTACCTGGTCGGGGCGGCCGCGCTCTCGGCGGAGGCGCTGTTCGTGCTGCCGAGCCCCGTCTCGCCGTACGCCGACCTGGTCGGCCTGTACTCGCTCGGCCTGTACGCGCCCCGCCGGCGCGCCTGGACCGGGCCGTTCGCCGCCCTGCTCGGGATGGCCGCGTACTTCGCCGACCTCGGCCGCTCCTACCCGGTCATCCCGGCCGGGGTGCTGTTCCTCTGGCTGCTCGGCTGGGCGGTCGGCTACGGGTCGGCCCGGCGGGCCGAGCAGCGCGAGAGCGCCCGGCTGCTGCTGCGCCGGGAGGTGGTCGCCGAGGAGCGGGCCCGGCTGGCCCGGGAGCTGCACGACTCGGTCGGCCACACCCTGAACGTGGTGCTGGTCCAGGCCGGGGCCGCCCGCCGGCTGCTGGACCGGGAGCCGGAGCGCACCCGGGAGCTGCTGTCCGGCATGGAGCACACCGGGCGGGAGGCGCTCGACGACCTCGACCGGGTGCTCGGCCTGCTGCGGCGCGGCGCGGGCGACGGGGACCCGGAGGGCGCGGCGCCGCAGCCCGGGATCGCCGATCTGGAGCGGCTGGCCGCGCGGCTCGGCGGGGCCGGGCTGGAGGTGCGGCTGCGGATCGACCCGGCCGCCCGCCGGGTGCCGCGCAGCCTGGACGTGTCGGCGTACCGGATCGTCCAGGAGGCACTCACCAACACGGTCAAGCACGCGGGCGCCCGCAGCGTCGGGGTCACCGTCCGGTGCGCGGGCGGCCGGCTCGCCGTCGAGGTGAACGACGACGGGCGGGGCGTGCCCGCCGGGTACGCGCCCGGCCGCGGGTTGCTGGGGGTGGCCGAGCGGGTCTCGGTGCTCGGCGGCCGGGTGGAGCACGGGCCGGGCGAGCCGGGCGGGTTCCGGCTGCGCGCCGAGCTGCCCGTCCCGTGAACGCCGTGGGGGCCGGGCGGGTGCGCGTGGTGGTGGCCGACGACGACGCGCTGCTGCGCGCCGGGGTCTCCCTGGTGCTGGAGACCGACGAGCGGATCGAGGTGGTCGGCCAGGCGGCGGACGGGCTGGCGGCGGTGGCCCGCTGCCGGGAGCTGCTGCCGGACGTGGTGCTGATGGACGTCCGGATGCCCGGGGTCGACGGGGTGGAGGCGACCCGGCGGATCACCGCCGCCGGGCTGCCCACCCGGGTGCTGGTGCTGACCACCTTCCACCACGACGACTACGTGTGGGGCGCGCTGCGGGCCGGGGCGGCCGGCTTCCTGCTGAAGCGGGCCTCGGCCGAACGGCTGATCGACGCGGTGCACACGCTGGCCGCGGGCGAGTCGGTGCTGGACCCGGCGGTCACCCGTGACCTGGTCGCCCAGGTGGTCGGCCGGGACGGCGGGCGGCCCCCGGCGGAGCCGGAGGACGCCCGGCTCGCCCAGCTGACGGCGCGCGAGCGGGAGGTGCTGCGGCTGGCGGCCGAGGGGCGGTCGAACCGGGAGATCGCCGCGCTGCTGGTGCTCGCCGAATCGACGGTGAAGACCCATATGAAGCGGATCCTGGCGAAGATCGACGCCCGCGACCGGGCCCAGGCGGTGGCCATCTCCTACCGCGGCGGGCTAATGCCGCCCCGGGGCCCGCTCGGCGGGTACTGAGCCCACGGGCTACCGGTCGGGGCGGCGGACCGGGAAGCCGTGGGCGCGGGCGGCGAGCACCAGGGCGAGCACGGGCAGCAGCAGGAGCAGCACGGCCCACGGGAAGGAGCCGGTGCCGAGCCGGTCGAGCAGCAGGCCGCCCGCCACTCCCCCGCCGGCCATCGCCGCGTTCCACAGGGTGACCAGCATCGCCTGCGCCGCGTCCGCCTGCTCGCCGCCCGCGTCACCGGCGGCGGTCTGCAGCAGGGTCGGGACGCCGCCCCAGCCGAGCCCCCAGAGCACGGCGGCGGCGTACACGGCGGCGGCGCTGCCGGCCGCCAGACCGAGCACGGCGGCCGCGGCGGCGACCAGCAGGGTCGAGGCGAGGGTGAGCGCGCGCAGCCGGCGGTGGATGTGGGCGCCGGTGAACCAGATGCCCGCCAGCGAGGCCACCCCGAAGGCGAGCAGCACGGCGTCGGTGGCGCCGCCCATGCCGCGCCGGTCGAGGAAGGGCGCGATGTAGGTGTAGAGGACGGTGTGGGCGAGGACGAAGACGAAGGTGACGGCGAGCACCGGGGTGACGCCGGGGACGGCGAGGGCGCGCAGCACCGGGGTGCGTTCGCCGCGGGCCTGGCCGGGCACCTCGGGGACGGCCGCGGCGATCCAGCCGGTCACGCCGAGGGCGACCGCGGTCATCAGCAGGAAGGCCACCCACCAGCCGAGCACCTCGCCGAGGAAGGTCCCGGCGGGAACGCCCAGCGACAGGGCGAGCGGGGCGCCGGTCATCGCGACGGCGATGGCCCGGCCCTGGAGCTCGGGCGGCGCGAGCCGGCGGGCGTACCCGGCGAGCAGGGCCCAGGCGAGGCCGGCGGCGACCCCGGCGACGAACCGGGCGGCCATGGTGAGCGGGTAGTCGGTGGAGAGCGCGGTGACGGTGTTGGCGGCGGCGAAGCCGAGCATCGCGGTGAGCAGCAGGCGCCGCCGGCCCCAGCCGGCGGTGGCGGCGGTGAGCGGGACGGCGGTGACGGCGGTGCCGAGGGCGTAGACGGTGACGGCCTGGCCCATGGCCGACTCGCCGACGCCGAGGTCGGCGCTCATCGCGGGCAGGACGCCGGCGGGCAGGGTCTCGGTGAGGGCGGTGACGAAGACGGCGGTGGCGAGGGCGAGGAGGGCGGGCAGCGGCAGCGTGGCCCGCGACCCGGGGGGAGTGGGGACCGGGGTCCGTGTGGAGGTCGGCATGGCCGTTATGCTCGAACGCTCACATTGATGTGAGGGTCAACGCGACCGGCTGTGAGGTGGGCCACATGCGGATCGGGGAGCTGTCCGAGCGGACCGGGGCGTCCCGGCGGCTGCTGCGCTACTACGAGGAGCAGGGGCTGATCGCGCCCGAGCGCTGTGCGAACGGCTACCGGGCGTACGACGACGCGACGGTGGACCGGGTGATGCAGATCCGGGGGCTGCTCGACGCGGGGCTGCCGACCCGGATCATCAAACAGGTGCTGCCCTGCCTCAGCAAGCCCCGGGCGATCCACTTCGAGGACGCCACCCCGGAGATGATCGCCACCCTGGAGCGGGAGTTGACGGGGATCAGCGCGCGGATCGCCTGTCTGACCCGCAACCGGGACGCGATCGCGGAGTACCTGACCGCGGTGCGGGTGGACCGCTGAGCGGCGGGGGTCGGCCCGCCGCCGCTCAGCGGCCGGTCCGTCAGCGGCGGAAGTAGGAGTCGAAGTTCTTCGAGAACTCCCGGCCGCCGAACTGGTCCCAGTTGATCGACCAGGTCATCAGGCCGCGCAGGCCGGGCTGGGCGCCCGCCTTCGGGACGTAGCTGCCGCAGTTGGCCAGCTTGGTGAGGCAGTCCAGGGCCTTGTTGACCTCGGCCGGGGCGACGTAGCCGTTGCCCGCGTTGGTGGTGGCCGGCATGCCGATGGCGACCTTGGACGCGGGCAGCGCCGGGAAGACGTTGTTGGTGTTGCCCGCCACCGGGAAGCCCTTGAGCAGCATGTCGGTCATCGCGACGTGGAAGTCGGCGCCGCCCATCGAGTGGTACTGGTTGTCCAGGCCCATGATGGAGCCGGAGTTGTAGTCCTGGACGTGCAGCAGGGTCAGGTCGTCGCGCAGGGCGTGGATGACCGGCAGGTAGGCGCCGGCCCGCGGGTCCTGGCCGCCCCAGGGGCCGGAGCCGTAGTACTGGTAGCCGAGCTGGACGAAGAAGGTCTCCGGCGCCATGGTCAGCACGAAGTTCGGACCGTACTTGGCCTTGAGCGTCTTGATCGCGGAGATCAGGTTGACGATGACCGGGCTGGTCGGGTTCTTGAAGTCGGTGTCACCGGTCTGGAGCGACAGCGAGTGGCCCTCGAAGTCGATGTCCAGGCCGTCCAGGCCCCACTTGTCGATGATCGCCGAGACGGAGCTGACGAAGGCGTCCCGGGCGGCGGTGGTGGTGAGCTGGACCTGGCCGTTCTGGCCGCCGATCGAGATCAGCACCTTCTTGCCCTTGGCGCGCTTGGCGGCGATGGCGGCCTTGAAGTCGGCGTCGGACTCGACGCCCGGGCACTCGGTGACCGGGCAGCGGTTGAACCGGATGTCGCCGGAGGTGACCGAGGTCGGCTCGCCGAAGGAGAGGTTGATGAAGTCCCAGGAGTCGGGGACGTCCGCCATCTTCGTGTAGCCGGCGCCGTTGGCGAAGCTGGCGTGCAGGTAGCCGACCAGGGACTTGGAGCCGGGCGGCGGCGTGGTGGGCGTGCCGGTGGGCGTCTCGGTCGGGGTCACGGTGGGCGTCACGGTCGGGGTGACCGTCGGCGTCACGGTGGGGGTGACCGTGGGGGTCGGCGTGATGGTCGGGCTGGGTGCGCCGGGGCCGTCCAGCGAGACGTCGTCCGCGTAGTAGGTGCCCTGGCCGTACCAGCCGTGGGTGTAGACGGTGGCGCTGGTCTGGGTGGCGCCGGTGGTGAAGCTGACGCTCAGCTTCTGGTAGGCGCCGCCGGTGCCGGGCGTCCAGGTGGCGGTGCCGCCGTCCACGCCGAGGTAGACGTACGAGCCCTTGAGGTGGGCGCTGAGCGTGTAGGTGGTGTTGGGCGCGACCGTGACGGTCTGCGCGCACCGGGCCGTGTCGCCCGCCGAGGCGGCCGCGGCCAGCGCGTAGCTGCCGCCGTGGGCCTGGCCGGTGACGACGCTGCCGGTGCCCGCGGAGCAGCTCCACGGGCCGAGGGAGCCGCTCTCGAAGCCGCCGTTGACCAGGAACTCGCCGGCCGAGGCGCTGGGCGCCAGGCCCAGGGTCAGGGCGGCCATGGTGGCGGCGGCGACGGCCGAGGCGGTGCCGGCGGCCAGCGCGGTGCGCGAGCGGCGGCGGGGGGCCGGAGGGGTCGGGGCGATGGGGGTTCTGCGCATGTGGGGGACTCCTTGCGGAGGGCGCGGTCGTGGGGGTGTCCGGGCATGCCTGGACGCGCACCGGTGGTGGGGGAACGGCGCGGCCGGGCCTACGAGTTGGACTAGACCACTGAAGTGGATCCGGCCGTACGGTGTCAATGGTCCAGACCGGTTCCGGCCCCGGTACGGGCGGCTGCGGGGCCCTTCCGGTTGCCGCGCGTGACACCCCGTCGAAGCATGGAGGGGTGACGTCGCCCGGCTACCTCCGCTACCCGCACCTGCGCGGGGGCCTGCTGGCGTTCACCGCCGAGGACGACATCTGGATCGCCGCGCTGGATGCCGGCACCGACACCGGGGCGGCCACCGGCCGGGCCTGGCGGGTCAGCTGCGACCGCACCCGGGTCAGCCACCCCCGGTTCTCCCCCGACGGCCGCACCCTCGCCTGGACCGCCTGGCAGAGCCTCGCCCCCGAGATCTGGACCGCGCCCGTCGAGGGCGGCGAGGCCGTCCGGCTCAGCCACTGGGGCAGCCAGGACACCCGGCTGCGCGGCTGGCTCCCGGACGGCGAACTGCTCGCCGTCACCTCCTACCACGAGCCCTTCGGCCACTACACCTGGGCGCACGCCCTGCCCCCCGACGGCAGCCCCTCCCGCCGGATGCCCTGGGGACCGGTCGGCGACGCCCAGGTCGGCCCGGCCCACACCGTGCTGCTCACCGGCGCCGCCCCGCACGAGCCCGCCGCCTGGAAGCGCTACCGCGGCGGCGCCACCGGCCGGCTCTGGGTGGACGGCGAGCAGATCCTCGCCGACCTGCCCGGACACCTCGCCTCACCCATGCCGGTCACCGCCCCCGACGGCGAGCGGATCGCCTTCCTCTCCGACCACGAGGGGGTCGGCAACCTCTACTCCTGCCGACCCGACGGCACCGGCCTGCGCCGGCACACCGACCACGCCTCCTACTACGCCCGCGAGGCCGCCACCGACGGCGTCCGGATCGTCTACCAGCACGCCGGCGACCTCTGGCTGCTCGACGGCCTGGACGCGCCCGCCCCGCGCCGGCTGCGCGTCCCGCTCGGCGGCGCCCGGGCCGGCCGGCGCCCGTACCAGGTGAGCGCCGCCTCGCACGTCAAGGACCTCGCCTGCGACGCCACCGGCCGGGCCGGGGTGGTCACCGTGCGCGGCAGCCAGTACTGGCTCACCCACCGCGACGGCCCGGCCCGGGCGCTCGCCGACACCCCCGGCGTGCGCACCCGGCTGCCCGTCGTGCTCGGCCGCACCGGCGAAGCCGCCTGGATCACCGACGCCCGGGGCGAGGACGCGGTCGAGATCGTGCCGCTGCCCGGCCACGAGCACGCGCCCTCGCAGCACGGCCGCCGGGTGCTCGCCGCCGGGCGGATCGGCCGGGTCCTGGAACTCACCGCCGCCCCCGACGGCGCCCGCCTCGCCGCCACCACCTCCGACGGCCGGCTGCTGTTGGTCACCGCCGCCGACGGCACCGTGCGCGAGGTCGCCGCCTCCGGCCACGGGCCGGTCACCAGCGCCCGCTTCTCCCCCGACTCGCACTGGGTCGCCTGGTCCCAGCCGGCCGCCGGCCGCTCGCTGCGCCGCATCCGGCTCACCCGCGCCGACGCCCCCGCGCCGGTCACCGACGTCACCGACGGCCGGTTCGAGGACGAGCAGCCCGTCTTCACCCGGGACGGGCGCTACCTCGCCTTCCTCTCCTGGCGCGGCTTCGACCCGGTGCACGACGTGCACACCGGCGACCTCTCCTTCCCGCTCGGCTGCCGCCCCTACCTCGTCCCGCTCACCACCGACACGCCGTCCCCGTTCGCCGCCCCCGCCGAGGACGGCGCCCCGCACGGCGACGGCGGCGGGGACGGCACCGTCGAGGTCGACGCCGAGGGCATCGGCGAGCGGCTGATCCCGTTCCCGGTGCTCGCCGGCAAGTACTCGGCCACCGATTCCGTGCGCGGCGGGCTGGTCTGGCTGCGCTGGCCGATCTCCGGCGTGCTCGGGCAGACCTTCACCAACCCCGACGACACCTCCGGCCGCCCCTCCCTGGAGTACTTCGACCTGGCCCGCGGCTCGCGCTCCACGCTCGCCGACCGGCTCGACGGCTACGCGGTCTCCGGCGACGGCGGCTCGGTGGCCGTCTACTCGGCCGGCACCCTGCGGATCGTCCCGGTCACCGCCCCGTCCGCCGGCACCACCGTCGACCTGCGGCGGATCACCCACACCGTGCACCCGGCCGCCGAGTGGCGCCAGGCCTACGCCGAGGCCGTCCGGATCGTGCGCGACCAGTTCTGGGACGCGGGCATGTGCGGACTGGACTGGCCCGCCCTGGCCGCCCAGTACGAGCCGCTGCTGGAGCGCATCGCCGGCCCCGACGACTTCGCCGACCTGCTGCGCGAACTGCTCGGCGAACTCGGCACCTCGCACGCCTACGTCACCCCGTCCCGGCGCGGCGAGGGGCCCGCGCTCGCCCAGCAGCCGCTCGGCCTGCTCGGCGCCAACGCCCACCGCTCCCCCGACGGTCGCTGGCTGGTCGACCGGATCCTGCCCGGCGAGTCCTCCGACCCGCGCGCCCGCGCCCCGCTCGCCACCCACGGCGTACGGGCCGGCGACGAGCTGCTCGCGGTCGCCGGGCGGCCCGTCGACCCGGTGCGCGGACCGCTGCCGCTGCTCGCCGGCACTGGCGGGACGAGCCTGGAACTCACCCTGCGCCGGGGCGGCCCGGACGGTCCGACGCGAAGGATCACCGTCACCCCGCTCACCGACGAGCGGCCCGTCCGCTACCAGGACTGGGTGGCCAAACGGCGCGCCCTGGTGCGGGAGTTCAGCGACAGCCGGTGCGGCTACCTGCACATCCCGGACCTCGGCGGCTCCGGCTGGGCGCAGTTCAACCGGGACGTGCGACGGGAGCTGGACAAGCCCGCGCTGGTCCTGGACGTGCGCGGCAACGCCGGCGGCAACGTCTCCGAACTGGTCCTGGAGAAGCTCACCCGCCGTGTCCTGGCCTGGGACTTCAGCCGCGGCCGGGAACCCGTGCGGTGGCCGCGCGACGCGCCGCGCGGGCCGATGGTGGCGCTCGCCGACGAGGCCACCAGCTCGGACGGCGACGTCATCATCGCCGCCATCCGGCTGCTCGGGCTCGGCCCGGTGGTCGGCACCCGGACCTGGGGCGGGGTGGTCGGCATGACGGGGCGGCACCTGCTCGGCGACGGGACGCAGATCTCGGTGCCGAAGAACGCCTCCTGGTTCACCGGCGGGCTCGGCTGGTCGGTGGAGAACCGGGGCGTCGAGCCGGACGTGCACGTCGTCCGCGCGCCCCGGGACTGGGCCGCGGGGCGCTATCCGGAGCTGGTCACGGCGGTGCGGCTGGCGCTGGAGCTGCTGGACGACGTGCCGGCCGCCGTCCCGCCGCCGGCGGACACACCGCGGCCGGACCTGCGGCGCCCGCCGCTGCCGCCGCGGGAGCGGTGAGTGCCGCCGCGGGAGCGGTGAGGACGCGCCGGACGGTCAGCCCCAGGGGTCGCCCTCGGAGGTCATGTCCTGGCGGGCGCGTTCCTCGGCCTCCCGCTCGTTCGTCGCGGTGGCCTCCTGCGCCTCACGGGCCTTCTCGGTCTCGGCGCTGAAGGCGTCGACGGCCTCGTCGTGGGCCAGGGCGGCGCGCTGGGCGGCGTCGGTCATCGCGGTGGTGTCCTGCTCGGCTCCCCCGCCGAGCGTGGACCTGGTCTCCTCGGCGGTGTGCTGGGTCCTGTGGCGGAACCTGTCGAAGATGCCCATGACTCCTCCTCCGGGCGAATTCCGGACTGCCCCCACTCTCACACCGCCGCGCCCGGCCCGCACCCGCTGCCCGGACCGGGCGCCGACGGCTGATCGGTTGAGCCGTTGGTCCCTGGTCAGGGGCGCCGAAAGGCCGTAGCCCTGCCGGCGGGGCCGGGGGAGGGTGGAAGCCGTCAGCCGGTCCCGATCCCACCCCTGGAGCCCGCCGTGACCGTCGCCGCCCGCCCCCGCGTCCCCCGTCCGAGTGAGGAGCCGCACGGCGGACCGCGCCGGCTGGTCGGATCACTGGCCGCGCTCGACGGCCGGCTGCCCGGCGTCCACGACCTGCTGCTGATGCAGTGCCCCAGCTCGCTGCGCCCGCTCGACGGCGGCCCGCTGCCGGACTGGGCGCGGCAGGTGCTGCGGGCGCACCCCTGGGTGACCGTCGGGCGGGCGCCGGCCGTGACGGGCGCGCCGGTGGACACCCCGCACCCCGTGCGCTGCACCCGGGACGTGTCGGCCGCGCCGGAGACCTGGCTGCCGGTGACGGTGCGCGGCCCGCAGCGCGGGCAGCGGCTGGACGCGCTGGCGCCCCGGGCGGCGGTGGCCCGCACGCTGCGCCCCGAACAGCTGCCGGGGCGGCTCGCCCTGCTGTCGCCCGAGCGGGTGGCGGCGATCCCCGCGCTGACGGTGCTGCCGCTCGCCGGGCAGCTGATCGCCGACCACCGGCTGGCCTGGGGGCCGATCGGCGCGATCGGCTACGAGCTGGCCACCGGCGAACCGGTGGCCGGGCCGCTCAGCCCGCTGCGGCTGGTGCTGCGCGCGCCGCAGCCGGTCAGCCGGCGCGACGCGCTGCACCTGCGGCGGGCACTGAGCCGGCTGCGGGTGCCGGTGCAGGCCGAGCTGGAGACCCGGCACGGCGCGGTGCTGCTGGCCGAGTACGCGGCGTCGCCGCTGTCGCTGACCCTGCTCACGCCGTACGGGCCCCGGGAGGTCCACGATCCGTGGTTCCCCCGGGGCCGGTGAGCCCGCGCCGCGGTCGCCGGGGAGGCGGCCCGGGCCGCGGCCGCCGGGTCAGCCGCTGATGCTGGCGGCGCCGCTCTCCAGGTGGCCGGTGAACCGCTGCGACCAGGTGCTGTCCGCGTTCACCGTGACGGTGAAGTCGTACCAGCCGTTGGTGAGGGCGACCGCGTTGAAGAAGTCGCTCACGCTGCCGCCGGCCGGCACCTGGTACGTCCAGGGGCCGTCGGCGCGGTAGTTGGTGGACGTGATGGTGAAGGTCAGCGCGGTGCCGCCGGTGTTGGCGAGCTTGAAGTACACCGCCGGCTTGCCGGTGCCCGGCTCGACGGCGTACGAGCAGGTGACGGCCGCGTTCCTGCCGGCCTTGGTGGCGTCGCCCTTGAAGCGGCGCAGGAAGCGGTTGGGGCCGACCACGCTCAGGTCGTACTGGCCGCCGCCGTAGCCGGTGCCGCAGTTGAAGAAGTCGCTCTGGCTGCCGCCCGGGTCGACGGTGTACTGCCAGGGGCCGCCGCTGCGGTAGGCGTTGGCGTACGCCGCGAAGTGGGCGGACCTGGTCGCCGGGGCGCCCGTGTTGGCCATCGCCAGCCAGACCTTGATCACGCCGCCGGAGCCGAACTCCAGGTGGTCCAGGTTGGCGTTCGGCTGGTAGGGCAGGGCGCGGGCCGGGCGGGTGCCGACCTCCTGGGCGGGCAGCTTGTTGTCGACCGGCGCCGGGTTGGGCAGCGGGCCGCAGCTGGACATGCCGACCACCGCGCCGGCCGTGTCCGGCAGCGCGGGCAGGCCGTACACCGGGTTGGCGAAGTCGAACAGGCCGGTGAGGTCGCCGCAGACCCGCCGGCGCCAGTCGCTGATGTTGACGCAGGCGGCGGGCTTGCCGACGGCCGCGGTCCACTGTTCCAGGAAGCGCAGCACCGAGGTGTGGTCGAAGACCTCGGAGGAGACCCAGCCGCCGCGGGTCCACGGGGAGACCGCGATCAGCGGGACGCGGAAGCCGAGGCCGATGTTGGTGCCGTTGTAGAACTCGCCCGGGGTGCCGGCCGGGGCGGCGGGCGGCGGGACGTGGTCGAAGAAGCCGTCGTTCTCGTCGTAGTTGAGGAACAGGACGGTGGAGTCGAAGACGTCCGGGTCGGCGTTGAGCGCGTCGATCACGTTGTGGACGAAGTGCGCGCCGTCGGCCGGGGTGGCGTACGGGTGCTCGGAGACCTCCTGGTTGGGGACGATCCAGGAGACCTGCGGAAGGGTGCCGGCCAGGACGTCGGCCTTGATCGCGGCGACGATGTCCGCCGGGGTCTTCCCGGTGGCCCTGGGGACGGAGCCCATGCCCTTGACGGCGAGCGGGCTGCCGGCGGGCGCGTTGGCGAACTGGGTGAAGTAGGCCAGGGCGTTGTCGCCGTAGTTGTCGGCGGCGTTCTGGTAGACCTTCCAGCTGACGCCGGCGTTCTCCAGCGCCTCGGCGTAGGTCTGCCAGCGCAGGCCCTTCTCGTCGCCGCCGTCGTAGGCCGGGCCGCCCGCGGCGCCGGACGGGTCGATCTGGCCGGACCAGTGGTAGGTGCGGTTGGGGCCGGTGGCGCTCAGCACCGAGCAGAAGTAGGCGTCGGCGATGGTCCAGTTCTCGGCCAGCGCGTAGTGGAACGGGATGTCCTGGCGGGTGAGGAAGCCCAGGGTGCGGACGTTGCCCTTGGCCGCCGCCCAGGAGTCCAGCTTGCCGCCGTTCCAGGCCCGGTGCTGGTCGCCCCAGCCGTGGCTGAGGTCGCCGTTGCACTGCGCCAGACGCTCCGGGTCGGCGCCGCCGGCCGGCTTGGTGAGGCTGAACTGCCACGGGTACTGGCGGGCCAGCAGGCCGTTGGGCTGGTTGAAGACGGAGTAGCCGCCGGCGATCTGGACGGCGGAGCGGTCGGCGAAGCCGCGCACGCCGCGCAGCATGCCGAAGTAGTGGTCGAAGCTGCGGTTCTCCTGCATGAGGATCACGATGTGCCGCGCGTCGGCGAGGGTGCCGGTCCGCGACAGCGCCGCCGACGGCGCGGCGGCCGGGGCCGCGCCCGGCGTGTCCGCCGGTGCGTCGGCGGCGGGGGCCGCCCCGGCACCGGTGGTTCCGGCACCGGCCACGGCGAGACCCGCGGCGGCGGCACCGGACAGGGTCACGAACTTCCTACGACTCAGCTCGGCCATCAGCCCAGCCCGTCCCTTCACTGGAGGTTGTGCACACAAGTCGGGGCCCACTCGACCGCGCAGCATCCTCCACCCACCCCGCGCCACCCCACCAGGGGCGGGCGGCAGGGTTGGCGGACTGTTCCCCCCTCCGCCACCGAACGACCTGCGGTTGAACGGACGACCGGGCCGGCACCTCCGAACCTCCTCATTCACCCGGTCACCCTTCTGCCGCGGTGAGGCGTGGGCCGGCCTCAGTCCTTCACCGTGATCCCCAGAGCCTGGGCGAACTGGGGGGCCAGTTCGAGGAGTTGGGTGGAGCCGATGAGGGCGCCGCGCAGGCCCTGGTGGCCGTCGGGCAGGCCGATGGCGACGGCGCCGCGCAGGTCCACCTTGCTCAGGGTGGCACCGCGCAGCCGGACCTCCTCCAGGGTGGAGCCGGGAAAGGTGACATCGGTGAGCTTGGCGTCGCCGAAGTCCACGTCGCGCAGCAGGCAGTCCTCGAACACGACGTCACGCAGCACGGCGGCGCGCAGGTTGACCGCCTCCAGCTTGCAGCCGCGGAACACCACCCGGCGCAGCGCCGAGCCGTGGGCGGCGATGCCGGCCAGCACGCCGCCGGTGACGGCGCTGTCCTGCCACTCGCTGTCGGCGAGGTCGCAGGCCACCCAGCGGCCTGCCTGCACCCAGACCTCGTTGAACCGGGCCTGGCGGAGCTTGACGCCGCTCAGCGCGACCCCGGTGAGGGCGCACTCCAGGAAGGTCGCGCCGCCCGCCGACTGGTCGGCGTACTCGCCGCCGTCGAAGTGGACGGTGTCGTAGCGTCCGTCGCTGCGCAGCGGCCCGGTGTGCGGGGTCAGGTGGTCGGCGTAGGGCAGGTCTTCGAGGCGGTCGGGGGCGTGCTGGGGCATGGCGGGGCACCTCGCGGTCGGCGGCGGACTGGTCCTGGTCCTGGTCCGCATGCTCGCACGGGGCACCGACAACCCGGCGCGAGCGGGCGCGGCGGTGACACGGTGGGGCGCGCACCGCCGGCCCTGCTCGGGTACGCCACGGGGGCGGGAACGCACGCGGGGCGGCCCGGTCGCCGGGGTTGCGGCGACCGGGCCGTCACTGCGGTGCGCGGGCGAGGCCCTGGGGGTTACCGCCAGAGGGAGTTCACCCGGGAGCGCTCGGTGGTGTTCGGGTACGGGTTGGTGCAGGAGGTGCCGGGGCCGCCGCCGGACATCAGCTCGCTGCACGGGCCCGAGTAGTGGTCAGGCAGGCCCAGCACGTGGCCGGTCTCGTGGGCGGTCACCCGCACCGAGTTGTACTGCCGGTTCTGCGCGTAGTCCAGGAAGATGTAGCCGCGGCCGTGGCCGTCGGTGCTGGCGTAGGAGCCGCGCGAGTCGTTGCCCTCGTAGTAGCGGAAGTCGGCGGCCGTGCCGGACCGCAGCTGCACGTTGGTGACCGAGCTGTTCCAGATCTGCGCGCTCTGGGCGATCTGGTTGCGGAACGTGGGCGCGCTGCTGGCGTCGTAGGTCACGGTGACGGCCAGCAGGTACGGGTTGGCGGCCTGCTTGGCCCGCGCGGACTTCATCACGGCGTCGAAGAACGCCTGGTTGTCGGCGTCCTCGGCGGCCGAGCCGGCGTAGGCGGTGCCGGAGGCCGTGTAGCCCTGGGACGGCGCGGCGGCGGCGCTGGTCGGCAGGGCGGCCAGGCCGGCGGCGAGCGCGAGGCCGAGGGCGGCGGAGAACGTGCGCGACACACGGTTCATGTGGGGGCTCCCGTTCACGGGTCGAGGGGTGGGGGTACGGCGGTACGGCGGTACGGAGCACCGCGGTGGTGCGGGGTGGAGGTGGTGCGGTGGTGCGGGTGGGCGCGCCCGGCCGGCCGGAGGGGGGTCGTCCGGCGGGCGCGCGCCGGGGCCGCCGGAAGGCGGGCCGTCAGGGGGGCCGGATCAGCCGGCCAGGCCGTACCGCCACAGGGAGTTGACGCGGTTGCGCTCGGTGGCGTTCGGGTACGGGTTGGTGCACGACGGGCCGGGGCCGCCGCCGGACATCAGCTCGCTGCACGGGCCCGAGTAGTGGTCGGGCAGGCCCAGCACGTGGCCGGTCTCGTGGGCGGTCACCCGCACCGAGGAGTACTCCTGGTTCTGGGTGTAGTCGAGGAAGATGTAGCCGCTGCCGTGGCCGTCGGTGCTGGCGTAGGAGCCGTTGGCCGGGTCGTCGCCCTCGTAGTAGGCGAAGTCGGCGTCGGAGCCCTCCTGGAGCCGGACGTTGCCCACCGAGCCGTTCCAGATCTGCGCGCTCCGGGCTATCTCCGAGGCGAAGGACGGCGCGTTGCTCGCGTCGTAGGTCACGGTGACGGCCAGCAGGTACGGGGTGGCGGCCTGCTTGGCCCGCGCGGACTTCATCACGGCCTCGAAGAACGCGCGGTCGTCGGCCTTGCCGGCGCCCTTCGCGGCGGTGCCCGGGGTGTAGTGCCGGGCGGCGCCGGCGGCGGGCGCGGTCACCGGGGCGGCGGTGGCGGCGGCCGGCAGGGCCGCCGTTCCCGCGGCCAGGGCCAGTCCGAGCGCCACGGAGAGCGTGCGCGGGACACGGTTCATGTGGGGGCTCCGATTCGCGAGTGCGCCGCGGACGGTGGGGGCCGGGCCGCGGGCATCGGATGAATGCTTGTTGCCCCCAGAGCTTCGGCCAGGCCGGCGGCCCGGCGGATGATGTCAACCGGCGATAGCCCGGGCCAATCACCGCACCGCCCGGCGGTCCCGTCGGGCGGTCCCGTCGGGGCGGTCCGGCCTCCCGGGACCCCCGGCCGGGCCGACAGCCTGTCATGTCCCTGGCGTCATCCCGTTTCGACCGTTACGCTCCCCGATGTGGAGCTCGACGTGAGACACCTGCGGGTGCTGTGCGCGATCGCCGACACCGGAAGCCTCCGCAAGGCAGCGCTGCAGCTCGGCATGACCCAGCCGTCGCTCACCACCCAGCTGCACCGCATCGAACGGGCCGTCGGCGGCACGCTGTTCACCCGGGAGCAGACCGGCAGCCGGCCCACCGCGCTGGGCCACTCCGTGCTGTCCCGGGCCAGGCCGGTGATCGCCGAGATGGCGGCGCTGGTGGCCGCCGCCCGCCAGGAGGCCCGGGAGGCGGCCGGTGGCGAGCGCACCCGGCGGCTGCGGATCGGCAGCGTCGGAAGCCGGGCGGTGGCCGCCTGGCTGCGCCGGCTGCACGAGCGGCTGCCGGAGACCGACACCGCGATCCAGATCGACATCTCGGCCAACGCCCTGCTCCGGATGATCGCCGCCGACCAGTTGGACGTCGCCTTCGTGCACGAGAGCGAGGGCTTCCCGCTGCGGCTGCCCCCGGACGCCGAGCACCGGGTGCTGCTCGCCCGCGAGCCGCAGTTCGTCGCGCTCGCGGCCGGCCATCCGGCGGCCGCCCGGCCGGTGGTCCGGCTGGCCGAGCTCGCCGAGGACACCTGGATGGTCGACCCGACCGCCGACCACGAGTACGCCGCGATGCGCAGGGTCTTCCGCGCCGCCGGACTCAACCCCCGGGTGGTGCAGGTGCGGGACAACGCCACCGCCGCCGAACTGGTCGCCTCCGGGGAGGCCGTCCGCCCCTGCCAGCCGACCTCCCTGCCCGGTCCCGGCACGGTCGTGCGCCGGCTGCACGGCGACCCGCTGGCCGTGCGGCTGCTGCTGGTCTGGCGGCCGCGCGCGCTCGGCCCGCCGGCCCGCGAGGCGCTGTACGAGGAGCTGCGGGCGGCCTATCTGGACCTCGCCCAGGCCAGCCCGGTCTACCGGGCCTGGCTCGCCGGGCACGACGAGGTGCTGCGCGCCCTGCTGGGGCCGCCGCCGCTGGACCCGCTCCGCGCGAACGGCCCCCTGGTGCTGAACGGGGCGGGCCCGCCGGACGGAACGGGCCCGCCGGACGGGACCGGCGGCCGGGCCGAGGGGCACCCCCGCGACGGGCAGCCGCGGGAGGGCTCGGCACAGCGCCGCGCGCCGGTCCTCGTTCAGCGCTCCCTGGCGTGCAGCGCGACCCCGACCGTCACCGTGGCCGCCGTCACCAGACCCGCCGCGAGGACCCCGGAGCCGCCGGCCGCCGTACAGGCGAGCACCGCCACCGAGGCCACCGGCAGCAGCGCCAGCTGAGCCGCGCCGGTCTTGGCGTGCCGGGCGTGCAGCGCCCAGACGGTGAACAGGTAGAGCGCGGTCGGCACGGTCACCGTCGCGGTGGCGGCCGTCTCGGAGACGTGCGCCTTGTGCACGGCCGATTCGACCGCCACCTCGAGACCGGAACCGATCGCCGCCGCCGAGCCGAACACCAGGTAGTGGCCGTACCCCCAGAGGAAGGCCTGGCGGCTGGACCGCAGGTGCTCGTGGACCGGCCGGGCGAAGTAGATCCACCAGGCCGAGAAGCAGATCAGCAGACCGCCGGCCGCGACCGGCAGCAGCCGGGCCGGCCCCTCGTGCTCGTCCACCGCGGACTGCACCGCGACGGTCGCCGCCGCCACCGTCTCGCCGAGCACGATCAGCGTGAACAGGCCGTACCGCTCGGCGATGTGGTGCGGGTGCCAGGGTGTCCGCAGCCGCAGCTCGGCGATCGCCGGCACGGCCAGCTCGGCCAGGATCCCGACCGGGATCACCATCGAGCGGACGTCGTGCGGCAACAGCAGCACCACGCCCCAGCCGACCTGGCAGAGCGCGATCCCGCCGGCGTAGCGCAGCGCCACCGTGCGGGCGAGCCCCTCCTCGGCGGCCGCCGCGCGCAGCCACTGGGTGACCATGGCCAGCCGCATCACCACATAGCCGAGCACCGCCAGCACGATGTCCTGCTCGGCGAAGAGCCGTGGCACGCCGGCCGCGAGGACCAGCACACCGGCGATCTGGACCAGGGTGGTGACCCGGTACGGGACGTCGTCGCAGTCGTAGGCGGAGGCGAACCAGGTGAAGTTCATCCACGCCCACCAGATGGCGAAGAAGGCGAGGAGGTAGCCGGTCAGGCCGTCACCCCAGTGACCGCCGGCGAGGTCGTGGGCGAGCTCCCGGCCGGCCTGGCCGACGGCGACCACGAAGCAGAGGTCGAAGAAGAGCTCCAGCGGGGTGGCGACCCGGTGCGGCTCGTCCCGGCTGCGCGGGACCATCCGGCGCACCGCGCGCCGATCGACGGGGTGCGGGCGGGCTGCGGTGGAGTCGCTGCTCATGGACGGGTCTCCGGACGGGCGGGAGCGGGGTGGGCGGTACCCGCCGCATCCTGGCAGCGCGCCGGACGGCGCGCACGCACCGAAGCGGGCCCGCCGGGCGCGTCGATTGCCCTGGTATATCCGATATTCCGTGGCGTCAGCGAGAGTTGACGCCACGGTGCGCGAACCGGGTGACAGCGCGGCGGGTTTCCGGGCGCGCCCGCGCCGTACGGCGTGACGGCCCGGCCACCCCGCTAGATTCGTCCCCGGTTCGAAGCGAGCGGGGTCCGGGAACGGGCCCCGGCACGGGCGGCCTGCGGGCATCGCGGAAGGTCAAGGCGGGTGGCAGGACAGCGGGGGCGGCGACGCCGGTCTTCCCGTGTCCGCACCACCGGCCTCGTGATCACCGCGCTGCTCGCCAGTGCCCGCCGTGCGCCCGAACAGCGGACACCCCACCTGGCGGGCCCCAGGCCGCCGTGCGACAACTGCTGCTATGACCTGGTCCAACCTGACGATCATGGTCGGCTCGCTGGCCATCGCCGCCGTGGTGCTCCTGCTGCTGCCCCGCTTCGTGTCCGCCGAGGCCCGGGAGCAGCACAACGAGGTGACGGCGGCGATCTTCGCCATGGTCGGCGTGCTCTACGCCGTCCTGCTCGCCTTCGTGGTGATCGTGGTCTGGGAGGCCGCCGACGACGCCCGGGCCACCACCTTCCGGGAGGCCGACCAGCTGGCCGGCCTCTACTGGACCTCCCGCCAGTTCGACAGTCCCGCGGGCATCGAGCTGACCAATCTCACCCTCCGGTACGCGCACACCGTCATCGACGACGAGTGGCCGCTGATGGCCCGCCACCGCACCGACCCGCGCACCACCGAGCTGGTGTACCGGATCCGCGACACCACCAACGCGCTGCAGCCCGTCGACGCCCGCCAGCAGGCGCACTTCCAGAACGCCCTCCAGCACGTCGAGGGCCTGGCCAGCGAACGCCGCGGCCGGCTCACCCAGGTCCAGGACGCGGTGCCGCCGCTGCTCTGGGTGCCGCTGATCGCCGGCGCGGTGCTGACCGTCGGCTTCGCCTTCGTCTTCGGCATCTCCAGCATCCGGCTGCACCTGGCGATGGTGCTGACCATGACCGGGATGATCTGCGTGGTGCTGATCGTGATCAAGGAGATGAACTACCCCTTCGACGGGGTGAACGCCGTCGAGCCCGACGCGTTCCAGGTCTTCCTGAACCGGCTGCCGACCAGCCGCTGAGGCCCACCCGCCCGTCACTCCGGGTCACCGGATGGTGGCGATTCGGCGGATCGGCCCGACTCCGTGTAATGTCTTCCAGGTCAGCAGGCGCCGCTAGCTCAGTTGGTTAGAGCAGCTGACTCTTAATCAGCGGGTCCGGGGTTCGAGTCCCTGGCGGCGCACAGACAAGCCGGAAGGCCCCTCGTGAGAACGAGGGGCCTTCCGGCGTTTCCGGATGCGCCCGGGCGCTTCCGGGGCAGGCCGGCCTCCGGAACGGGCCTGCCCGCTCAGCGAGCCGTGTCCAGGACCGCCGAGGCCACCGCGTCCGGACGGTCGAACATCATCAGGTGCCCGGCCGGGGCGGTGCTGCGGTACTCGGCGCCGAGCAGCGCGGCCAGGTCCCGCTGGGCGGCCAGCCACTCCTCGGTCCGCCGGTCGCGCAGGCCGTCGTCGGCGGCGAGCACGGTGACCGGCAGGTCCGCCGGCAGCGGGGCGGTGCGGCGCAGCCCGGCGAGCTCGGCGGCCATGTCCAGGTAGCGGGTGTTCTCCCGGAGCAGCGCCCGCAGGGAGCGCCCGGTGCGGTAGCAGCGCCGGACCAGCGGCGCGGGGGCGAGGTCCTCGCGCCGCACCGTGGTGGCCCGGGCGGCCAGCCGGCGCGCGGCGGGCCCGAGCAGGTAGGGCACGGCGGCGGCGGTGGCCGCCCCGGCGGCGGCGCGCGCCGCGAGATCGCGCAGACCGGGGGCCGGGCGCGGGTGCGGATCGGGTTCGACGCTGCCGTCCAGCAGGACCAGCCCGGCCGTCCGCGCCGGGTACAGCCGGGCGAAGGCCTCGGCGTGGAACGCGGCGAGCGAGTGCCCGGCCACCGTGCACGGCCCGGGCAGGGCGAGCGCGTCCAGGACGGCCCGGATCCGGTGCGCCTCACCGGCGGCGGTCGGCAGCGGCCGGCCGGCCGGCTCGGGCGCGCTCAGGCCGTAGCCGGGCCGGTCGAAGCGGACCACGGTGCGGAACGGGGTGAGGAAGGGGACGACGAGGTCCCAGTCGAACCAGCTGCTGCCGAGTCCCCCGGTGAGCAGGCACACCGGGCCCCGCCCCTCGGCGCGCACGTGCAGGGGTATGCCATCGATCCGCAGGAAGACCGCTCCGGTCACGGTTCCACCCTAACCAGCGATGAACCCCACCCCCACCAGGAGGAAACGGACAGCCCGGACCAGGTGGCCGCGCAGGCGGTTCGAGGCACTCCGCGGAAGCGTGTATTGTTCTCTTCGTCAGCAGGCGCCGCTAGCTCAGTTGGTTAGAGCAGCTGACTCTTAATCAGCGGGTCCGGGGTTCGAGTCCCTGGCGGCGCACCGACACCGGGGAGCCTCTCGTCCACACGAGGGGCTCTCCGGCTTTTCGCTGCCCATTGACGTCCGATTTGTGTGTGATGTCGGTCTCGCTTCCCGTCGCAGTGGAGCCAACCGGTACCTTCGGCGCGTTCTGGGCTGTAAACCGGAAAAGGGGCAAAGGTCCCCAACCGCCGACGATCCCGTCTGCGCGAGCCGGCACGGTCCCCCACGACCCGCCCGTTCCGCGCAGCCGCCCGCCCGCAGGAGGCCGCCGCTTTGTCCCGTTTCGCCCTGAGCGGCGCGCAGCGCACCCGGAAACCCAAGGCCCGTCGACCCCGCAGATCCCGGCGCACCGGCTGGCGCAGACTCATCCCCACCTGGCGGATGACCCTGATCGGCTTCGCGACCGCGCTGCTGCTCGGCGTCGGCCTCTTCGCCCTCGGCATCGCCCTGGTGAAGGTGCCGGACGCGCACGCCGCCGCGACCGCGCAGAGCAACAACTGGCTCTACCAGGACGGCTCGGTGATCGCCCGGACCGGCCAGACCAACCGGCAGAACGTCGCGCTGGACAAGGTCTCCCCCGCCGCGCAGCACGCCACGCTGGCCGCCGAGGACCGCAACTTCTACCACGAGGGCGCCGTCAACGTACCCGGCCTGGTCCGCGCCGCCCTCAACACCGCCAAGGGCGAGGGCACCCAGGGCGGCTCCACGATCACCCAGCAGTACGTGAAGAACACGTACCTGAGCCAGAAGCAGTCGATCACCCGCAAGGTGAAGGAACTCTTCATAGCGATCAAGGTGGACGCCACCGAGAGCAAGGACGAGATCCTCTCCAGCTACCTCAACACCTCCTACTACGGGCGCGGCGCGTACGGCATCCAGGCCGCCGCGCAGCAGTACTTCGGCGTCGACGCCTCAGGGCTCGACGCCGCCCAGGGCGCCTACCTGGCCGCGCTGCTGAACGCCCCGAGCGCCTACGACGTGGCCACCGCCACCCCGGCCGGCAAGCAGAACGCCGTCAACCGCTGGAACTACGTGCTCGACGGCATGGTGAAGGAGGGCTGGCTCTCCGCCGAGGAGCGGGCCGCCACCACGTTCCCCGAGGTCAAGGACCCGCAGGCGCAGCTCGGGCTGTCCGGCCAGGCCGGCTACCTGGTCAACGCGGCGACCGAGTACCTCACCACCAACCAGATCATCAGCGAGTCGGAGCTGGCCAAGGGCGGCTACACGGTCAAGCTGACCATCGACCCGAACCGCCAGCAGGCCCTGGAGAGCGCCGTGCAGGCCCAGCTGCACGACACCCTCAACCCGGAGAAGCGGAAGAAGGACGCCGCCGCCCAGCCCGGCGCCGCCTCCGTGGACCCGAAGACCGGTGCGGTGGTCGCCCTGTACGGCGGCGTCGACTACACCAAGCACTACGTCGACAACGCGACCCGGCGGGACTACCAGGCGGGCTCGACGTTCAAGGCGATCGCGCTGGCCGCGGCGCTGGAGAACGACGCCAAGACCCAGTCCGGGCAGACCATCACCCCGCGCACCGTCTACGACGGCACCAGCGGCCGCAAGGTCCGCGGCGGGAAGGGCACCCCGTACGCGCCGCCGAACGAGGGCGACAAGAGCTACGGCCAGGTCACCCTGCAGCAGGCCACCGACTGGTCGGTGAACTCGGCCTTCGCCCAGCTCGCCCAGGACACCGGACTGGGCAAGGTGCGGGACACCGCGATCGCCCTCGGCCTGCCCAGCAACACCCCCGGGCTGGAGGCCGTGCCGTCGATCCCGCTGGGTACCGCCACCCCGAGCGTGCTCGACCTGGCGGGCGTGTACGCCACGCTGGACAACGGCGGCAAGCAGATCACCCCGTGGCTGGTGCAGGCGGTGGACCACGAGGGCGAGCCGGTCGAGCTGCCCGCGCACAAGAGCACCCAGGCGATCAGCGAGCAGACCGCGCGCGAGGTCACGTCGATGCTCCAGGGCGTGGTGAGCGACCAGGGCGGCACCGGCTGGCGCGCGAAGGCGCTGGGCCGGCCGGCGGCGGGCAAGACCGGTACGACGGACGACCAGAAGTCGGTCTGGTTCATCGGGTACACCCCGGAGCTGGTCACCTCGGTCGCGCTGTTCGGGCAGGACCCGGGCACCGGCGCGCAGGTCAGCCTGAGCGGCACCGGCGGGATCGACGGCGCGGCGGGCGGCCAGTACCCCGCGCAGATCTGGACCAGCTACATGAAGGCCGCCCTGAAGGGGCAGCCGGTCAGCGACTTCCCCGCTCCCTCGGGGGCGGACTACTCCACGCGCGGCGGCTCGGGCTCCTCGGGCTCCGGCGCCTCCTCCGCTCCTTCGAGCACGCCGTCGAACGGCTCGGGCGGGTCGGCGACGTCGTCCGGCGGATCGTCCCAGAGCGGCCAGGGCGGTTCCGGCTCCTCCGGTGACACGGGCTCGGCCCCGTCCACCGCGCCGTCGACCGGCCCGAGCACCGCTCCGCAGCCCTCGGGCGGCACCGGCGGTTCGGGCTCCGGGGGCTCCGGGGGCTCCGGTTCGGGTGGTTCCGGCTCCGGCGGCTCGGGGTCGGACGGCTCCGGGTCCGGCGGCTCGGGCACCGCGCCGACCCAGCCTCCGGCGCCGCAGCCGAGCACCAAGCCGACCAAGCCTCCGGCGCCGACCACCGGGCCGACCACGCCGCCCCAGCCGACCGGGGGCACCGGCGGCTCGGGGTCCGGTTCGGGTTCGGGGTCGGGATCCGGCTCGGGATCCGGCTCGGGGTCGGGATCCGGCGGCGGCGGGACGGACGCGGGTGCCGGGACGGGCTCCGCGTCCGGGACCGGGGCCGGCACCGGCGGGTAGCGGGCGGCCGGGGGGCGGGTGGCGGCGCGGCGGGCGCTCGCCCGGCGTGCCGTGCAGGACCGAATGATGGAATGACCCCTTACAGGATGGGGGGACAACTGGCACAATTCGTCGGTGCACAGCTCAAACCCCCTGCTCAGCCGCTCCACCGGCCGTACCCTCGGGCTCACCCTCGCCCTCGTCTCCGCGTTCGCCTTCGGCGGCTCCGGCACCGCGGCCAAGCCACTGATCGAGGCCGGACTCTCCCCCCTCCATGTGGTCTGGCTCCGGGTCACCGGCGCCGCCGTCGTCCTGCTGCCGCTGGCCTACCGCCACCGCGACGCCATCCGGCGGCGGCCCGGCCTGCTGATCGGCTTCGGCCTGCTCGCCGTGGCCGGCGTCCAGGCCTGCTACTTCGCGGCCATCTCCCGGATCCCGGTCGGCATCGCCCTGCTGATCGAGTACCTCGGCCCGCCGCTGCTCATCGGCTATGTGCGGTTCGTCCAGCGCCGGCCGATCAGCCGGGGCGCGGCGATCGGCGCCGGCGTCGCGGTCGCCGGACTCGCCTGCGTGGTCGAGATCTGGAACGGCCTGAGCTTCGACGCGCTCGGCGTCCTGTTCGCCCTGGGCGCGGCCTGCTGCCAGGTCGGCTACTTCGTGCTCGCCGACGCCGGCAGCCGGGGCGAGCGCCCGGTCGACCCGATCGCCGTCAGCGCGTACGGCCTGCTGATCGGCTCGGTCCTGCTCACCGCCTTCACCCGTCCCTGGGAGGCGGACTGGGGCAAGCTCGGCGGGGACGTGGTGATGAACGGGCACACCCTGCCCGCGCTGCTCCCGGCCGTCTGGATGGTCCTGATCGCGACCGTGCTCGCCTATCTGACCGGCGTCGTCGCCGTCCAGCACCTCTCACCGCCGATCGCCGGGGTGGTGGCCAATCTGGAGGCCGTCATCGCCACCGTGCTGGCCTGGGTCCTGCTCGGCGAGCACCTCGGCCTGCCGCAGATGGCCGGCGGCCTGCTGGTGCTGGCCGGGGCGTTCGCCGCCCAGGCGAGCAAGCCCGCCGAGCCGGCCGGACCGGGGCGGACGGAGTCCGCGCCGCCGGCGGCGGAGGACGCGGCGGCTGCGGGGGCGGTGGGCGACGAGGTACCGGCGGGTGCGATACCGGCCGGCGCGACGGCGCTCGGCGAGCGGCTCGCCCGGGCCGCCGAGGCCGAGTCCCACCGGGAGCGGGAGCGGGAGCGGGGCCGGCGCTAGGACCGCAGCCCGGGCCGGTGCCTGCACCGATGCCCTGATCTCTTCGCTACGACCTCTGCCCTGACCAGTGCCCTGACCTCTGCCCCGACCTCTGCCCTGACCAGTGCCCGGGCCGGTGTACGACCGCCCGGGCCGGGGTCAGCGGCCGACCCAGCCGAACCAGTCGAGGTGGCCGAGCGGCCACACCACGGCCGACACCGGGCCGACCACGTTGTCCACCGGCACGGCCCCGCCACCGGGGCCGCGCTGGTGGTAGCGCGAGTCCGCGGAGTCGCTGCGGTGGTCGCCCTCGACCCAGACGTAGCCCTGCGGCACCGTCACCGGACCGAAGTCCAGCCCGGCGCAGGAGTCGTCCCCGGGGTGCAGATACGGCTCGTCGACCTTGGCGCCGTCGACGGTCAGCGTGGTGCCCGCGCACTGCACGGTCTGCCCGCCCGTCGCGATGACCCGCTTGACCAGGTAGTTGTCGTCCTTCGGCGGCACCAGGCCGACGAAGGAGAGCACCGAGCCCAGCGCGTTGGTGACCGGGTTCCCGCCGGTCGGCTGCGGCGGCAGCCAGTCCCCCGGGTCCTTGAAGACCACCGGCTGGCCCGGCTCGGGCTCCCAGCCGGTCAGCGGGGCGAGCTTGTTCACGCCGACCCGGTCGCCGACCCGCAGGGTGTTCTCCATCGAACCCGAGGGGATGGTGAACACCTGGAACAGGCAGGTCTTGATCAGCAGCGCGACCACCAGGCCGACCGCCGCCATCGCCGGGATCTCGATCCACCACGGCCGCGGCCGACGGCCGGGCCGGCCGGCCTTCGGCGACCTGCTCCGGCGCCCCTCGGCGGCGCGGCGCGCCCGCCGGGCCTCGGCCCGGCCCCCGACCGGGGCGGCGGGCCCGGCCCCGGTGTCGCCACCGTGCGTATCGGGCAGGTTCACCGCCATCGTCGCTGCTCCACTCTCCGGCTGCGGGGGAACCTGCACGCTACGCCAACCGGGGATCCAGGCGAAATCGGACGTTTACCCGCGCCAGACATCCCACCGGCCGGGGCACCGCCGGGCCACCCGCTCCCGACCGGGCCGGGATCCCCGTCAGGCGGAGGCGTTCCCGCTGGTCACGGCATCGCTCGCGATGGCCTCGTGGTGGCGGATGACCTCGGCGATGATGAAGTTGAGGAACTTCTCCGCGAACACCGGGTCCAGGTGCGCACCGGCGGCCAGTTCGCGCAGCCGCTTGATCTGGGTGCGCTCGCGGGCCGGATCGGCCGGCGGGAGCTTGTGCTCGGCCTTGAGCCGGCCGACCCGCTGGGTCGCCTTGAAGCGCTCGGCCAGCATGTGGACCACCGCGGCGTCGATGTTGTCGATGCTCTCGCGCAGGCTGGTCAGCTCGGCCCGCACGGCATCGTCGACCCCCTCGGGCAGTCCGGCGTCGGGGGTCGTGGGGTGGTCCGTCATCGGGGCGGCTCCGCGGCTCTCTCGGTGGTGCGCCCGACCGTGCGGCGGCCGGGCCCGGGCCCGGGCCAATCTAACAGGGCGCCCGGCACGGGCCCGCACCATTCGGCCCAACCGTCCACGATCCGGACGGCACACGGAGCGACCGCCGGACGGCACCCGAGCAGCCGGGGTCCGTCCACGGACGGCCCGGACCAGCGGGACGCCCGGGGGATTTCCGGACGCGGCGGGCCGGTGCGGTACTTGTGGCCCGCCCCCGACCTGCCCGTAGGCTGGGCCGCGGCATGACCGGACGTGACGAATCAGCAGTTCCTCAGTAACGGAGGTACCGATCGTGGCAACCACCCGCACCGCCCACACCGCGTGGGAAGGCAATCTGGTCGACGGCAAGGGCCTGGTGACGTTCGCGTCGTCCGGCATCGGCGAGTACCCGGTCTCCTGGCCGGCCCGCGCCGAGGCACCGAACGGCAAGACCAGCCCGGAGGAGCTCATCGCGGCCGCGCACTCCGCCTGCTTCTCGATGGCCCTCTCGCACGGCCTGACCGGCGCGGGCACCCCGCCCACCAAGCTCGACACCAAGGCCGATGTCACCTTCCAGCCCGGCACCGGCATCACCGGCATCCACCTGACGGTCGTCGGCGAGGTTCCCGGGCTGGACGAGGCCGGCTTCGTGAAGGCCGCCGAGGACGCCAAGGCCAACTGCCCGGTGAGCCAGGCCCTGACCGGCACCACCATCACCCTCTCGGCCAGCCTGGCCGGCTGACCTCCCCCGGGCATCCCTCTCAGGGCCCGGCCGGGCGCGCGTCCGGCTCCGAACCGGAGCCCAAGGGCGCACTCTTGGAGCACACGCCCCCGGTGCACATCATGTGATGTGCACCGGGGGCGTCCGCATGTATCACCACACTTAACCCCAAACCAGACGAATCACCCTGGCGGCGGTCACCGCGCGTTGCCATCGCGTCCTATGATCGGCCGCAGCGCCCTGTTCCTCACGGTTCCTCAGGCGGGTTCCCACCCGGCCGCTCCGTCCCGAGCGTCCCGCACCGGAGTCCGTCCTCCGTGAGTGCGGCAGAGCGCGGAGCCGGCCGCCGAAGTCGGGTGACCGGCCGGACCAGCGTCAAGCGTCAGCAGCGGACGGGAGCATGCCGTGCCGGGCCAGAACGAGGGGGCCGACGCACACCACCCAGGCGTGCGGCACGAGGAACCGCGGCCACGCCGCCTCCCGCCGCCCGCCCTCCACCCCGCCCCGGCCAACGGCGCGCCCAACGGCGCGGCCGGCGGCTCGGCCCGCGCCGCCCTGGCCGAGCCCCAGGAGGCCCCGCTCGACGACGGCGCCCACCGATGCCCCGCCTGCTCGGCACCGCTCACCGACGGCGCCCACGGCGGGACGGACGGCGGCGGCGCGAACGGCCGGCCGGTGGCCGAGGGCCACGACCGGCAGCTGGCCGCCCTGCGGGCCAGCGAGTCCCGGCTGCGGGCCGCCTTCTGCGACGCGGGCATCGGCATGGCCCTGATCGATCCCGAGGACCGGATCATCGAGGTCAACCCCGCCTTCGCCGCGCTGACCGGCCGCACCGTCGACGAGCTGGTGCGGACCCACATCCACGAGATCGCCGACCCCGAGGGCATGCCGCGTCGGCTGTTCCACGCGCTCGTCCACGGCGAGCACGACCGGATCCGGGTCGAGAAGCAGCTCAAGCACCGCACGGGGCGGACGGTCTGGAGCAAGCTGACCGTCTCGCTGATCCGGGACGCCGAGGGCAACCCGCTGTACACCCTCGCCCTGGTCGAGGACATCACCGAGCAGCGCCGGCTCGGCGACCGCCTGGAGTACCAGGCCCTGCACGACCCGCTCACCCGGCTGCCCAACCGGACGTACTTCTTCGAACGCCTCGACGCCGCCTGCCTCACCCCCGACCGCTCGACCGGCGCGGCCGGGGTGACCGGGGGGCCCGGTGCGGCCGGGGTGACCGGCGGGCGCGCCACGGGCAGCGACCCGGAGGGCGCCGGGGTCGCCGTCGGGGTCAGGGCCGGCGGGACCGGCGTGGCAGGCGCCGCCGGTGCGGCCGGGCCCCGGGTCGGCGTCTGCTACCTGGACCTCGACGGGTTCGCCGCGATCAACGAGGCCCTCGGCCACCACATCGGCGACCAGCTGCTGATCGCCGTCGCGACCCGCCTGCGGCGCGGTTTCTCCGCGCACGGCACCCAGCTGGTCGCGCGGATGGGCGGCGACGAGTTCGCCGTCCTGGTGACCGACAGCCGGGACAGCGGCCAGCTCACCGACCTGGCCGCCCGGATCCTCGACGCCCTGGAACGCCCCTTCGACGTGGCCGGCCACCGGCTGGTGGTCACCGCCAGCGTCGGCGTGGTCGAACGCTCCGTGCACGAGACCACCCCCACCGACCTGGTGAAGGACGCCGACGCCACCCTCTACTGGTCCAAGGCCGACGGCCGGGCCCGTTGGACCCTCTACGACCCCGACCGGGGCGCCCACCAGCTGACCCGCCAGCTGCTCGCCACCGCGCTGCGCCCGGCGCTGGAACGCGGCGAGTTCACCATCGAGTACCAGCCGCTGGTCGGCCTGGCCGACGGCGCGGTGCACGGCGCCGAGGCCCTGGTCCGGTGGCGCCACCCGCGCTACGGGACGCTCTCGCCGGACCGCTTCATCCCGCTCGCCGAGGAGTCCGGGGCGATCGTGCCGCTCGGCAAGTGGGTACTGGAGGAGTCCTGCCGCCAGGCCCGGCGCTGGCTCACCGAGTTCCCCGACACCGAGACCTTCGTGAGCGTCAACCTGGCCGCCCGCCAGATCTGGGACTCCGATGTGGTCGCCGACGTCGCCCAGGCCCTCGAGCGCACCGGCCTGCCGGCGCGGCTGCTGCAGCTGGAGATCACCGAGAGCGCGCTGCTCGGCCCCGGCGGGCGCCCGCTCCAGGCGCTCCAGGCGCTCGCCGACATGGGCGTGCGCATCGCGATCGACGACTTCGGTACGGGCTACTCGAACCTGGCCTACCTCTCCCGGCTCCCGGTGCACGTGCTGAAGCTGGACGGCACCTTCATCGAGGGGTTCCGCGACCCGGCTCCGACCGGCGGCCGGCCCGAGCTCCCCGAGCTCCGCTCGCGGCGGAGCGACGCCGACGAGCAGATCGTGGGCGCGATGGTGCAACTGGCCCACACCCTCGGTCTGACCGTGACCGCCGAGGGCATCGAGAGCGCCGCCCAGGCCGAACGGCTGCGGCTCACCGGCTGCGACACCGCCCAGGGCTGGTACTTCGCCCGCCCCGGCGAGGCCGAGCTGGTCGCGGCGATACTCCGCGACGGCCGGGAGGACCGGGGCGCCCCGGATCGGCGCTAGCCCGGTCGGCCCCGGCCCTGTTCCCGGCCCGGCACTGCCCCGGCTGCGGTCGCGGACCCGGTCGCGGCCCCGGTCGCTCAGGTGGTCGCGGTCCGGTCGCCGGTCAGACCGTACGCCTCGGCGATCAGACCGTAGGAGCGCAGCCGCGCCTCATGGCCGTGGATGTGCGAGGTCACCATCAGCTCGTCCACCCCGGTCCGCTTGCGGAGCGCCTCCAGCCCCTCGGCCACCTCGCCCGGCGCGCCCAGGACGACATTGCCCAGCCAGTCGTCGATGAAGTCCGCCTCCGCCGGGCTGTACGGGTGGGACTCGGCCTCCTCGGGGGTGGGGATCGGCCCCGGGTTGCCCCGGCGCAGCCGCAGCATGCCGAGCGCCGCGGAGCGGGCCAGGCGGCGGGCGGACGCCTCGTCGTCGGCCGCGACCGCGCTCACCCCGATCAGCGCGTACGGCTCGTCGAGAACGGCGGAGGGGCGGAACTCCGAGCGGTAGAGGTCGAGCGCCGGCAGGGTGTTCGCGCTGCTGAAGTGGTGCGCGAAGGCGAACGGCAGGCCGAGCCGGCCGGCCAGCTGGGCGCTGAATCCGGAGGAGCCGAGCAGCCAGACCGGCGGCCGTCCCTCTCCCCGGGGGACGGCGGTGAGCCGCTCGTACGGGTGTCCGGCGGGGAAGCTGCCGTCGAGGAAATGGGTCAGCTCGGCGAGCTGGCGGGGGAAGTCGTCGGCGCCCTCGCCGAGGCCCCGGCGCAGCGCCCGGGCGGTGGCCTGGTCGGTGCCGGGGGCCCGGCCGAGGCCGAGGTCGATCCGGCCGGGGTGGAGCGATTCCAGCAGCCCGAACTGCTCGGCGATCGCCAGCGGGGCGTGGTTGGGCAGCATCACGCCGCCGGAGCCGAGGCGCAGGGTGGTGGTGTGGGCCCCGAGGTGGGCCAGCAGGACGGCGGGCGTGGAGCTGGCGACGCCGGGCATGCCGTGGTGCTCGGCGACCCAGAAGCGGTGGTAGCCCCACCGTTCGGCGCTGCGGGCGAGGGTGGTGGTCGCGGCGAGCGCCTGGGCGGGCGTGTAGCCGACCCCGACGGTGGCCAGGTCGAGGATCGACAGCGGCGCGGGCGCCGTTCCCCGGGCGGTGCCCCGGATCGCGTCCGCGGCGCGCGGCCCGGCCCCGTCCTCCCGCTGGCTTCCCTGCCTGTCCTCGGTCGTCATGCCGTCCGTCCTCCTGGCCCTGGTCGGTACCGTCCGCCGGTGCGGTCCACCGGCGCTGCC
The DNA here is from genome assembly GCF_040302725.1 of Kitasatospora sp. NPDC097605. Classification (NCBI taxonomy): domain Bacteria; kingdom Bacillati; phylum Actinomycetota; class Actinomycetes; order Kitasatosporales; family Streptomycetaceae; genus Kitasatospora; species Kitasatospora sp. NPDC097605. The sequence continues at coordinate 178,671 of NZ_JBEOSF010000011.1, read as the reverse complement.
CACCGGTGGCGGTCGGTGCCGCCGGTGCCGACAGTGGTCAACCCCGATCCCGGGCCCCCTTGTTCCCCGCCCTCGGCCCGGCCGGGGCTGACTCAGAGCCAGCGGACGAACACCCGTGGCGACTTCACGCCAGCGCGGGAAGTCGCCAGCCCGAGGGCTCGCGATCGGCGGTCGGCTTCCGGCAGGCTAGGGCTCAGGCGGATCACCCAACCGGATCCGTACTCACCAGCAAGGTCGTCGGGCTGGACCAGCGCCGACCGATCCCCGCGAGCCCCCGGAGCGGCACCCCGCCCCGGGGGCTCGTGCCATTGCCGCCCCGGGATGCCCACCGCGACCGGGAAGACGGACCGGCCGGAGGCCCGGCATCCGTGACCCCGACCACAGACCGGGGTGCTTCATGGCATGAAAAGTCGAGGCGCTAGCGTTGTCCCTTGCAACCACTGCTCCCCCGGGCAGCTTGGAGGGAGTAGGGACATGGATATCGCAGCGCTGGTCGGATCCTCGTGGATCTGCGCCCTCGCGCTCTGCGCCGTCCTCGGCGACGCCTTCCTCCCCTTTCTCCCCAGCGGGACCCTCGTCATCCTCGCGGTGCTCAAGACGGCGCAGATAGACGGCGCCCCCGTGCTGCTCGGGCTCGGGGTGGCCACGGCCTCCTTCCTCGGTGATCTCCTGCTGCTGCGGCTGGCACGCCGCGGTGCGCCGATGGTCAGCCGCCGACTGGAGCACCGTCCGAAGCTGGCGGCCAGCGTGACCCGGGTCCAGCAGGCGCTGGACGGGCGCACCACCCGGGCGGCGGCGGCCATGGTGGTGATCGCCCGCTTCGTGCCGGCCGGGCGGACCATCCTCGACCTGGCCATCGGCCACTCCCCCGGCCATCCCCACCGCTTCCTGCGGTGGTCGGCGCTGGCCGCGTTGATCTGGGCGGCCTACATCGTGACCCTGGGCTGGCTCAACAGCCACTGGTTCGACACCGCCTGGCTGAGCCTCGCGGTCTCCTGTGCTGCCGCCACTCTGGTGAGCACCGCCATCGCGCGGGTCGTACGCCGCAACCGCCGGCTCTCCCTCGGCTGACGCCGCGACGGTGGCGCCCTGGAAGCGCCCCTTCCGCGAAACGGGCGAAGCGTCACAGAACGGCAACAGAAGACATTTCTTCGCATCCCGCACAGCCGTTCCCCGCGTGTTCAGTGCCGGCGGACCTCGGGCCTTTGGTGACCCCTGCGTTCGCATGACATGCTAACGACGGATAATCAATCAATTGTCCGATATGACCGGCGCGGCCTCGGTCGCGGCCATCACCCGGTCCGGACACCCAGGGGAGACGATGGCCAGCATCTCGCGCAGGACCGTGCTCACAGCCACCGCAGCGACTGCGGCTCTCGGAGCGGTGGCGGCCTGTTCCGGGGGCGGCTCGGGATCGGCCGACCCCACCGGATCGGCCTCGGGCTCCGCCCCGGTCCCCACGACCGGCACCGGCAGCACCGGGCCGACCACGACCGGAACCCCCACCGGGACCCCGGCCAAGGGCACCCCGATCGGGGACGGCTCGACCTCCGACACCGGCCCGCAGCCGAACCAGCCCAAGCCGGAGAAGCTCAAGCCGGGCGAGCGCCCGCCGCAGTTCGTGGTCTTCTCCTGGGACGGCGCCGGTGCCACCGAGGACAACCAGTTCCCCCGGTTCCTCAAGCTCGCCGAGGAGCACAAGGCCTCGATGACCTTCTTCCTCTCGGGCATCTACACCCTGCCCAAGGGCAAGGCCGACCTGTACCACCCGCCGAAGCACGCGGTCGGTGCCTCCGACATCCCCTACCTGTCGGACGGCGCGGTGAAGAACACCATCAAGCTCATCAGCCAGGCCTGGCTGGCCGGCCATGAGATAGGCACCCACTTCAACGGCCACTTCTGCTCGACCCGCTCGGACGGCAACGGCGTCAACAAGTGGACCCCCGAGGACTGGCAGAGCGAGATAGACCAGGCCGTCGGCTTCGTGACCCAGTGGAGGACCAACACCGGCTTCACCGACGTCGACCCGCTCCCCTTCGACTACAAGAAGGAACTGATCGGCGGCCGCACCCCCTGTCTGGAGGGGCAGAAGACCCTGCTGCCGACCATCGCCAACCTGGGGTGGAAGTACGACGCCAGCTCCTCGGGCGGCCAGCAGATCTGGCCCCAGAAGGTGCAGGACGGCAAGATCTGGGACCTCCAGCTGCAGAGCATCCCCTTCCCGGGGCACACCTTCCAGGTGCTCTCCATGGACTACAACATCCTGGCCAACCAGTCCTCCGGCAGCACCAAGGGGGACCCGGCCAAGTACGAGGACTGGCGCACCCAGGCCCGGGACGCCTACCTGGCCGGGTTCGACCGCGCCTACAACGGCAACCGCGCGCCGTTCTTCATCGGCAACCACTTCGAGCAGTGGAACGGCGGCATCTACATGGACGCCGTCGAGGAGACGCTCAAGACCATCGCGGGCAAGCCCGACGTCCGGCTGGTCTCCTTCAAGCAGCTCGTCGAGTGGCTGGAGGTGCAGGACCAGTCCACCCTGCGCAAGCTGCGCACGCTCAACGTCGGACAGGCGCCGGCCGGGGGCTGGGAGACCTTCCTGGGCGCGGCCGGCTGACCCGTCGCGACGGCTACTCGGCGGCGGGCCCGGCGGAGGCCGTGCCGAGCACTGCCCGGACCACCGCCTCGGCCCCGGCAGGGCCCCAGAGGATCGAGTAGTGGTTGGTGTCCGGTACCCGGGACACCGGGACCGGGTGGGCGCGGTCCAGCCCTACGACGGCGAGCCGCTTCTCGTCGTAGAGGCCCTGCGGCTCGTCGAACAGGCCGCGCTCCGCCCAGAGCAGTTCGCCCGGGCAGGGCAGCCGGTGCACGGCGGCGGCCGCCTCCTGGTCCAGCAGGACCTGAGCCCCGTCCGTCTCGACCGCCGCCAGCACGCAGGAGGAGCGCAGCTCGGGTTCGTCGCCGACGAGGTCGCGCTGGGTGTAGGCGTCGATCTCCTCGGACCAGTCGGCGGCGAAGGCCGGGTGCCGCTGCCAGAACTCGCGGTACGCCTGCCGGTCGGGGAAGGCCATCGACAGCCGGGCCAGCGCCGGCCCGAGCACGGCGGCCAGGGCGTCCTCCTCGCTCACGCCCTCGGGCAGCGGGAAGCTGACCGCGCCGTCGACCAGCACCACCCGGCTGACCAGCTCCGGGTGGCGGACGGCGGTCAGGGCCGTCACCCACGCGCCCATGGAGTGGCCGACCACGACGGTCGGCCCCAGGCCGAGCCCGGCGATCAGGGCCGCGACGTCGTCGGCGTGGCGGGCGAGTCCGTACGGCTCCCCGAGGGCGCGGCTGCCCCCGCGCCCGCGCAGGTCCGGCGCGAGCAGGGTGGCCCGCCCGGCGAGCCGGCGGGCGACCTCGAACCAGGCGAGGCCGTTGGCGGTGATGCCGTGCACCGCCACGACGGTCGGGGCGCCGGGCACGGTGGCCGGCCACCGGAGCACGGACAGCTCCCCGCCGGGGACCGGGACACTCAGCTGCTCCGGGGCCACCGGCCCGCCGGGGGCCCCGGACCGCTCGGGCGGAGCGGGCTCGGCGGATCGGTCGGACGCCCGGGGTATCGACGGGCTCTCGAACTGGCTCACGCGGGACTACCTCCGGTAGGACGGACACTGGGCGGTACTGCGACCCGGGCCGAGCGGGTGGAGCGGGCGGCGCGGATCCGGGCGGGCAGCCTGGCCAGGCCGCCCGGCAGCACATAGACAACGGCGACGAAGAGGCCGCCCAGCAGGAAGAGCGGCTGGGAGAGCGGGACCCGCAGGATCGCCGGCAGCTCGGCGATGGTGGCGGAGTTGGCGAGGTCGCCGAGCCGGTGGCCGGCCCAGGTGTAGATGACCCCGCCGAGCAGCGGACCCCAGCGCATGCCGGATCCGCCGAGCACGACCATCACCAGCAGCGAGAGGGTCGCGTCCGAGGTGGCGGCCTGCGGGGTGGCGCCACCGGTGAGCAGCAGGTACACCACCCCGCCCGCCCCCGCGAGGCCGCCGGCGAGCACGAAGGCGACCAACTTGTAGCCGTAGGGGCGGAGTCCGAGCACCTCGACCCGGCGTTCGTTCTCCCGGATGCCCTCCCAGACCCGGCCGGCCGGGGAGCTGACGGCCCAGTGGACGACGGCGAGGGTCAGGACCAGGTAGGCGAGGGCGATCCAATACAGGTTGGCGGTGTTCTCGATGCCCAGGAGGGCGGCGGGCAGTCGGTCGGCCGGTGCCGACCGGCCCTCCTCGCCGCCGGTCAGCCCGCCGGGGTTGCGCTGGACGAGGATCGAACCGGCCTGCGCGAAGGCCAGGGTGACCATGGAGAAGCCGATGCCGGTGACGCGGAGGCTGACCGAGCCGAGCAGCAGGGCCAGCGCGACGGTGCAGGCGACGCCGAAGGCGGCCGCCGCCGCGAACGGCAGCCGGAGCTCCAGCATGGCGAGGTCGGTGGTGTAGAGGCCGGTCGCGAAGTACAGCGCGTGGCCGAAGGAGAGCAGTCCGGTACGGCCGAGCAGGAGGTCGTACCCGGAGGCGAGGGCCCCGTAGAGCAGGCACAGGGCAATGAGTTGGAGACTTCCGGGGCTGCCGAGCGGTCCGTCGAGCAGTCCCGGAACGGGAAGCGCACTGTATGGGGCGACAAGGAGCAGGATCAGCAGAGCGATCGGCCACGATCGTAGCCCTCGCCGCAGGATTGTCGAGCGATTTGTGATTGATTCACCCGTTCGAGCGATTCCAGTCCGTTCGGGACGTCCTGGGCGGCTTTCGGTGGCGTCGATGTCAGTGCCGGGCCGTACGGTCACGGCGGTGCGGTCGGCGGCGGTGCCACCGGTGCTCGTGGCGGGGGTGTCGGCGCTCACGCGAGCCTCCCGGTGAGTCCGCGGGGCCGTACCAGGAGCAGGACGGCCAGCAGGACGACGACCGAGAGGTCGCCGAGGCCGGCGGCGGTGTAGTAGTTGGCGAACTGCTGCACCAGGCCCACGCACACCGAGGCGACGGCGGCTCCGGTGACGGAGCCCATGCCGCCCATCACGACGACGACGAAGGCGAAGACGAGCAGACCGGTGCCCTGACCGGGATTGACCGAACCGAAGTAGAGGCCGCCGAGGGCGCCGCCGAGCGAGGCGGCGGCGCCCCCGATGGCGAAGACGAGTGTGAACGCCTTACGCACGTCGATGCCGAGCGCAGTGACCATGGCCCGGTCCTCGACACCGGCCCGGACGATCAGCCCGTAGCGGGTCCGGGCGAGGAACACCTTCAGAGCGAGCAGGAGCAGCACGGCCGCGGCCACGAGCACGAAGCGGTTCACCGGGACGGTCGCACCGAGCACGTGCCAGGTGCCGGAGAGCAGCGCCGGCTGCGGGAAGGGGCGGGCGTCGGCGCCCCAGATGCCCATCAACAGGGCGGGCACGGCCAGCCCGACGCCGACGGTGGCGAGGATCTGGTCGCGCGGACGGCTGTAGAGCGGCCGGATCAGGGTGAGTTCCAGCAGGACGGCGGCGGCCGTTCCGACCAGTGTGCCGAAGGGCACCGCGAGCCAGAAGGAGAGACCGGCCTCGGCACCTGCCCACCAGGTGGCATAGGCGCCGATCGAGAGCAGGGCGCCGTGCGCGAAGTTGAGTACGTCCATCAGACCGAAGATCAGCGAGAGACCGGAGGCGACCAGGAAGTACAGCGCTCCCAGGCCCAACCCGGTACAGGAGAGGAGGACGACGGTGTCCATCAGGGGTTCACCTCCGTAGGAGCGGGGGCGGAAGCGCGACCGGGACGGCGGCCGCCGACGCCGAGCAGCCGGCGGGCGGCGTCCTCGTCGGCCAACAGCTCGGCGGTGTCGCCCCGGTGGGCGGTGCGACCGTCGGCCAGGACGGCGCAGGTCCCGGCCAGCCGCCGGACCAGGGCGAGGTTCTGCTCGACGAGCAGGACCGGTACGGCCTGCGCCGCGCGGGCCAGCACCTCGGCCACCTCGGCGACGATCTTCGGCGCCAGGCCCTTGGTGGGCTCGTCGGCGATGATCAGCCGGTTCCGGTTGAGCAGGGTCCGGCCGATGGCCACCATCTGCTGCTGCCCGCCGGAGAGCGTTCCGGCCAACTGGCCGGCTCGTCGCTGGAGTTCGGGGAACAGCTCGTGGACCAGCCGGTAGTCGGGTTCGGCGCCCCCGGCCCGCTCGGCGAGCCGGAGGTTCTCGGCGACCGTCAGGCCGGCGAAGATCCCGCGGTCCTCCGGGGCGTAGCCGATGCCCTGGCGGACCACCAGATGCGTGGGAAGGGAGGAGAGTTCGGCGCCGGCGAACCGGATGCTTCCGGTTCGCGGCGCCAGGCCCATCACGGCTTTGACCGTGGTGGTCTTGCCGGCGCCGTTGCGGCCCAGCAGGGCCGTCACGCCGGTCGGCGCGACATCGAAGTCGACGCCGTGCAGGATGTGCAGCCCGTCGATGACCACCCGGAGATCGCGAACGGAGAGGAGGGAACGGTCGGAGGCAGCGAAGTCGTGCTCGGTCACAACGCCTCCCCCAGGTAGGCCTGTTGCACGGTGGCGTCGGCCATCACGGCGTCCGGCGTGTCCAGGGCGAGCAGGGTGCCGTGGTGCATCACGGCAAGCCGGTCGGCGAGGCCCAGCAGGACGTCCATGTGGTGCTCCACCATCAGCACGGTGCGGCCGAGATCCCGGTGGACGGAGCGGATCAGGGCGGTGAGGGCCGGCACCTCCTCCGCGCTGACCCCGGCCATCGGCTCGTCGAGCAGGATCAGCCTCGGATCGGAGACCAGCAGGACGGCGAGTTCGAGTTTGCGCTTCTCGCCGTGGGAGAGCGCGCTCGCCAGGGTGTCGGCGCGGTGGGAGAGTTCGGTGCGCTCCAGGGTCTCGGCCACCTGCTCCGGGTAGCGGCCGGCCCGGCGCCAGAGCCGGTACGAGGCGCGGGGTCCGGCGGCGGCCTGCGCGGCGAGGCGGACGTGGTCCGCCACCGACATCCCGGGCCACAGGGAGGAGGTCTGGAAGGTCCGGCCGAGGCCACGGCGCGCGCGGGCGTGGACGGGCTCGGCGGTGATGTCGGTGCCGTCGAGTTCGAGGCGGCCGTGGCTCGCCGGGTAGAGGCCGGAGATCAGGTTGAACAGGGAGGTCTTGCCCGCGCCGTTGGGGCCGATGAAGGCGATGAACTCGCCTTCCGGGACGGCGAAGGAGACGTCCTCGACGATCGGCACACCGCGGACGGACCAGCCCAGGCCGGTCGCCCGCAGCACCGGGGCGGTCCTGGTGGCGGGAGAACCGTCGTGAGGGGCCCGGGCGGAGACGGGAGGAGCGGAGGAGGGTCGGGGCACGGTGATCAGCCCGCCATCGGGGTGACCGGGGGCGCCGCCTCGTCGGCGGTCAGCGTCTTCTCGACCGAAGGCTCGGCGGCCGCGCCGGTGCCGCTGAGCCGGACCTGGAACATCGGCTGGAGGAGGGCGTGGTCCTCGGCGCGCACCGTGGTCCGGCCCTTGACCCCGTCGAAGCTCCAGCCTTCGAGGGCCTTCACCAGGGCGGCGGTGTCGTCGGCCGAGCCGTGGTTGGCCTCGACAGCGTGCACGATCATCTGGGCGGCGGTGAAGCCGTCCGGGGTGAAGATGTCGGACTTGCCGCCGGCGGCGGTCACGGCCTCGTCCATGGCCTTCTCCACCGGGGTGCCGGCGGCCCCGCCGAAGTAGTGGTTCAGAAAGGAGATCTTCTCCCCGGCCGGGCCGAACAGCGGGTAGGAGGCGGCGAGGTCCAGTCCGGTGACGACCTTGGTGTCGGCGAAGACGTCCTGCTGGTTGAGCGCCGTCCAGAGGGCCGCCGCGGTGTCGCCGGCCCAGGCCACGAACAGCAGGTCGGGCTTGGCGCTCTTGGCCTGGGTGGCGAACGGGGTCAGGTCGGTCGCGCTCGGCGGGGCGAGCACCGCGTCGACCGTGGCGCCCTGGGCGCCCAGCACGCCCTTGACGGCGGCCACGTTGGCCTGCCCGAAGGCGTTGTCCTGCGCGAGCACGGCGACCCTCTTGCCCTTGGCGTCGCCGATGAAGGAGGCCGCCGTCCGGATGTCCTGGTAGGACTGGCGGCCGGAACGGAAGGTGTACTTGTTGAGTCCGGTGACCTTGTCGGCGGCGGCCGGGCCGCTGATGAAGAGCACCTTGTTCTGGGCGGCGATCGGGCCGACCTGCAGGGCGACGCCGGAGGCGGTGGAGCCGGCCAGGATCTTGTGGCCCTTGCCGATGAGGTCCTTGGCGGCCGACACCGCCTTGGCCGGGTCCCCCGCGTCGTCCTGCTCCTCGAACTCGATCCGGTGCCCGTCGACCGCGCCGGTGCCCTTGGTCGCGTAGTTCAGCCCCGCCTTGAAACCCTCCAGGTACTGCTTGCCGTACGCGGCGAGCGGGCCGGTCCTGGAGTACACCAGGCCGACCTTGACCGGGCTCTTCGCGCCGGCGCCGTCCGCCGCGGCGGTGCCCGCGGTGCCGGCCTTGGCGCAGCCGGCCGCGAGGAGGACGCAGGCCGCGACGGCGGTGAGCCCGCGGACGGGGCGGGCGCCGGAGCGGGTCCTGGTGGGGGCTGTCGAGCTGCGCATGATGACCGGCTCCTGAGGGTGCTGTGGGGGTGGTTGCCGGAACCGTAGGTGGGGTGTGCGGGCGGCGACATGTGCCCGGCCGACGCATCAGCCCACGTCGCTGTGGTGGTCGGCTCCATACCGCCCGCCGGACGACGGCCCGGCGGCGCCCCGGTGTGGTCGCGTGCCATGAGTCCCCGACGGGGCGTGGCGGCGGCCGCCATGGCCGCGCGGGGCCGGCCGACGGACGGTTGGTGCGGCGGACCACCGCCCGCTCCCACTCCCCCTCACGAGGTGACACCTTGGACAAGGTCCTGGACTCCGCCGCCGACGCCATCGGCGACATCCCCGACGGCGCGGTGCTCGCCGTCGGCGGCTTCGGCCTCTGCGGCATCCCCAGCACGCTCATCGGGGCACTCACGGCCACCGACACCACCGGGCTGCGGGTGGTGTCGAACAACTGCGGGGTGGACGACTGGGGGCTGGGGCTGCTGCTGCGGGCCGGGCGGATCGCCCGGATGACCTCCTCCTACGTCGGGGAGAACAAGGAGTTCGCACGGCAGTACCTCTCCGGCGAACTGGAGGTCGAGCTGATACCGCAGGGCACACTCGCCGAGCGGCTGCGGGCCGGCGGTGCGGGGATCCCCGCGTTCTTCACCCCCGCCGGGGTCGGCACCCAGGTCGAGGAGGGCGGGCTGCCGTGGCGGTACGCGGCGGACGGATCGGTCGCGGTGGCCTCGCCGCCGAAGGCCGTCCGGGAGTTCGGCGGCCGCCGCTACCTGTTGGAGGAGGCCATCACGGCGGACTTCGCCCTGGTCCGCGCCGAGGTCGCGGACCGGCACGGCAACTGTGTGTTCCACGCCGCCGCCCGGAACTTCAACCCGCTCTGCGCGACGGCCGGGCGGATCACCGTGGTCGAGGCGGACCGGATCGTCGAACCCGGCGAGCTGGACCCGGACGCCGTCCACCTGCCGGGGGTGTACGTCGACCGGGTGGTCGCCGCCGACCCGCAGGACCGGCGGATCGAGCGCCGCACCGTCCGCGCGGGCCGAAGCGCAGATGCCGCGCCCACCGCCCCGACCGCCCTGGACGCCCGGAACGCGCTCGCCGCCCGGGCGGCGCGCGAACTGCGGGACGGCCAGTACGTGAACCTCGGTATCGGCCTGCCCACGCTGATCCCCGATCACCTCCCGCACGGCGTGCACGTGGTGCTGCACTCCGAGAACGGCGTCCTGGGTGTCGGCCCGTACCCGGCGGCGGGCGAGGAGCACCCCGACCTGATCAACGCGGGGAAGGAGACCGTGACCCTCACCGCCGGGGCCTCGTCCTTCGACTCCGCGTTCTCCTTCGGCATGGTCCGGGCGGGCCGGATCGACGTCTCGGTGCTCGGCGCGATGCAGGTCTCGGCCACCGGGGACCTCGCCAACTGGACCATCCCGGGCCGGACGGTGAAGGGCATGGGCGGCGCCATGGACCTGGTGCACGGCGCCCGGCGGCTGATCGTCGTGATGGAGCACACCGCGCGGGACGGCTCGCCGAAGATCGTCGAACGGCTCTCACTTCCCGCCACCGGACGGGGCGTTGTGGACCGGATCGTCACGGACCTCGCGGTGGTCGACGTGACGCCGGAGGGCCTGCGGCTGGTGGAGACGGCGCCCGGAGTCACCTTCGACGAGGTGCGGGCGGCGACCGGGGCCACCCTGCTGCCACCAGCCCGACCCGCCCACTGAGTCGGCTGAACCGGCTGCCCCCACCGAGCCCGCCGAACCGACCGAACCGACCGAACCGCGCACAGTCTCGAACAATCCGGAGGCGCCGATACGCGTTCCAATCCCCATAACACCGATGCGCCCGTGATTGGCCGGGAATCGCCATATCCCGTTCCCCGCACGCCGATCATTCTCCGGACCGGTTGCAATCGGGCTTCCCCTCCGGGACAGTTGGGGAAGCCCGGGGATCCCGGCATCCCCGGAAGGGAGTCCGGGGCCGCCGCACGGATCCCGCTTTCGGCGCCGTCGCATTTTCGCGCACCGCGATCGATCGTCCGCGTTTTAACGATTGGCGGCCCGGAATCGCCAGAACCGCCAGGTCGGCCGCCGTGGGACCGCACGGCGCAGCAGGTCGCACACCCCTGGTCGGAGCACGCACGAAGAGGCGGGTCCATGCCGCCGGCCACGGGGGGAGCGCACATGACCGGGCTGTTCTCGCGTCGCGCGAAGGGCGCGGAACCGTCCGCTCCGGACGCCCCGCCGGAACCGGTCGCCGTCCCCGAAGCCCCGTACGACTACGCCTACTTCAGCAGCCTCGCGGGCCGCACGGTCGAGGACGCCCCGACGGACGAGCCGTACCGGGTGCGGTACCGCAGCCTGCTGAGCCGCGAACCGCACCGCATCCGGGCCGCGTTGCTCCTGCTGGCCGCGCCGCTGGTCGAGTGCGTGCTGCTGGTCTGGCTGCTCCAGCCGGGCCACTGGCCGGTCCGACCAGGCGAGACCGACACCTGGCTGCTGGTCGGCGACAAGGTGATGATCGGCATCATCGCGGTGGTGGAGGCGTTCCGGCTGGTCAACGTCGTCTCCAACGCCCATGCGACGCTGACCGCCCGCGATCCGGTCCCGGTGGCGCCCGAGCGCGGCACCCGGGTCGCCTTCATCACCACCCGCGTCCCGGGCAAGGAGCCGCCCGAGATGGTGCGCGCCACGCTCACCGCCGCGCTGGCCGTCCGCCACGACGGCCCCTACCACGTCTGGCTGTTGGACGAGGGAAACGATCCCGCCATGCGCGAACTCTGCGAACGGCTGGGCGTGCGCCACTTCAGCCGGGACGACATCCCGCAGTGGAACACGCCCACGGGCCGGTTCCGCGCCAGGACCAAGCACGGCAACTACAACAGCTGGCTCCAGGCGTACGGCGCCGACTACGACTTCTGGGTCTCGGTGGACACCGACCACGTCCCGCTGCCCGAGTTCTGCGAGCGCATGCTCGGCTACTTCCGCGACCCCGACGTGGCGTTCGTGGTCGGCCCGCAGGTGTACGGGAACTACCGCAGCTCGGGTTCGGTGGTCACCAAGTTCTCGGAGAGCCAGCAGTATCTCTTCCACGCCCTGGTCCAGCGGGCCGGGAACCGCTACGGCGCGCCGATGTTCGTCGGCACCAACAACGCCGTCCGGCTCGAGGCGCTGCGCTCGATCGGCGGGCTCTACGACTCGGTCACCGAGGACATGGCCACCGGTCTGGAGTTCCACCGGCGCCGCAACCCGGCCACCGGCGCGCGCTGGAAGTCGGTCTACACCCCGGACGTGCTGGCGATCGGCGAGGGGCCGTCGTCCTGGACGGACTTCTTCTCCCAGCAGCTGCGCTGGAGCCGGGGCACCTACGAGACCCTGCTCACCCAGTACTGGCGGGCGGCCTGGGAACTGTCGCCGGGGCGGCTGCTGAACTACACGCTGATGGTCTCCTTCTACCCGATGGCCGCGCTCACCTGGCTGCTCGGCGGGGTGTCCAGCGTGCTCTACCTGGGGTTCGGCGCGTCGGGCGTCCATGTGTCGTCCGAGATCTGGATGGCGCTCTACAGCGACGCGGCCGCGCTGCAGGTGCTGCTCTACACCTGGAACCGCAAGCACAACGTGAGCCCGCACGAGCCGGCGGGATCGTCGGGCGTGGCGGGCATGGTGATGTCGGCGCTCTGCGGTCCGATCTACGCGGCATCGTTTCTGCAGGCCCTCCTGCGGATCCGCAGCCGGTTCGTGGTGACACCGAAGGGCGCGTCGACCAGCCCCGACCGGGTGGCCACCTTCCGGCTCCACCTGTTCTGGGCGCTGGTGTTCGGCGGCGCCGTCGCGGTCTCCTTCCGGACCGGCCACGACCACGTCGCGATGCGGACCTGGGCCTGCCTGGCCCTGTTCCTCAGCCTGCTGCCGATGCTGCTGCTCGTCGCGGACGCCGTGCACCGCCGCCGGGCCCGGCCCGTCTCCACCCTCACGCTCACCCCGGCCGGCGCCGGCGCGGCCCCCGCCTCCGGGCCGCCGTCCACCGCCGAACCGACAGCCGCACCCGCATCCGTGCCCGCACCCGCACCCGCACCCGCCACGAGGGGATGACGAGGAACCGTGAAGATCCGCCACACCGGCCGCACCCGGCGCTTCGCCCTCGGCAGCACCGTCGCCCTGACCGTGGCCGGGATGAACGCCCCCGCCGTCCTGGGATTCGCCACCGACCGGTACCACCACTACGTGGTCAACCGCCCCGCCTACAAGGCCGAGTACGGCCACTGGCAGACCCTGGTGCTCCCCGCCGAGTTCCGGATCAACGCCATCCACGCCGCCCTGCTGCGCACCGGCAAGGTCCTGATCATCGCCGGCTCCGGCAACGACTTGAAGAGCTTCGACGCCGGCACCTTCAAGAGCCTGCTCTGGGACCCGGCCGCCAACACCTACAAGGCGGTCCCCACCCCCGCCGACCTGTTCTGCGGCGGCCACACCGCGCTGCCCGACGGCCGGATGCTGGTGGCCGGCGGCACCCGCCGCTACGAGGCGCTGGACGGCGCGGTGAAGAAGGCCGCCGGCACGATGCGGGTCCGCAACGAGGACCCGGACGCGGCCCGCAGCCTTCCCAAGGGCACCGTCTTCCGCGCCCCGAACGGCCATGAGTACGTCTCCACCGCCGACCTCACCGTCCCCGCCGCGACCAAGACCGGCGCCGGCGCCGCGACCGTCGTCACGGCCTCCGAGGCCAAGGTGTTCGCGGAGGCGGTGGCACCCGGCCGGGACTCGGTGCTGGACTCCCCCGCCCAGTTCACGATCAAGGGCCTGACCGGTGCCGACGCCCGGAACCTCTACGGCGCGGCCGACCGGATGACCCTGGAGAAGCAGGACTACCAGGGCATCCGCGCCGCCTTCGAGTTCAACCCGGACACCGAGATGTACGAGCAGGTCACGGACATGGCCTACGCCCGCTGGTACCCGACGCTGACCGGCCTGGGCGACGGCCGGGTGGTCACCGTCTCCGGGCTGGACGACACCGGACAGATCCTCAGCGGCAACGACAACGAGGTCTACGACCCGGCGGGCAAGACCTGGTCCAAGGCGCCCGACCGCTACTTCCCGACCTACCCGTCGATCTTCCTCACCGCGTCCGGCAAGCTCTTCTACTCCGGGTCCAACGCCGGCTACGGGCCCGCCGACCAGGGTCGCGAGCCCGGGCTCTGGGACCTCACCGACAACAGCTTCCAGCCCGTGCCCGGCCTGCGCGACCCGCAGCTCACCGAGACCTCCTCCTCGGTGCTGCTGCCGCCCGCGCAGGCGCAGAAGGTGATGGTGCTCGGCGGCGGGGGCGTCGGCGAGTCCCCGCTCTCCACCGCCCGCACGGACATCGCCGACCTCGCCGCCGCGCGGCCCGCCTTCACCCCGGGCCCCGACCTGCCGGCCGGCGGCACCCGGTACCTCAACAGCGTGATCCTGCCCGACGACACCGTCTTCACCACCGGCGGCTCGCGCGACTACCGGGGCAAGCACCGCAGCGACCTGCTCAAGGCCCAGACCTACCACCCGGACACCAACACCTTCACCACCGCCGCCGAGCCCACCGTCGGCCGGAACTACCACTCCGAGGCCCTGCTGCTGCCCGACGGCCGGGTGGCGGTGCTCGGCTCCGACCCGCTCTTCAATGACAAGGCCGGCACCGAGCCGGGCACCTTCGAGCAGCGGATCGAGATCTACAGCCCGCCCTACCTGTTCCACGGCGAGCGGCCGAGGCTGACCGACGTCCCGGCCGCCGCCAGGCTCGGCGGTACCGTCGGGGTGTCCACCACCGCGCCGGGCGGCATCGCCACCGCCAAGCTCGTCCGGCCGAGTTCGGTCACCCACGCCACCGACGTCGAGCAGCGCTCGGTGGCCCTGGACATCACCGCGCGCACCACCGATGGCGTCACGCTCACCCTGCCCGGCAACCCGAACCTGCTGCCGCCCGGCTGGTACATGCTCTTCGTCACGGACGCGGCCGGCACCCCGTCGGAGGCCCGCTGGATCCAGGTCACGCCCTGAGCCGCGGGGCGCCCGGCGGCGAGGCCCGCTACCCGGCGGTGGCCGCGCCCGCCGTCGCCAGGCCCAGCGCGTACGGCAGCCAGAACTCACCGGCCGCCGGCTCACCGCGGCCGCACTCGCCGTCCGACTCGCCCGGGTTCTTGATCCAGAGGTACGCGTCGACGCCGGGCCGCCCGGTCTCGGTCGTGGGCGGCGTGCCCAGCGCCCGGCCGGGCGGGTTGCACCACGCCTCGGCGTTCAGCGGGCCGTTGCCGTTGCGGCTGGTGTCGATGACGAAGTGCTTGCCGCCCAGCAGGGCGGACAGCTGCGCGCCGTACGCCGCGTTGCGGTCGGTGGTGAAGAAGTTGGAGACGTTCACCGCGAAGCCGTCGGCCGCCGCGATCCCCGACCTGCGCAGCGCCTCGGCCAGTGCGGCCGGGTCCGGCGTCCACCCGGGGTTGCCCGCGTCCAGGTAGACCCGCACCCGCGGGCGCTTCTTCAACTCCTGGACGGCGAAGGCCAGCAGGCCGTACCGCTCGGCGGCGGCGTCGCCCTTGACCCCGCAGGTGTCCAGGGTGTGCGCGATCGCGTCCGGCTCCAGCACCACCCAGGCCCGCCGGTCGCCGAGCGCCTCCGCCAGGCCGGTGATCCAGGCCCGGTAGGCGGCGGCGTCGGACGCGCCGCCGGCGGAGTAGAGGCCGCAGTCCCGGTGCGGGATGTTGTACGCGACGAAGACCGGTGTGCGGTCGGCCTCGGCGGCGCGGCGGCTCACCTGGTCGGCGATGCCGTGGGCCGCCTGGTCGCCGAGCCACTGGGAGGAGGGCTGGGCGGCGATCCGCAGCAGGCTGTCGGCCTCGGCCGTCCGGCCCTGGCCGCGCAGGGCGGCCGCCTGGCGGGCGACGGAGGTCCGGTCGGAGACGTAGAAGGTCTGGCCGGGCAGCTGCGGCAGCGTGCCGGCGCCCGGAGCGGTGGTCGGCGCGGGCGCGGCGGCCGTCGAACTCCGGCCGCCGGGCGTTCCCTTGGCGCCGTCGGCGTTGCCGTCGACGTTCCCGCCGGCGCTTCCCCCCGAACACCCCGCGGCGCCCGCCAGCAGTCCCAGCAGCGCCGCCCCCGCGACCAGCCGGAGCCCCGTCCCCCGCCCAACTCGGCGCACCTACCGCCCCTCCCCTGCCCGGTCCGGGCGACCCGGCCGGCCCCAAGCTTCGCACACCGGGCACCGCCCGCCGTCCACGATCAGGTGAACGACGGGCGGCGGCAGGCGAGAAGACGCCCCGTCGGCCAGGGGCGAGGGGTCCGGCGGCTCAGGCCTGCTTGAGGTCCGGGATCCGCCAGTCGATCGGGTCGACGCCGAAGCCGTCCAGCGCGGTGTTGATCTGCGAGAACGGCCGGCTGCCGAAGAACAGCTTGGCGGAGAGCGGCGACGGGTGCGCGCCCTGGACCACCACGTGCTTGCCGGTGTCGATCAGCGGCAGCTTCTTCTTGGCGTAGTTGCCCCAGAGCACGAAGACCACCGGCTCCTCGCGCGCGCTCACCGCCTTGATCACCGCGTCGGTGAACTTCTCCCAGCCCTTGGCCTTGTGCGAGTTGGCCTCGTGCGCGCGCACCGTGAGCACCGCGTTGAGCAGCAGCACGCCCTGCTCGGCCCAGTGCATCAGGTAGCCGTTGTCCGGCGCCGGGATGCCGAGGTCGGCGTCCAGCTCCTTGAAGATGTTGCGCAGCGACGGCGGCGTCTTGGTGCCCGGCAGCACCGAGAAGCTCATGCCGTGCGCCTGGCCGTCGTCGTGGTACGGGTCCTGCCCGAGGACGAGCACCCGGACCTTCTCGTACGGCGTGGCCTCCAGCGCGGAGAACTCCTGCCCGCTCGGCGGGAAGACCTGGTGCTCCGCACGCTGCGCGGCCACGAAGGCCGCCAGCTCGGCGAAGTACGGCTTCTCCGTCTCGGCGCCCAGCACCGCCCGCCAGGACTCCGGCAGCTCCAGCCCGGTCCCCGCCTCCGTCCCGGTCACGTCCGCCTCGACCGTCCCCGCCTCGACCGTCTCCGTCACGACGACATCCACCTCCCACCGGACGGCCGCTCACCGCCGCACCGCCCCGACCTGCGGGCGTATCGCGCCCCTCGCGCCGTACGCCCTCTTTCACCCCGAACGCTACACAGGCCCACCGACAACCGGGTCCCCGACCACCTCACCGACCCCCTCACCGGCCGCCCCACCAGCCCTCTCATCAATCCCCTCACCGACCGCCGCCCGCGCCACCCGCAGGTGCTCGACGACGTTCAGCGCCACCAGCAGCACCGCGAGCACCACCAGCGCGGTGATCGCCGGCCACCGCACCATCAGCGGCGCGAGCGCCAGCACCACCGCCGCCGCCCCGATCCGGGTCGTCGCGACCGAGCGGAACATCATCCAGCGCGTGTAGCCGAAGGTCAGCAGGTACAGCCCGCAGCCGCCGTACAGCAGCGCCACCGAACCCGCCCCGAGCGCCCTGCGCGGATCGGCCACCGTCTCGCCGAAGCCGACCGCCACCGCGATCACCGCGGCGGCCAGCGCCAGGTGCCCGTACTGGAAGACCCGGCGCACGACGTCCCGGCGCGAGTCCGCGACGACGACGGCGTGCCGCATGGCGTCGGCCGCGTAGACGAAGTACTGCCACCAGAGCCCGGCCGAGATGGTGAACGCGGCGGTGACCGCGACCAGTTCGGCCGCGTCCAGGCGGGCCGCCGCCGCGGTGGCGCCGATCCCGACGATCGACTCGCCGAGCGCGACCAGCAGGAACAGGGCGAACCGTTCCGGCATGTGCGCGGGGTGGTAGGAGACGTCGGCCAACCGGCGGCGGAACACCACCGGGGCGGACAGGTCGCAGAGCGCCGCCAGCGCCCAGAGCCAGACCCGCGGCCCCTCCGGCAGCAGCCCGCCCACCACCAGCAGCGGCCCGCTGACCAGCGCGCCCACCCCGTACGGGCCGCGCCAGACGCCCGGGACGCGGACCAGCAGGAGCAGCAGCACCACCCGGGCCGCCCAGTACCCGGCGCCCAGCAGCACGCCCCGGCCCCCGTACGCCCCGGGCACGGCGAGCGCCATGACCAGGCCGGTCAGTCCGACGGTGAGGATGCCGAGCCGGTCGCGCGCGGTGTCCACGTCCCGGATGTTGGCCTGCACGGTGGTGCCGACCCAGCACCAGTAGACCGGCACGAACACCACCAGCGCCCGGGCGACGCCCGCCCAGTCGTGGTGGTGGTGCAGCAACCCCGACACCTGGGTGATCGCGAACACGAACACCAGGTCGAAGTACAACTCCGCCCAGGTGACCCGCTTCTCCCCCGGGTCCCCGGCCGACTCCCCCGCGCTGCCCATTCGTCCTCCCCGACGCGCACGGCGAACGGGCCCCGCCCCCGGCCGTCGTCGACCGGAGGCGGGACCCGCAACAGCAGTGCCGAGGCTAGACCAGCTCGACCAGGTCCGCGATCGACTTGACCACACGGGTCGGCCGGTACGGGAAGCGCTCCACGTCGGCGGCGGCGGTGAGGCCGGTGAGCACCAGGATGGTCTCCATGCCGGCCTCCATGCCCGCCACGATGTCGGTGTCCATCCGGTCGCCGATCATGACGGCGGTCTCCGAGTGGGCGCCGGCCGTGTTGAGCGCCTCGCGCATCATCAGCGGGTTGGGCTTGCCGACGAAGTACGGCTCGACGCCGGTCGCCTTGGTGATCAGCGCCGCAACCGAGCCGGTGGCCGGCAGCACGCCCTCGGTAGAGGGGCCGGTCTCGTCCGGGTTGGTGCAGATGAAGCGGGCGCCCTGGTTGATCAGGCGGATCGCCTTGGTGAGCGCCTCGAAGCTGTAGGTCCGGGTCTCGCCGAGCACGACGTAGTCCGGGTTGTTGTCGGTCAGCACGTAGCCGGCCTGGTAGAGCGCGGTGGTGAGCCCCGCCTCCCCGATCACATAGGCGGTCCCGCCGGGGCGCTGGCCCTTCAGGAACTTGGCGGTGGCCAGGGCCGAGGTCCAGATGCACTCCTCCGGCACCTCCAGGCCCATCCCGGCCAGCCGGGCGCTGAGGTCGCGCGGGGTGTAGATGGAGTTGTTGGTGAGGACCAGGAACGGCTTGCCGGACTCCCGCAGCCTGCGCAGGAACTCCTCCGCGCCGGGGATGGGGGTGCCCTCGTGGATGAGGACCCCGTCCATGTCGGTCAGCCACGACTCAATGGGCTTGCGCTCTGCCACGTCGGTGTCTCCTCGGTCTTGCAACGGTACTGAACGATCTCGCACATCGCTCCGGACCGGACACCCTCGGCCGGCCGGGCGCCACTGGCTGCCCCAACGCGCACCAGCCTATCCGCCCGAAATCCCAGGCGGGACAGCCCCCGGACCACCCCCCGGGCCCCCGCTCGACGAACGGCGGCCGGTCCGGTGGCCGCCTCGAAACGGTCCACCCGCCGGGTCAGGACCTGTTGTCTAATGAAGGCCGTGCGTGACGGCCGTCCGACAGGGGGAGCTACTGATGATCAGGGTGCTGTTGGCCGAAGACATGGACATGGTGCGCAGCGCGCTGATGGCGCTCCTCGCGTACGAGGACCGGCGGTAGCGGAGACCGGCACACGAGGAGGGGATTCCCGTTTATTCGCGCACTGCGGATGACAGCGATCCGGAGCGGACCGGTTCCGTTTCCGGCCCGGACCCGGCGGTCCGGCTCGACGGAGTGAGCAAGGTGTACGGGCAGGGGGCGGGGGCCGTACACGCCCTGCGCGGGGTGTCGATGGAGTTCCGGCGCGGCGGGTTCACCGCGGTCATGGGGCCGTCCGGATCGGGGAAGAGCACGTTCCTCCACTGCGCGGCCGGGCTCGACCGGCCGACCTCCGGGACAGTCCGGCTGGCCGGCCAGGACCTGGCGGCACTGAACGCGAACGAGCTGACCCTCCTGCGCCGGAAGCGGATCGGCTTCGTCTTCCAGGCCTTCAACCTGCTGCCGTCGCTGACGGTCGAACAGACTTCGCGGACCAGGTCCGCTTCCTGGCCGACGGCGGGTTCGTCGAGGCTCTGGACCGGCCCACGCCCGAACGGGTCGCCGCGCGGATGACCCTCCTGGGAAGGCGCTGACGACATGTTCCTACTGGCCTGGCAGACCGTGCGCGCGCGGAAGGCGGGCTTCGCCGGCGCCTTCACCGCGCTCGTCCTCGCCCTCGTCCTGACCTCCGCCTGCGGTGTCCTGCTGGAGTCCGCCCTGCGCGCGGGCACGCCCACCGAGCGCTACGCCGCCGCCCCGGTCGTGATCGGCGGCAGCACTCGCATCCCGGACGCCGGACCGCTGGCCGCCGAACTCGCCGGGCTGCCCGGCGTCACGGCCGCTGTCCCCGAGGTCTCCTTCCCGGCCGCCGTGATCACCTCGGACGGGGATGTCCTGTCCGGACCGCAGGGCGGCCCCTCGCTGGGACACTCCTGGGCCGGCGCCGAACTCGCCCCGTTCCGGCTGGCCTCCGGCCGTGCCCCGGCCGGCCCGGACGAGGTGGTCCTCGACACCGCCACGGCCGCCCGTGCCGGGATCCGGGCCGGCGGCACCGTGCGGCTGGCCACCATCGAGGCCCCCCGCACCTACACCGTGACCGGACTCGCCCTGCCCCCACGGGAGTCGACCCGTCAGAGCGCGCTCTTCTTCAGCCCTGCGCAGGCCGCCCGGCTCGCCGGGACGACAACCGGCGCGGACGCGATCGGGCTCACCGTCGAGGAGGGGACGGATCCCGGGACGCTGGCCGAGCAGGCCCGGTCGGCGGTGGCCTCCGCCGGGCCGCACAACGGGGGCGAGGACGCGTCCGAGCCCCAGGTGCGCACCGGCGACGAGCGCGGCGAGCTGGAATTCTCCGACGTCCCCGGGCCCGGGGACGGCCTCTCCTCGCTCGCCGGGACGATGGGCGCGCTGTCGCTGTTCGTCTCGGTCTTCGTGGTGGCCGGTGCGCTCGCGCTCTCCGTCCAGCAGCGCCTGCGCGAGATGGCCCTCCTGCGGGCGGTCGGCGCCACCACCGGGCAGGTGCGGCGGATGATCGCATTGGAGACGCTGGTGCTGACCCTCGCGGCCGCGACCGTCGGCCTCCCGTTCGGGATCGGCCTGGCCGCGCTGCTGCGGGGCGAACTGGTCGGCCGCGGGGTGGTCGGCTCGAACGTGCCGCTGCACGTCGGGCCGACCGCCCCGCTGGTCGTCCTCGGCGGCGTCGTCGTCACCGCGCAGGTGGCCGTCCGGGCCGCCGCCCGCCGGGCCTCCCGGGTCGAGCCCACCCGGGCGCTGCGCGACTCCTCGGCGCCACCGCCGCGGATCGGCCGGATCCGAACGGGGCTCGGACTCGTGACGCTCGCCGTGTGCGGCGTGGTGCTGGCCGGCTCGACGGACGGCCGCAGTGGGGCCGGCACGGCCGAGGGCATGGTGCTGGTGCTGCTGCTCGGGGTCGCGCTGATCGGTCCGATGATCGGCCGGATCGCGGGCGTGGTGATCGGCGTGCCGATGGGCCGCCTCTTCCCCGTCGCCGGGTTCCTGGCCTCCACCGCCCTGCGGGCCCAGCCCCGCCGCTTCGCCGCCGCCGTCACCCCGCTGGTCCTGGCGGTGGCCTTCACCGGCAGCGTGCTGTTCGTCCCGGTCGTCAAGGCGCAGGGCAGCGCGGCCGAGGACGGTCGGCGGCTGCTGGCCGACCACGTGGCCCAGGCACAGGGCATCGGCCTGCCGACGGAATTCACCGAAGCCGTCCGCCGGGTGCCCGGCGTCGGGGCGGCGGGCGGCCTGGTCCCCAGCTTCGTCATGGTGTCCTCCGGCGCCACGGCGGACAGCGGCGGTTCCCACGGGGCGGACGCCCGGATCGTGGATCCGCAGGGGCTCGAACAGCTGCTGGACCCCGGGGTGACGGCCGGCTCGCTGGAGCGGCTGCGTGGCGAGAGCATCGCGCTGGGGCAGCGAACGGCTTCCCGGCTCAAGGTCGACGTCGGCGCCACGGTCCGGATCCGCTGGGAGGACGGCAGCGACAGCACCGCCACGGTGGCAGCCGTCTACGACCGCGACGCCCGGTTCGCGGACGCGCTGCTGCCCACCGACTTCGCCACCGCCCACACACCGGACCGGCTGGCACCGACCGTGCTGGTCCGCACAACCCCCGGCGCCGACCCCCGGCAGGTGGGCCGGGAGCTCCGGGACCTCACCCCGGCCTACCCGATGGCCCGGATCAGCGACCGGGCGGACTACGAAGCGGCACGTCGGCACCGCCAGGAGGCGGCCGGCGAGGTCGGCCGGCTGCTGCTGGGCGTGATCAGCCTGTTCACCGCCATCGCCGTCGTCAACACCCTGGTGATGACCACGACCGAGCGGCAGCGCGAGTTCGCGCTGCTGCGGCTCGTGGGGACCACGCGTCGCCAGGTGCTGCGGATGATGGCCTGGGAGGGCGGGATCACGATCGCGGTGGCGCTCGTCCTCGGCGCGGCGGTCACCACCGCCGTCCTGGTCCCGATCAGTCTCGCGCTCACCGGTACGGCCTGGCCCGCGCTGCCCGCGAGTTGGTTGGCCGCGGTGCTGGGCGGAGCGGCGCTCCTGGGGGTGGGTACCGTGCTGCTGACCACCCGGCTGGCACTGCGGCGGGAACCGGCCGAGGCGATCGGGGAGCGCGACTGAGGCGTGTCTCTTGGCCGACCGGCCCGCGTGGGGGATCGGGCGGGCTCGGACGCTCTAGCGACGTCGGCCGATCGGTCTGGCTTCCGGGCGGCCGACACCGTCGATCACGGCCGAGAGGTGGAACCAGCCCGACTCGTCCTGCTCGACGGTGAGCCGGCCGCCGACGGCCAGCATCCGTTCGGTGAGGTTCCGGGCCTGCTTCGGGTGCTCCAGCGCCAGCCGCTCCGCCAGTTGGCACTTCAGCGCGGCGACCGAGAGGCTGTAGCCGAGCAGGTCGTGCAGGTCCCGCGCGAAACGCAGCCGCTCCTGATCCACCGCACGCTCCGCCAGCTCCGTCCGAGCCGCCCGCAACTCCGCGGTCAGATCGGCGAGTCGGGCGACGCCGTACACGACGATTCCGCCAACGACGGTGGAGACGACAGCGTTGACGCACTCACCGGGAGTCCCGCCCAGCACCGCGTAGAGCGGGTACTGGCCCGCGGCCAGTACCGCGAAGAGCAGCCAGGAGCGCGGCAAGGCGACGGTCAGCAGTACCGATCCGGCGAACGAGCCGGGGATACCGACCCATGATCCGTCGAACGCCACGATCGGCAGATAGGTGAGCAGCCCGTGAGCGACCATGCCGGTGCGCTTGAGAACGAGGCAGCGCCCGGGAGCGGCTCCCAGGAGTGTGGCCGTCGGCAGGAAGGTGCCCTCGTGGAACTCGCGCCCCCACTCGCCTCGCTTCCGTCCACGCTAGGTGGTCGAGCGGCGTCGAGTCGCCGGTCGGCATGCCCTCCTCAAGGGCTCCTTAAGACGCCCCTAACCGCAGCGATGCCCCTTCGGCAGCACGGCCCCGCCCGGCTACCGTGAACGCCACGCCGCCGCGTCCCCCACCGCGGCGGCGGCACGGTCTCCTTCTCCGCCCCGCCGCGGACCCGGCCCGGCGCCGACGCCGAAACCCGGGCCGGGCGGGCGCGCCGTGGTTGAGTAGGGCGCATGACGACCTCCGCGCGCCGAGCCCCGGCCACCCCCTCCGGCAACCACCCGCCCTTCCGCGTCGGTCTGATCGGCTACGGCCTGGCCGGCTCCGCCTTCCACGCCCCGCTCATCGCCACCACCCCCGGGCTCCGGCTGGACGCGGTGGTCACCGCCAACCCGGACCGCCGGGCGCAGCTGCGGCGCGAGCACCCCGACGCCCGCGCCGTCGACACCCCCGAGCAGCTGCTCGCCGACCCGCAGGCGCTCGACCTGGTCGTCATCGCCTCCCCCAACCGCACCCACGCCCCGCTCACCCGCGCCGCCCTCGCCGCCGGGCTGGCCACCGTGGTCGACAAGCCGCTGGCCGGGACCGCCGCCGAGGCGGCCGAGCTCTGCGCGCTCGCCGAGGCGGGCGGCACCCTGCTCACCGTCTTCCAGAACCGCCGCTGGGACGGCGACTTCCTCACCGCCGCCCGGCTGATCCGCGAGGGCGCGCTCGGCCGGGTGCACCGCTTCGAGTCCCGCTTCGAGCGTTTCCGGCCCAAGCCCAAGCCCGGCTGGCGCGAGCTCGCCGACCCGGCCGAGGTCGGCGGCACCCTCTACGACCTGGGCAGCCACCTCGTCGACCAGGCGCTCACGCTCTTCGGGCCGGTCGACACGGTGTACGCCGAGATCGACGTCCGGCGCGACGGCGCGGTGGTCGACGACGACGCCTTCCTCGCGCTCACCCACGCCAACGGCACCCGCTCCCACCTGTGGACCAGCGCCCTCGCCCCGCTCGTCGGCCCGCACCTGCGGGTCCTCGGCGACACCGCCGGGTACGTGAAGTCCGGCATGGACCCGCAGGAGGCGGCGCTGCGGTCCGGCCGGCGCCCCGACGCCGCGACCCCCTGGGGCGCCGAGGACCCGGCCCGGGACGGCGTGCTCGGTACCGACGAGTCGACGGTCACCGTGCCCACCGACCCCGGCGACTACCCCGCCTTCTACGCGGGCGTCGCCGCCGCCCTGGCCACCCCCGGCACCCCGCCCCCGGTCGACCCGCGCGACGCCGTCGCCACCCTCACCGTCCTGGAGGCCGCCCGGGCCTCCGCCGCCACCGGCAGCACGGTCCGTCTCGAAGGCCTCCCCGGCTGACGATCCGCCGGCGTTCCGCGCCACGGTGGGCCCGGCCGGTCCGGCGGGCCCACCTGGCCGCGGCGCGGCTCAGCCGGTGGTGGGCTGCATCCACCAGCGCTGGTTGGCGCCGCCGTTCCACCACCACACCTGCGCGGGGGCGCCCTGGGCGCCGCTGAAACCACCGATCTCCAGTGCCAGGTCACCGGTCCGGATGGTGGCGTCCTCGGGGTTGGGGTAGTTGGACACGATCCAGGTCTGCCAGCCGGTGCAGGTGACCTGCCGCAGTTCGGTGCCACTGGCCAGGGAGCCGTCGCCCGACCCGACGACGCACTTGCCGCTGTTGACGTTGACGAGCGCCCAGCTTCCGGTGGCGTACTCGGTCGGGCTCACCAGCCGCCACTTCTGGTTGGCGCCACCGGTGCAGTCCCACTGCCGGATCGGCGCGCCGTCGTCCGTCCGCCAGTCCGCCACCTCCAGGCACTTGCCGCTGCTCTGGTTGACGAACCGGTACGGACCGATGGTCGCCTGCGCCGCCGACGCCGACGCCGTCTGACCGCTCAGCACGAGCACCGCACCGGCCACCACCGCGCCGGCCCGCACCGCCTGCTTCTTCCAACCCGCCATCATGTCCCCCCGCTCCTTCACGGCATTCGAACGCGCGGGGACGACGGGCCACGGCTCACCCGGCGCCCGCCCCCACCCGCCACGGCGCATCGAGCATGGCAGCCAGGGGTCCCCTCCACAAGATCGTCCGCACCTCGCCCTTCGGCCCGGGCCGCCACTGAACTCCGCTGAACTCCCCCGCCGGCCCGGCCGTTCCATCCACCCGTTCGCCTACGCTGCACCCCGTGCAGACCTGGGGGGAGCGGTACCAGCGGGGGCTGACCGACAGCGTCGAACAGCGGCAGCGAGCCCGGGCCGCAAGCAGGCCCTGAGCGCGGCGGCCGCCCTCGCCGACCGCGTCGAACGCGACGGCACCGACGCCCTCACGCCGGGGAGCAGCCGATGACGACGGGTAAGGGCGGGAAAGCGAAGGGGAGAGGGAAGGAGGAGGACGGGGCGGACGAGCGCCGCGCCGCCCGTGAGGAGCAGCGCCGCCGGGAGCGGGAGTGGACCGCCGAGTTCGAACGGCGGGCGGCGGCGGCCGACGCGGCACGGGCGGAACGCGAGCGGGCCGAGCGCAACGCCGCCCTGCGGGCGGCCTGGGTGCGCGGCACGCGGGGCGGGAACCACGCCTTCGCGGAGGTCGCCGGCCCGGACGGCGGGGAGCCGGTGCGGATCGCCGTGGTCTGGCCCGGCCGCCACCGGGCCGCGCGGAGGGCGTTCCGCGGAGGCCCCACGCACGGCCCGATCAGCGACCCGGTGGGCCTCCTGCTCGTCATCGCCGTCGGCCTGGTGCCGGGGCTCGACCTTGGGGTCCGGCGGCTGGTCCTGCGGCTGTCCGACCGGCCGCGCTGGGCCGTCGTCGCCGCCGTGGGAGCGAAAGGGAAGCCCACCCTTCGAACGGGGCCGCGACGAGCGGCCCGTCGCCCTCGCCGCGGCGGTCCTGGCCGACCGCGTCGAGCGGGAGGGCGCGGCGGCCGTGCGGACGGCTGACGGCCGACCCGGGTCAGACGCCGATGACCTCGACGGCCGAGCCCAGCCCCTTGAAGTCCGCGACGTTGCGCGTGTACAGCGGCAGGCCGTGCGCGGAGGCGATCGCGGCGATCATCAGATCGATCCGGCGCGGGCGCGGCTGGCGCCCGGCGGCGATGGTCAGCGTCACCAGGGTGCCGTAGCGGGCGGCGGCGGCCGCGTCGAAGGGCAGCGGCTCGAAGTCCGCCATCGCCGCGCCCAGCACCTCCATCCGGGCCGCCCGGCTGACCGGGTCGCGGGCCATCGAGACGCCCTGCTGCAGTTCGGCGAAGGTGATCGCGGTCAGCTCGGGCACGGCCGGCAGATCGGCCGGGCTGAGCAGTGCCAGATCGATGTAGACACAGGTGTCCAGCACCCCGGCCGGCCGCCGCCGGGAGGCCCGCCGCCGCTCAGCCACGCGGCCGCTCGAACGGGTCGCCGTCCTCGTCCCCGACCAGTTCCTCCGGGCCGAAGTAGTCCTCGGCCTCCTTGCGCATCTGCTGGTAGTCCACGCGCGGGAGCTTCACGTGCCGTGCCACCAGTTCCTCCGCCGTGAGCCGCCGCCGTCCCGCCACCGGCCGCAGCTCCGCGACCTCGACCCCGTTCCTGGTGATGTGGAAGGTCTCCCCCGCCTCCACGGCGTCCATCACCGCGGCGGAGTTGTTCCGGAACTCCCGCTGGGTAATCGTCTTCATCCTCCCAAAGTAGCCCCGTGTAGCACCGGCGGCTACATCCCCGCCTCCGGTCCCGTAAATCGATCGCGCGGAGGCCGCCTCTTCGTTACGGTACGCACACGTGCGATCACAGCAGGGGGTTCCGATCATGACCGACGCCACCGAGGCGCAGCAGAACCCTTGGCTCCACGGCCAGGACGGTCCGCCCTCCGGGGTCCCGCGCCCCACCAACGGTCCGGGGCCCTGGGCGAACGGCCCCTCGGCCGGCGCCCCGGTCACCGTGGAACCCGCCGCACTCCGCCGGGCGGCCGGAGTGTCCCGCCGCCTCCAGGGGGAGCTGCGGTTCGCCGTCGGCCACGCCGAGCCGGACAGCAGGGCCGCGGCCCAGGCCCTGTCCGCCGAATGCTTCGGCTCGGGTGCCGCGCTCAGCCAGGTCCTCACCTGGTGGAAGACCCGGTGGACCAGCCTCGACCACCGCCTCGGGCTGACCGCGGACCGGCTGGAGGCCACCGCCGGCGCCTACCGCGCGACGGACGCGTCCACCGCCTCCCCGTTCGGGGCGCGGTGAGCCATGGTGACCTTCGCACAGCTCCGGCACGCCTCCTTCGACACGCTCGACAAGGCCGGCGACACCTGGAACGGCGTCGCCGGGCGCACCGAACAGATCGCCGGCCAGGTCCGGTCCGGTGTGCTGCAACCGCTCACCGGCGCCGGCCCTAATCCGCTCGCCGCCACCGGCGCCCGCGCCTGGACCGGCGTCGCGGCGGCGGTGGGCAACGCGGGCGCCGACCTCGCCCGGGCGGCGGGCATGCCCACCGACCCCGAGGAACTGCGGGCCTGGTGGGGCACGCTCGACCCGACCGTCCGGGCGGGATTGCTGGCCTCGGACGGAGAGCGCCTGATCGCGGCGGGAGTGCTGGGCCCGGTCGACTATGAGTGGCACGCTCCGTACACCGGCGCCGGCGACTACGCCCAGCGTCCGCCCGGCGTCGGCGAATATGCCAACGGGGTCGCGGCCGAGCACCTGTTGGCCGGAGCCGGAAGTCTCGCCGGATTCACGGACGCCGCGCGCCACATGCAGCACTTCCTGACCGCGACGGGTGAACCACTCGACGTCGACGTGGACCGGATGCTCCACGACGACCCGAAGTTCCGCGCTCTGGTGGACCAGCAGATCACCGACGACCAGGCGCAGTGGCGGCGGATGGCCCTGGACGCCTACGCGCAGTCGGGCGGCGCCCCGGTCGCCGTCCCCGTCGAGGCCTCGGCGCACCGGACCTTCGACCCGCATTCCCAGCGCAACCGGTACCTGGCCATCGGTAGCCACGCCTACGCCACATCCGGTGTGGTGACCGCCCGGCCGGGCCCGGACGGCAAGCCACTGGTGTCGTTCCAGTACCAGGTCAGCCTCTGGGACCGCTACAACTGGGACCCCGGCAAGCACACCCCGATCGCCGGCACCAGCATCGCGGACAGCGACCTGGCCGCCCTCCACCGGACCGGTCTCGCCAGGGAGTTCGACATCGCCGGCCGGAGCACTCCGGCCATCGTCGCGCTCCCCGACGCAGCACCCTCCCCGGACGGGAGACTCGATGAGCGGAACGCAGCCCTCCCGCGATCCCCGGCGGACCCGTCGCCGGCGCATGATCGGGATCCTGGTCATCGGTCCCCTGGTCCTGCTGACGGCCGGGGTGGCTCTGCTCTACCGGGCCTACGAACAGGATCTCCATCCGCAGCCCGACAGCGGTCGACCGGGAGCGTGGATGACCGTGAGCTCGGAGGAGGTGTCCCGGTTCGCGCGTGTGCCGGTGCCGACCGCGGCGGTCGATGTCCGGTGGGCCTATCAGAACGGCTTCCAGGACGACCTCGCCTTCCTCTCGTTCCGGCTGCCGCAGGCCGGGCTGGACGACTTCAAGAGCAGCCTCCCTGTCACCAGGTGGAGGGAGGGCGGGTACATCGACAGCGGCGATCTCGACGGCTTCCTCCACATGGGCGCCCCCGATCCGTCGACCGTCTCCTCCCTGACCTGCGGGAGCTTCTATTCCCCGGGCGCCGCCAAACAGGTCGGCACCACGGCGTGCTTCGCCGGGCAGGCGGACGGGACGAGCCAGGTGTGGGTGAGCGCCATGCAGACGCCCTGAACCGGGAACCGGGGCGGGGGCCCGATCGTCTTCCTGCTCTGAAGGCCCGGGTCCGGAGCGCGTGAAGGAGGGCAGGGACGTGGCGGTGGTCGCGATGCTGCTCGGCGTGCTCCGGGTGCTGACCGGTGGGGAGTGGCTCGCCGAGGGTGGCGGGTCGCTGACCTCGGTGGCGGCCGCGGCCGCCGTGGTGCTGGTGGCCGGGGCGGTCGCGGGGGCGCTGGTCGTCGCGCGGCTGCTGGGCGCGCGGGCGCCGGCGAACGTGCGGGACGGGATGCTGCGCAGGCGCGCGTTCCGGACGGCGTTCCTCCCGCAGCGCGATCCGGACGCCCGGGGCCGACGGCGCCCGAGGGCGCCGGGAGCGGTCCCGGCGGCCGCGTAGCCCCGGTAGCAGTCCTTTCCGGAAGTCCGCGAGCGCGGCCGTCCTCCGTCGATCACTCGTACCCCGAGACCCCGGAGGGCTCGCTCCACCATGTCCGTCTTCGCTGTGCTCGACCCGGCCGTCGGCCTGGCCCACGATGTCGTCGCCGCGCTCGCACAGGTCCTTCCGACCGCGCTGGCGATCGTCCTGTTCACCGTCTGCGTCCGGCTGGCGCTGCACCCGCTGGCGCGCGCTGCGGCGCGCGGGGAGAAGTCGCGCGCCCGGCTGGCGCCGCGGGTCGCCGAGCTGAACCGCAAGCACAAGGGCCGCCCGGAGAAGCTCCAGGCGGCACTCGCCGAGCTGTACCGGGAAGAGAAGGCCTCACCGTTCGCGGGGTGCCTGCCGATGCTGGTGCAGATCCCGTTCTTCTCGGTGATGTACCGGCTCTTCACCACCCCGAACGACCTGCTCGGCCACACCCTGTTCGGCGCCCCGCTCGGCCTGCACGTCGGCGCGGCGCAGGGCGCGGGGCAGTGGGCGGTGTTCGCCGTGCTGTACGCGGGCCTGGCGGCGGTGGCGTACGTCGGCTTCCGGCGGGCCCGCCGCGCCCAGGCCGCCCAGGCCGCCCAGGCCGCGCAGGCGGCGAAGGCCGCCGAGGGCGCGCCTCCGCAGCCGGGGCTGGCGCTGCTGCCGTACCTGTCCTTCGGCACGGTGCTGTTCGCCGCCCTCGTCCCGCTGGCGGCCGGGGTCTACCTGCTGACCACCACCACCTGGTCCGCCGCCGAGCGCGCCTGGCTGTACCGGGACGGCGCGCCGGAGCCGGCCGGCGTCGCGCTGGTGTGACGCCCGGGTCGGAGCGAGCGCCGGGCCTCCTCTAGCCTGTGTGATCGTTTGGGCCGGTCGGCCGGACGATCACACAGGCGAGATCACAGAGGCGAAGGGAAGGTCGGACCATGACGGTCGCTGCTCCGGCGTTGGCCGAGTTGCGGGAGGTCTGCCAGCCGCAGGCGAAGCTGGCGAGCCGCAACGGGGAGCACTGGGCGGGGCGGCTCTACATGCGCGCCGTCTCGCTGCGCGTCACCCGGCAGCTGGTGCGGACCTCGGTGTCGCCCAACACGCTCACCTGGGTGATGGTGGTCTGCGGGGTGGGCGCCGGGGCCGCGCTGCTGATCCCGGGGCTGCCGGGCGCGGTCCTGGCGGTGGTGCTGATGCAGGGCTTCCTGCTGTTCGACTGCGTGGACGGCGAGGTGGCCCGCTGGAAGAAGCAGTTCAGCATGGCCGGGGTGTACGTCGACCGGCTCGGCGCGTACCTGGCGGACGCGGCGCTGATGATCGGCGCGGGTGTCCGGGCGGCCCGCGGCGGGTCGGAGCTGTGGGTGTCGGTGGGCCTGGCGGCCGCGCTGGGCGTGGTGCTGCTGAAGGCGTCGACCGACCTGGTGGACGTGGCGCGGGCGCGCAGCGGGATGGCGCCGGCGGACGAGGAGTCGACGCAGCCGCGCTCGCAGGGCATCGCGACGGCGCGCCGGCTGGCCTCGGTGTTCAAGATCCACCGGGTGACCAACGGGATCGAGGCCTCGCTGGTGCTGCTGGCGGCGGCGGTCGTGGACGCGGTGGTCGGCCACACCGACCCGACGCAGGCGACGGTCGCCGCGATCACCGTGATCACCTGGGGGATGGTGGTCGCGCACCTGGCGTCGATCCTCTCCTCCTCGCGCCTGCGCTGAGCGGGCCCGCGCCCGACGCCCAGGACGGCGCGCCGACCCACGGGTCGGCGCGCCGTCGCCGTTCCCGGGGCGCCGTCGCCGTTCCCGGGGCGCCCGGCCGTGGTCGTGCCCGAGAGCCGGGCGGCGGCCGTCCGGTCGCACGGGTGGCGCAATACCCCCGAGGGCTACCGAGGCTGGTCCCGGAGGCTGACGCGAGCGGGTGCGGCGAGTGCGAACGTGGCTGCCGGGGGCCGGAGTTCGGCCCCAGGGAGGGATCACCATGAACGTCATCCGCACCACCCGCGCCCTACGGCTGGCCGCCGTCGCGCTGGCCGGCGCCACCATCGTCACGCTCGCTCCGACGGCGGCCGTCGCGGCCGAGGGCGGAGGCGCGTCTCCCGCCGTGTCGGCCGACGCCGCCGCGCGGGTCGACCTCGGCCCCGAACTGCGGGCCCTCGTCGAGCGCGGCGCCGCGACGGCCGCGCTCGCCGAGGCCCGCGAGAACGGCCGCCGGGTCTATCGCGGCGGCGCCGGCGTCAACGACCTGGACTCCGGGCGCCCGGTGCGCACCGACGGCCGCTTCCGGATCGGCAGCGTCACCAAGACCTTCGTGGCGACGGTCGTGCTCCAGCTCGCCGACGAGGGGAGGCTCCGGCTGGACGACCCGGTGGAACGCCACCTGCCGGGCGTCGTCCCGAACGGCGGCGCGATCACCCTGCGGCAGCTGCTCAACCACACCAGTGGCCTGTACAACTACCTGGAGGACCCACGCTTCCTCTTCCAGGACGAGCCGAGCCTGCGTTCGTACCTCGCCCAGCGCCGCTGGACGACCTGGAGCCCGGCCCAGCTGATCGAGGTGGGCGTGCGGGGGACGCCGGACTTCCCGCCCGGGCAGGGCTGGCACTACTCGAACACCAACTACGTCCTGCTCGGCGAGGTGATCCGCGCGGTCACCGGGCACGACTGGCGCACCGAAGTGGACCGGCGGATCGTCAAGCCGCTGCACCTCGACAACACGGTGTTCCCCGGCGCCCGGACGGGCATACCCGGCCCGCACGCGCACACCTACGCCCAGCTGCCGGAGGGCCTGGCCGACCTCACACTGATCAACCCGAGCTTCGGCGACGCGGCCGGCGACGGCATCTCCACCACCGCCGACCTCAACCGCTTCCACGCCGCCCTGTTCGGCGGCAAGCTGCTGTCGGCCGCCGTGTTCGCGGAGATGACGACGGCCGTCCCGGCGCCGATGATCGGCGCGCACTACGGGCTGGGCCTGATCCGGTACGACCTGCCCTGCGGCGAGGTCTGGGGCCACACCGGCGGGATACCGGGGTACAACACGGTGTGGCTCGGGTCGAAGGACGGCACCCGGCAGTTCGCGCTCTCCTTCAACCTCTCGCAGGGAGCCGAGACCGAGGCCACCTTCACCACGCTGAACGCCTTCATCGTGAAGGCTTCGTGTGGCGCGGCCGTCGCCCCCGAAGGCGGCACGACGGCGAACCCGCGCCTGAAGACGCTGCGTTGAGCGACCGGCCGGACAGCGGGGCGCCTGCGGCGTCAAGACCGGTGACGCCGATCAACCGGTACCCGACCCCCGCCGTTCGGCCGGGTCCCGGGATACCCCCGATGGACGGCCGGGGCCCTTCGAGGCCGGTCCGCAGGACGACGCGGGGCGGGTAGGGCGGATGCGAGCCTGAGTGCCGAGGGCCCGAGGTCCGGGCCGGGGAGGGTGGTTCACCATGGCGTTCGTTCAGGCTCACCGAGCGCGCGGGCGGGGACGGTTGGGGATGCGGCTGGCCGCCGTCGCACTGGCCGGGGCGACGGTCGTCGCGCTCGCCCCGGCGGCGACGGCTGCCGCACCGGCCGGCGTCGACGCCCGGGCGGAGCTGCGGGCGTTCATCGCGGACGGGTCCTCGACCGCCGCGTTCGCCGAGGTCCGGCAGGACGGCCGCCGGATCTGGCGGGGCACGGCCGGCACGTCCGACCTGACCACCGGGCAGCCGGTCAGGCCGGACGGCCGGTTCCGGATCGGCAGTGTCACCAAGTCGTTCGTGTCGACGGTGGTGCTCCAGCTGGTCGCCGAGGGCAGGCTGCGGCTGGACGACCCGGTGGAGCAGCACCTGCCGGGTCTCGTCCCCAACGGCGGCGCGATCAGCGTGCGCCATCTGCTCAACCACACCAGCGGGTTGTACGACTACCTGGAGGATCCGCAGTTCTTCTACCGGGACGAGGCGAGCCTGCGCGACTGGGTCCACGGGGCGGGCCGCTGGCAGGACTACCGGCCGGAGCAGCTGGTCGCGGTCGGCGTCGCACACCCGCCGTACTTCGCGCCGGGGCAGGGGTGGAAGTACTCGAACACCAACTACGTCCTCGCCGGAATGCTGATCAGGAAGCTGACCGGGAACAGCTGGCAGAGCGAGGTCGAGCGGCGAATCGTCAAGCCGCTGCACCTCGGCGACACCACGTTCCCCGGCTCCGAGACCGGTGTGCGCGGCCCGCACACCCACGCGTACGCCAAGCTGCCGGAGGGGCCGGCGGACATCACCCGGCTCAACATGACCGTCGCCGACGCGGCGGGCAACGGCATCTCCACCCCCGCCGACCTCAACCGCTTCCACGCCGCCCTGTTCGGCGGCAAGCTGCTGCGACCCGCCGAGCAGGCGGAGCTGAAGCGGACGGTGCCGACCGGCTCGGGCCACTCCTTCTACGGACTCGGCGTGGCCCAGGCCGACTTCGGCTGCGGCCCGCTGTGGGGCCACGACGGCGGCCTGCCGGGCTGGGGCACGCTGCTGTTCGGCACGGCGGACGGGAAGCGGCAGGTGGCGCTGTCGTACAACCCGTTCGAGGGCACGGACCAGTCGGGCATCGACATGGCGGTCGTCAACGTGGCGGTCAAGACGCTGTGCGGCGAGGAGGCGGCCTCGGCCGGCGCGGTCGCGGACGCGGCGGCCGGACTGTCGGCCCTGCGGGGCGGCGCAGGGCGCTGAGCGGGATCAGGGACGGGCGAGTGTCCACGAGACGTCGAGGCTGCCGAGCGCCAAGGTGTGCCCGCCGTCATCGGAGACGCGGCTCGCGAACGTGAGAACGCATCTCTCGGGCTGCCCGAATCGCACGGTCACCAGGTAGCCGGCGTCCGCGTCGTAGCCTTCGCCCCAGGTGCCGCCGGTCACCTCCACCGGATCATCCGCGATCAGTGACTCGCGACTCCGGCAGGCGACCGCCGGCACCACGGACGGGCCGAGCCGTCCGCCCTCCAGCAGCTCCAAGCGGCCGCCGGCCGGGCCCGTGCTCGCCCAGGCGCCGACCGCGCTCGGCGGCGGGTCTGCGGCGGCGAGAAACCGGAATGCGACGAGGGCGGCGATCACCAGGAGGAACGGCAGCGCGACGATCGGAACAGCGTACTTCGCGACTCTCTCCACGCCGGGAGGCTAGCAGCGCGGATGTTCGCTGATGCTCTTTCATGGGCGCATCAGGGTCAACTCGGTGGTGAACCTGCTGTACCAGAGTGTGTGCCCGCCGTCCTTCTCGACACGGTTCGCCAGCGTGATGCGGCACTTCCTCGGCTGGGTGAACTCGATGTGCACCTGGTGGCCGGCGTCCGTCTCCCAGGCGGCGTTCCAGGTGCCGTCCGCGACCTCCCACAGGTCCTCGTCGGCCGGGGAGGTCGCGTACTCCCGGCAGGCGGACGCCGATATCACGGACGGGCCGAGCCGTCCGCCCTCCAGCAGCCCCAAGCGGGCGCCGGCCGGGCCCCGGTCCGCCACCCACCGGCCTGCCGGGCTCGGCGGCGGGGCGGTGGCGAGGAGGGGTGGGAGCACCAGGAAGGCGGCGAGCACCAGGAGGAACGCCAGGGCGACGGCCGGGATGGCGTACTGGGTGGATCTTGACATGCCGGGCACCGTAGCAGCGTCGGCCTCCGGCTCCGGAGTGCGCTTCGGGGAGGAGTCGCGACCCGCCGATCGGCAGATGGACGGGGGCAGTTCACCGCAGGGACGATGATCGGGCCACGGTCGTCGCCATCCCCGCCCTCCCCTGCGGCGAAGATGGCGGGGCAACGGCCGCGGCGGGCGCGTCCGACCTGGCCGACCGGGCAGCCGGTCAGGTCGGACGCGCGTCCTGCGGCGTCACCCGCTTCGGACGGCTCCGGACGGCTCGCCGAGCCGTCCGGTACGGGGGTCCGCCTGCAGGAACTCCAGCGTGGCCAGTTCGTTCACCGTCGCGTGCAGCTGGCTGACGCGGGCTCGGCCGATCCGGACGAGTTCTTCCCCCGCCGCGACCCACCCGTCGAGATCGCGCGAGAGGGGCGGGATGCCGGCGAGGATGCCGGCACTCTCCTTGAGGGTGATTCCGACGCGTTGCGCGGCGAGTGCGAGCTTGATCCGGCAGATCGCGTCGACGGTGAAGCGGCGGGCGTTGCCACTGCTCCGGTACCCGCTGATCACGCCGTAGCGCTCGTAGAAGCGGACCGCGTTGGGGGTCACTCCCGCAGCCATCGCCAACTGCCCGACGGTCAGGGTGGCGTGGCTCGCTCCGTGGCCGGACTGCTCGGTGGTGGTCATGGCACACGTCCCGCGTTCAAGGGTGAATCCTGCCGGTCCAGTATCACAGGGCGCGGTGCGGGGGCTCCGCCGCGACGAGCGTGGCGCGCGCTCCCGACCTCGTCGACCCGTCACGTCCGGCCGACCAGGTCCGCGGTTCGAAGGGATCGCAACGCCCGCGCCCACGTGCGCAGTTCGTTCATCGTCGCGCCCAGCGCCCGCGCCGTTCCCGGGGGGGCGACGAAACGGCCGTCGGCGTCGAGGTGCTCCCACGGCATCGGCAGCAGGACCGACTCCCGGACGGTGGTGGCGCGCAGTTCCGGAAAGACCGTCCGCAACTGCTCAACCGCCCTGATACCGCCGGAAGCGCCGTATCCGACGAACGCGACCGGCTTGTACGCCCACTCGGTGAAGTGCCAGTCGATCACGTTCTTCACCGGCGCCGGGAAGCTGTGGTTGTACTCCGGTGTGAGGAACAGGAATCCGTCGGCATCCGCGAGCCGGCCGGCGATCGGGGACGCGGCCGCCCCGCCCGGCTGCATCTCGTGCATCGGCAGCGGGACCGAGGCGAGGTCGATCATGTCGAGGTCGAGCCAGCTGATCGCGGTGAGCTCGCGCTCCAACCACGCGGCGAGAGGATCAGCCATTCTGGGCCTGCGCACGCTCCCGATCACCACGGCGACCCGGATCCGGCTGTTGACGTCGTCTTCTGTCATGGTGTCGACGCTAGGCATTCACCTATGGGCGAACTCAACCCGAGGCTGCGGGCGGGCATCCTTTTCCTCTTCCATCTTTTCCCAAACTTCCCTGGAACCGCCTCCGTCCTGCGGACACCAGTTCTGCGTGGAGTCCTCCTTGTCCAGTAAGCAGACGCAGGCCGGCGAGCGCCAGCTGTTCGCCGAGCTCTACGATCAGCACGCTCGCACGGTCTTCGCGCACGCGTACAGGTCCACCGGGGACCGCGACCTCGCCGACGACATCGTCTCCCTCACCTTCCTCGAGGCCTGGCGGCTCCGGCGCAAGCTCCGTGACGAGGTCCTCCACCCCCGCGCCTGGTTGCTGGCCATCGCCACCAATGTGCTCCGCAACACCGCCCGCACCGCGCGCCGCCACCGGGACGCGATGTCCCGGCTCCCCCGGCGCGATCCGATCCCCGACTTCGCCGACGAAGTGGTCAGCCGGATCACCGACGCCAACACGGCGGCGGCCGCCGTCCGCGCGCTCGACCAGCTCGGCGGGCCGGAGCGCGAGGTCTTCACCCTCGTCGTCTGGTCCGGGCTCGGCTACGCCGAGGCCGCCCAGGCCCTCGGCATACCCGTCGGCACCGTCCGCTCCCGGCTCTCACGCGTCCGGGACAAGCTCCGCCGGATCGTCGACGCCGAGGATCCCCCCGAGCCACGCCGGGTCGGCCTCTCCCTCAGCCATCAGCCCGTGGGCCACCACCAGGAAAGGCGGCCATGAGCAACACACGCACCGACCACTCCGAGTGGAACGAACACAGCGAGCGCCGTGAACTCGCCCGGTTGCTCCCCCCGCCGCCCCACCCGGAACCCTCCCCCTCCCAACTGGCCCTCCGCCGCGACATCCTCCTCGCCGAGTTCGCCCGCCCGCGCCCCTTCTCCGCCCTCACCGCCCGCTGGCGCGGGCTCGTCGCGGTGACGGCCGTCGCCACCGCCGCCGCCATCACCGCCGTCACCCTCGCCCCCGACCCCTCCTCCTCCCAGGACCCACGACCGCCGGCCACCGCCGCCTCCGTCGACCTCCTCGACCGGATCGCCAAGGTCGCCTACGCCCAGCCGCAGCCCCCGGCCCAGGACAGCCAGTTCACCTACCTCCGGACGGTCTCCCACACCAGGACGATGACCGAGGACACCGACGGCAGCATGGCCGGCGCCGACACCACCTCGAACACCGAGCGCTGGACCGCGGTGGACGGCGGCCGCGCCGGCCTGGTGCGCCGCGAGGGCGTCGACACGCCACTGCCCGCCATCGCCCCCGGCTCGCTCAACTCCCCCACCTACCGCCTGCTGGCCACCCTGCCGACCGACCCCGAAGCCTTGCTGAAGCTGGTCTACGCCGACAGCCGGCTGAACCACGGATCGGGTTCGGCGTCGACCACCGGGGCCGACCACGAGGCCTTCATCGCCATCGGCGACCTCCTGCGCAGCTCGGTCGCCCCTCCCCAGGTGGACTCGGCGCTCTACCGTGCCGCCGCCCGGATCCCCGGGGTGGTGACCGTGGACGACTCGGTCGACGCCGCCGGGCGGCACGGGGTGGCGGTGGCCCGGGTGGAGGACGGCCTGCGCTTCGAGTGGATCTTCGACCGGACGACCCTGGGGTTGCTCGGCACCCGGACCGTCCTGGTCAAAGACGGCCTGTGGGGCGGGCCCGGGGACGAGGTGGAGTCCACCGCCGTTCTCGCCCAGGGCATCGTCGGCGCTCTCGGTGAGGCGGTTCCCGTGCAGGGCGCGGAATCAAGCCACTGAGCGGATTCGGCCAGCCATTGACCGGTCCTCGTCGGAACTATTGTGCGAACGGCCGATCCGGCGTTGGGTTCGTGGCAGCACAGTCCTGCCACGACTCATCAGGGAGAAGTTGACCGTGCGTTCCTTCCGCATGCTCGCCGTCGTCACCGCGGCCGTCGGCGCGCTCGCGCCGGCGGTCCCGACGGCCACGGCGGCGCCCGCGCCGTCCGCAACGGCGGTCCCGGCCGCCGACGCCCAGCAGTCCGCCGGTTCGACGAAGGCAACGCCGTCCAAGCCGGTGGTCGCCACCTACAAGGGCCGCCAGATCGACCTGGCCAAGGGCTGGAGCGGTGCCGGCGTCTGCACCGAGGTCACGGGAGGCGCCATCTACTGCCACGACAGCGTCGCCGAGGCCGACGCGGCGATCGCCACCATCGACCCGGTGCTCGCCGAGGCCGCCAAGGCCGCACCGGCCGTGCCCGCAGACGTCGTGCTCTCGCCGCTGGGGACCGGGGACTGCGGCTCCGGCTACGCCTGCCTCTGGCAGCACTCCGATTTCACCGGCGCTCTGCTGCGCTTTTCGCAGCCGGGCACCAAGTACCTCTCCGACTGGTCGTTCCGGGACCTGGCCAGCTCGGCCTGCGTCTTCCGCTCCAGCGGCGACATGGCGGTCTACGACGACCGCACCCTGCAGCCGGACCCCGTGGTCGTGCTGTCGAACGGCTACTGCTACGACTTCGGGGCCATCAGCTACCCGTACGGGGGCAACTGGAACGACAAGGCGGACTACGTCAACCTGTAGCCACCACCCGCGGCAACGCCCGAAGGCCGGCCCCTCCCGGGGTACCGGCCTTCGTCGTGTGCTCCCGCCCCGTCCCGGGAGCTCACACCGCCAGTTCGGCGATGTCCTCCTTCGGGGCCTCCGGTGCCTCGGCGGCGCCCGGCTTCCGGTTCCGCAGCACCACCGCCGCCAGCAGGGCCGCCGCCAGGACGCCCGCCGCGCTCACGGTGAGGGTGGTGGACATCGCCGAGGTGAACGCCTCCCGGGCCGCGTGGGCCAGGCCCGCGTCATCCTTGGCGCCGGCCTCGGCCAGCGCGCCGACGATCGACTGCCTGGCCGGCTCGGAGGAGCCCGCCGGCATCTTGTCGGCGTAGCCGCTCGCCAGCAGCGAGCCGAGGATCGCGATGCCGAGCGCGGTGCCCGCCTGCTGGATGGTGTCGTTGAGGGCCGAGCCGACGCCCGCCTTCTCCGGCGGGATCTCCCCCATCAGCGCGCCGACCGCGGCCGGCATCGCGAGGCCGGCGCCCAGGCCGAGCAGGGCCAGCGCCACCGCCGGGACGGTGAAGCCGGTGTCCGCGTCGACCGTGCTGAGCAGGACGAACGAGCCGGCCATCAGCCCCATGCCGACCAGGACCAGCGGGCGGAAGCCGATCTTGGCCGTGAGGCCGGCGCCGGCGCCGTTGCCGATCAGCGCGGCGACCGCCATCGGCACGAA
Organism: Kitasatospora sp. NPDC097605; assembly: GCF_040302725.1. Taxonomy (NCBI): domain Bacteria; kingdom Bacillati; phylum Actinomycetota; class Actinomycetes; order Kitasatosporales; family Streptomycetaceae; genus Kitasatospora; species Kitasatospora sp. NPDC097605. Next base: position 139,391 of record NZ_JBEOSF010000011.1, on the reverse strand, counting down.
GGCCAGGCCCGCCTTGACCGGCGAGTAGTCCAGCACGAACTGCAGGTACTGGGTGAGGACGAGGAGCAGACCGCCGTTGCCGATCTGGACCAGGGTCAGCGAGAGCGAACCGCCGCTGAAGTTGCGCTGCTTGAAGAGCACCAGCGGGACCATCGGCTCCGCCACCACGTTCTCCCAGACCACGAAGCCGCCGAGGGCCACGACCGCCACCGCCAGGGAGACCAGCGAGGTGCCGCCGAACGCGCCGTGCTTGGGGATCTCGATGATCCACCAGATCAGCGCGGTCATGCCGACCGCCGAGAGCACCGCGCCCAGCGGGTCCGCCTTCTGCCAGGGCCCCCTGGACTCGGGCATCAGGACCAGCGCGGCGGTGATCGCCAGCACCACCACCGGCACGTTGATGAAGAAGATCGAGTGCCAGGAGAAGTGGTCGATCAGCACACCGCCGAGCACCGGGCTGCCGACCAGGCCGAGCATCGAGACCGAGCCCCAGGCCGCCATGGCCTTGCCGCGCTCGTCCTCCTCGAAGACGGTGATCAGGATCGACAGGGTCGAGGGCATGATCAGCGCGCCGCCGACGCCCATCGCCACCCGGCTCGCGATGACCTCACCGGGGTTGGTGCAGACCGTCGCCGCCAGCGAGGCCGCCCCGAAGAGCAGCAGGCCGATGATCATGATCTTCCGCCGGCCGAACCGGTCGCCGAGGCTTCCCGAGGTCAGCAGCAGCCCGGCGAAGACCAGGATGTAGGAGTCCAGGATCCACTGGGTGTCCTGCGCCGTGGCCTTCAGGTCCTCGGTCATCGACGGCACCGCCACGGTCAGCGCCATGCTGTCGACCACCAGGACGAGCGTGCTGAGGCACAGCACGATCAGGATCCACCAGCGCCGCGGATTACGGCCTTCCATGATTCTTCCCCTCCGAAGTACGCCTGGTGCGTACGATGTTCCGTCGATGCGCACACTGTACGCAGCGCGGAACAGTGTGCGCAACCCTGCTTCCTGTACGCTTCCCGCGAACGGTGTACGCAGGGATTTCCGTTGTTTCCGTGTACCGATCCTTCGAGGGAGGACCGGCCGATGGCCGCCAAGACGAACCCGATTCCGTCCGTGTGGGCCCGCCGGCAGCGCGAGCCCGAACAGCCCGCGCTCAGCCGGGAGACGATCGTCCGCGAGGCGATCGCCATGCTCGACGCCGACGGGGTCGAGGCGCTCTCCATGCGCAAGCTCGGCGCCCGCCTCAACGCCGGCGCGACCTCCCTCTACCGGCACGTCGCCACCAAGGACGAGCTGATCGAGCTCGCGGTGGACGAGGTCTTCGGTGAGATCCCCGTCCCGGACCCCGGCGCCTCCGACTGGCGGGCTGGCGTCACCGCGACCTGCGAGGCCTTCCGGGACACCACGCTGCGCCACCGCTGGCTGGGGTCCGTCATCGGCCAGGCCGGACTGGTCTACCTGGGCCCCAACCTGATCACCGTCTCCGAGCGGATGGCCGCGCTCTTCTCGGCCGCCGGCTTCCCGGAGCCGTCCCGGGCGATCGACACCACGCTCTCCTACGTGCTCGGGATGAGCACCACCGAGGCCGCCTTCCTCACCACGGTGATGCGCAGCGGCCAGACCGAGGCCGAGTTCATCACCGGGCTGATGCCCTCCGCCCAGGAGGCGGTGGCCGGGCACGAGTTCCTGTCCGGCGCCTTCGCCGACGCCGCGGCGGCGGCCGCCGTCACGGACCCGGCCGAGCTGCGGCACGAGAAGTTCGCCTACGGCCTGAACGTCATCCTCGACGGCCTGTCGCTCCGCCTGCCCCGCTAGCTCCGGTCGGAGCAGGCCCGCGGCCGCCGCCCGTCCCCGCGGCGGCCGCGGGCCCCGCGTCCACCGGCCGTCAGCGCTTGGCCGGACGGCGGAAGGTGGCGCGGGCCCAGAGGTACCCGGCGGCGGTGAGCGCGGCGCACCAGCCGAGCGAGACGACCCCGCTCGACCCGATGGCCGTGCCCATCAACAGCCCCCGCAGGGTTTCTATCAGTGGCGTGAACGGCTGGTACTCCGCGAACCAGCGCAGGGCGGTGGGCATCGACTCCGGCGGCACGATCGCACTGCCGACGAAGGGCAGGAACTGCAGCGGCAGCGGCAGGTTGCTCGCGCTCTCCGGCGTCTTGGCGACCAGGCCGATACCGGCCGACACCCAGGTGAGCGCCAGCGTCACGAAGAGCAGCAGTCCGGCCGCCGCCAGCCACTCCAGCGGACCGGCGTCCGGGCGGAAGCCCATCGCGAAGGCGGCCGCGACGACGATCAGCAGTCCCGCCATGGTCTGCAGGACGCTGCCGAGCACATGCCCGGCCAGGAAGGCCGAGCGCGAGATCGCCATTGTGCGGAACCGGTTGACGATGCCCTCGGTCATGTCGACGCAGACCCCGACCGCCGTCACCAGCGAGCCGGCCGTCGCCGCCATCAGCACGATGCCGGGCGTCACGTAGTCGATGTAGTCGCCGCCCCCGATGCCCGCGCCCAGGGTGTCGCCGTAGGCGTAGTTGAAGAGCAGCAGGATCATCACCGGCATCAGCACGACCGAGAAGGTCATCGCCGGGTAGCGCCGCGCGTGCCTGAGGTTGCGCCGCAGCATCGTCAGCGAGTCGCCGACGGCGTAGGACACCGTGCTCACCGGACCGCCCCCTCCGTGGTCAGGGTCAGGAAGACGTCGTCGAGGTCGGGCGTGTGGACGGTGAGCGACTCGGCCCGGACGGCCGCGTTGTCGAGGGCGTCGAGGACGGCCTTCACCGTGACGATCGAGTTGTCGCCGGGGATCGAGAGGGTGAGCGCCCCGGCGTCCGCGGCGGCGTAGTCGAACAGCGCGGCGGCCGCGTCGAGCTCGGCCGGGCGGGCGAAGTGCAGCCGGAGGTGGCCGCCGGGGATGCGCCGCTTGAGCTCCGCGGCCGTGCCCTCGGCGACGATCCGTCCGCCGTCGAGCAGGGCGATCCGGCCGGCCAGGCGATCGGCCTCCTCCAGGTACTGGGTGGTCAGGAGGACGGTGACGCCCCGGTCCTGGACCAGCCCCTCGATCAGCTCCCACATGGTCCGCCGACTGCGCGGGTCCAGTCCGGTGGTCGGCTCGTCCAGGAAGATCACCCGGGGGTCGCCGACCAGGGTCATGGCGAGGTCCAGCTTGCGCCGCATGCCGCCGGAGAAGGTGACGGCGGGCTTCCCGGCGAACTCGGCGAGGTCGAAGCGCCGCAGCAGCTCCACCGCCCGCCGGCGCCCCTCCCGCCGGGAGAGGTGGTGCAGATCGGCCATCAGGTGGAGGTTCTCCTCGGCCGTCAGCAGACCGTCCACGGCCGCGAACTGGCCGGTGAGCCCGATCACGGAGCGCACCCGGTCGGCCTCCCGGGCCACGTCGTGGCCGGCCACCCGGACCACCCCCGCGTCGGCCGGGACGAGCGTGGAGAGGATCTCCACGACGGTGGTCTTGCCCGCGCCGTTGGGCCCGAGCAGGGCGAACACGGTGCCCTCCGGGACTCTCAGGTCGATGCCGTCGAGGACCGTCCGCCCGCCGTAGGCCTTGGTCAGCCCCACGGCGGAGATCGCGGTGCCCGGTCCGAGCGTGCTGCCGATGGTGGTCACGCTGTCACTCCCCCTGTCCGATGGTCCGTCCGGCGGCCGGTCAGGCGCGCCGGATCACGATGTCGCCGAGCTGGGTACGGGCCCGTACCTCCAGCGTCTCCACGGCCGCGCCCGGTGCGTCCGAGGCCTCCAGCGTGTTGCGGACGCCGCCGACCTTGGTGTGCACGTCCAGCCAGGCGGCGGTGCCCTCCCGGATGCCGATCTCCAGGTCGCCGATGGAGGTCTGCAGCACGGTGCGGCCGCGGACCACCTCGCCGATCCGGATGGTGCCGTGGGCGGACTTGGCGTCCACCCCGGCCAGCGCGGTGCCGACGGTGATGGCGCCGTTGGAGGAGTTGGCCCGCAGCTCGCCGCCGACCTGTCCGACCACCGTCTCGCCGTTGAGGTTCTTGACCGTCAGGGCGCCGGCGACGCTGTTGAGCTCGATCCGCCCGGAGGACAGCACCTCGGCGTCCCCGCCGGCCCGCCCCAGCCGGACCTCCCCGTGGTCGCTGCGCAGGTGGACGGTGGCCGCCTCGTCGACCTGGATCCGGCCGACCGAGGTCTTCAGCCGGCAGTCGCCGAAGACGCCCTCCAGCAGGAAGTCGCCCATCGGAACGTCACCGCGGATCTCGGAGCCGGCCGGCACCTCGATCGTGACGTCGATCGATCCCGCCCGGCCGAAGATCGACCGCTTCTTCGGGGCCTTGAGGACCAGCACGCCGTTGGCGCAGGTGACCTTGGTCTGCTCGGCGATCCGGACGTCCGCCTCGGACCCCGGGTCGGCGGGGCGCACCTCGACGACGGTGTCGGCGCGCTTGGCCGCGGTGATCCGCACCGAGCCGATGTCGAACTCCAGGGTGGCGCTGATCGGGTTGGGGGTGTCGAAAGAAGGCATGGCTGTCCCGTCCTCGTGGCTCTGCCCCGCGTTTGCGCAGGTGGAAGAAGGTGAGAGTGAGCGGATGGTGGATGGATGGAACGATCGGCGGACGGGCTAGCGGACCCAGCCCGTGAACCCCTGGCCGACGGCCCGCCTGGTCCGCGGCTCGGGCCGCACGGGCGCGCCCGGGTCCAGCGCGGCGGCCACGGCCCGGACCATCCAGGCGTTGACCGAGAGCCCTTCCTGCCCGGCGGCCTCCTCGACCCGGGCCTTGAGGTGGGCGGGGAGCCGGAAGTTGATCCGGGCGGTGTTGCCGTCGTCGGCCGCCTCCACCGGGCCGCCGAGCGGGGCGGACGCCGCGGACGGCGCCACGGGCGGCCCCGGTGGCACCACCGCGGCACCGGCCGGCTCCGCGTCGTGGAACGCGTCGGCGCCCGGCGGCACCGAGACCACGAACTCCGGGTCCAGCCCGCGCAGCCGGACGTCCACCGACCCCGGCGCCAGCTCCCTGGTCACCTCCCCCATGGCGTCGGAGAGGGCGTTCAGCAGCGTGAGCCGGGCGGCCGATTCCAGCGGCAGGGTCAGGCGCTCGGCCAGGGCGCGTGCCTCGTCCCCGCCCGCGCCCGCGGCCACCGCGAGCTCGTGCCGGAGGTTGTCGACGTACGGCGTGAGATCCATGGCTAGAGAATGGCACACCAGTGGCGCCATGTCGAGACTTTTTGGCACCACTTCATGGCGCCACTCGGACGAGTGACGGCGCCATCGAACGCCGAGGGCCCCGCCGGCACGACGCCGACGGGGCCCGGGGAGCGGGAAAGGGCAGGTCAGCCCTGGCGCCACCGCGCCAGGTGGGCGTCGATCTCGCCCGCCAGCCGGGCCTTGCCCGACACGTCGAGGAAGGACGCCTCCACCGCGTTCTTCGCCAGCGCGGCCACCCCGGCCTCGTCCAGACCGAGCAGCCGGGCCGCCACCGCGTACTCGGTGTTGAGGTCGGTCCCGAACATCGGCGGGTCGTCGCTGTTGACGGTCACCAGCAGCCCGGAGTCGACCATCCGCTTGATCGGGTGGTCCTCGATCCGCTCCACCGCGCGGGTGGCGATGTTGGAGGTCGGGCAGACCTCCAGCGGGATCCGGTGCTCGCCCAGGTGATCGAGCAGCGCCGGGTCGTTGACCGCCTGGGTGCCGTGGCCGATCCGCTCGGCGCCGAGCACCCGCAGCGCGTCCCAGACCGTCTCCGGCCCGGTGGTCTCGCCCGCGTGCGGGACGCTGCGCAGGCCGGCCGCCCGCGCCCGGTCGAAGTAGGGCTTGAACTGCGGGCGCGGAACGCCGATCTCCGGGCCGCCGAGGCCGAAGCTGACCAGGCCCTCGGGGGCGAGGTCGACGGCGAGCCGGGCGGTCTCCTCGGCGGCGGCCAGACCGGCCTCGCCGGGGATGTCGAAGCACCAGCGGAGCACCACCCCGAGCTCCTTCTCGGCGCGCAGCCGGGCGTCCTCGATCGCCTCCATGAAGGCGACGTCGGGGATGCCCCGGCTGACCGAGGAGTAGGGGGTGACGGTCAGCTCGGCGTAGCGGATGTTCTGCCGGGCCATGTCCTCGGCGACGCCGTAGGTCAGGGCGCGGACGTCCTCGGCGTCGCGGATCAGGTCCACGACGCTCAGGTAGACCTCGATGAAGTGCGCGAAGTCCGTGAAGGTGAAGTACTCGGCGAGGGCCTGCGGGTCGACGGGCACCCTGGCCCGGCCCTCGTGGCGGGCGGCGAGCTCGGCGACCACCCGCGGCGAGGCCGATCCGACGTGGTGGACGTGCAGTTCCGCCTTGGGCATCGCGGCGATGAACGCCTCGATGGAGCGGTCCGCGGGGCCCGCGTGGGCGCTGGCGCTGGGGGTTCCGATCCGACTTCCGTCCGGCTGGACCACGGTGGGTGCCCTTCTTCTCTGAGACTGAGGATCTACGCGCGTTTTGAGTGTGCTGGCAAGGATAAGCAGACGGCGCTCAGCCGCCGAGCGCGACCGCCACGGTGTGGATCAGCAGCCCGGCCAGCGCGCCCACCACCGTGCCGTTGATCCGGATGAACTGGAGGTCGCGGCCGACGTTGGCCTCGATCTTGCGCGAGGCGTCCTCGGCGTCCCAGCCCGCCACCGTCTCGGAGATCAGCGAGGTGATCTCGGCCCGGTAGGTGTCGACCAGGTACTGGGCGGCGTCCTGGAGCCAGCCGTCCACCTTGGCCTGCAGCTTGGTGTCGGTGGCCAGGCGCGTGCCGAAACTGCGCACGCCCTCGCGGATGCGCCGGCGCAGCTCGCTCTCCTCGTCCTCGGCGGCGTTCAGCACCAGCGAGCGGACGGCGGCCCAGGTGGAGGCGATGAGGTCCTGCACCTCGGGCCGGGCGAGCAGTTCGCCCTTGGCCCGCTCGACCCGGGCGATGGTCTCCGGGTCGGTCTGCAGCTCGGTGGCGAAGTCGGCGAGGAACTTGTCGATCGCGCCGCGCGCCGGGTGCCGCTGGTCGTCCCGTATGTCGGTGACGAACCGCATCAGCTCCTTGTAGACCCGCTCGCCGACCTGGTGGTCGATGAACTTCGGGGTCCAGCCGGGGGTCTTCTGGGTGACCCGCTGGACCACCTCGGCGTGGTTCTCGGTGAGCCAGTCGTGCGCCCGGACGGTGATCAGGTCGACCACCCCGTGATGGCCGCCGTCCGCGACCACCTTGCCGAGCATCCGGCCGGCCGGCTCGGCGACCGAGGTGGCGGCGGCCCGCCGGGTGACCGCCTCCGCGACGACCGCCTGCACGTCGTCGTCGCGCAGCACCGCGAGCACCCCGCGCAGCGCCGCCGAGGCCTCCTTGGTGACCCGCTCGGCGCTGCCGGGCGCGGCCAGCCACTCGCCGAGCCTCCGGGCGATGCCGAGCGCGGCGAGCCGGCCGCGCACCACGTGGCTGGAGAGGAAGTTCTCGCCGACGAAGTCGCCGAGCGAGCGGCCGAAGGCGTCCTTCTTGGTCGGGATGATCGCGGTGTGCGGGATGGGCAGGCCGAAGGGGCGGCGGAACAGCGCGGTCACCGCGAACCAGTCGGCCAGCGCGCCGACCATGCCGGCCTCGGCGGCGGCGGCCAGGTAGCCCGCCCAGGCGCCGGCGCCGGCCGCCTTCGCCCAGGTGGCCAGGGCGAAGACCAGGGTCGCGAGGGCCAGCAGGCCGGTCGCGATGGTCTTCATCCGGCGGACGCCGCGTCTCTTCTCCTCGTCGGCCGCGGTGAACCGCATCCCGGGGCCGGTCCCGCTGAAGGCTTCGTCGCTCACCCCGCCAGTCTGCCCGCTGCCCGGCGCGAACGGACGGCGCGCCCGAACATCGCGCGCCGGTTCGCCGCCGCGCCCGCCCGCCCGAGGCGATCCGGAAGGCGAAGAAACGGCGCGCGACGGGCGGCACACGCCCCCGATGTCGCCCGCCCGGCGCCGCGTCACCCGCGGAACGGGGCGGGCGACACGAGGCCGGGCGGTGCTGGGGGGGCAACCGGGCGGCGTGCCACGGGGCCACGTCCGCCACGTCCGCCACCTCCACCACCCGCACGAGCGGGCGGCCCCGGCCACCCACTCCCCCGTCGGACACTCAGCCGATGGCGACCTCCGCGTACATCCGGGCGATCACGTCCTCGATCGCGGGCTCGCGCACCGAGAGGTCGACCAGCGGATAGCGGGCGGCGACGGCCGCGACCACCGGGGCGGCGCTCTGCTCCGCCGGGAAGGCCAGCCACTGGCGCGGGCCCTCGACCCGGACCACCCGCGCGCCGGGCACCTCGATCGGCGGACGGACCTCGGCCAGGTCGACGACCAGGGTCCGCTCGCTGTCGCCGACGGCGTGCAGGCCCTCCAGGCCGCCGTCGTAGACGACCCGGCCGTGGTCGATCACCATGACCCGGTCGCAGAGCTGCTCGATGTCGGTGAGGTCGTGCGTGGTGAGCAGTACGGTGGTGCCCCGGTCGCGGTTGACCTCGCGCAGGAAGTCGCGCACCTTTCCCTTGCTGACCACGTCGAGGCCGATGGTCGGCTCGTCCAGGTACAGCACGGCGGGGTCGTGCAGCAGGGCGGCGGCGAGGTCGCCGCGCATCCGCTGGCCGAGCGAGAGCTGGCGCACGGGCGTGTCGAGCAGCGCGCCGAGGTCGAGCAGCTCCACGCAGCGTTCCAGGTTGACGCGATATCGGTGGTCGGGGATCCGGTAGAGCCGGCGGGCGAGTTCGTAGGAGTCGCGCAGCGGCAGGTCCCACCAGAGGGTGGTGCGCTGTCCGAAGACGACGCCGATCCGGCGGGCCAGCGCGGCCCGTTCGCGGGCCGGGTCGACGCCGGCGACGCGCAGCCGGCCGGCGCTGGGGACCAGGATGCCGGTGAGCATCTTGATGGTGGTGGACTTGCCGGCGCCGTTGGGGCCGATGTAGCCGACGCACTCGCCGGCCCGGACGGTGAAGGTCAGTCCGTCGACGGCGCGCACCTCGCGCTTCTCCCGCTTCAGCCGGCCGGCCTTGGCGCGGACGGTGAAGGTGCGGCGGACGTCGTCGAGCTCGATCAGTGCCATGGGGTCTTCCTCAGAACGTGGGACGGGGGGTCAGCTGCCGGCGCCGCGGTAGGCGCGCAGGCCGGCCCGCCAGACCAGTCCGGCGGCGGCCAGGCTCAGCGCGGTGGCCAGCGGCGAGGCGAACCGGAAGGCGGCGGGCAGGCCCAGCGGGTCGGGCTTGTCGAGGATGCGCAGGGCGGGCAGCCAGTTGACGAAGGCCAGCGGCACGCCGAAGACGATTCCGGCGACCAGTTCCTTGGCGAACACGGTCGGCGGGTACTGCAGCACGGTCGCGCCGCCGTAGGTGAAGGAGTGGTGCAGTTGCCCGGACTCGCCCCACCAGAACTGCAGGCTGGCGAAGCCGATGTAGAGCGCCGCGAAGATGAGGGTGCCGCAGACCAGCAGCACGGGCACCAGCAGCACCCGGTCCCAGGTCCAGCGGACGTCCAGCACGACCAGCGACCACCCCAGGACGGCCGCCGCCTGCGCGGGCCGTCCGAGCCTGCGCAGCGAGAACCGCTCGGCGCAGATCTGGGCGAGCGCCGGCGCGGGCCGCACCAGCATGGTGTCCAGGGTGCCGGTGCGGATGCGCTCGCCGAGGGCGTCGACGGTGCCGACGAAGAGGTTGGCCGTGCCGAGCGCGAACGCGGAGGTGCCGTAGAGGAAGCCGAGTTCGGGCAGGGTCCAGTCACCGAGGCTGTCGGTGTGCTGGAACATCAGGATGATCACGACGAAGTCGAGGAAGGTGATGACGACGTTGGCGACGGTCATCATCACGAACGACGCCCGGTAGGACATCATCGCCCTGGTCCACATGGCGGCGGTGAGCCACCAGGAGCGCACCGCCCACGCCGTCCGGGCGGCGAGCGGTTCACGGGGCCCGAACCCGGCGGTCCCGTGGGCCGGCGGGGACTGGTCAGCCACCCTGGACCACCACCTTGCGGGTCGCGAGCAGCTGGACCAGCCGCCCGGCCGCGAGCAGCGCCAGCGCCCAGGCCAGCTGGAACCCCAGCGCGCCGATCAGTCCGGTGCCGGTGACGCGCTCCAGGAAGACGTCGGTGGGCACCTTCACCAGCGCCGCCCAGGGCAGCACCGGGGCGAGGTCGCCGAGCCGGCCGGGGAAGAGCGCGAGCGGCAGCAGCATGCCGGAGAAGAAGATCGACACCATCACCATCAGGGTCCGCACGCCCTCCGAGTCGTGCAGCCAGAAGCCGGTGAGCGCGACGAGGAACCGCAGGCCGAAACTGACCACCACCGCGAGCAGCACGGAGAGCAGGAAGACCGCCCAGGTCAGCGGGTGTTCCGGCATCCGGGTGCGGAAGGCCAGGGCGCCGACCAGCACCGGCGGCACGCCCCGGCCGAGCAGGTGGAAGCCGGCCCGGCCGAGGTCGGTGGCCAGCCACCAGCCCTGGAAGTCCACCGGGCGGTAGAGGTCGACGGCGATGTCTCCGCTGCGGAAGCGCTCCTGGACGTCGTCCTCGAAGCCGCCGCCCATCACGGCCACCGTCATCAGCAGGGCCTGGCTGACCCAGATGTAGGTGACGGCGGCGGCCTCGTCGTAGCCGCCGAGGCCGGGGCGGGCCTGCCAGAGGGCGAGGAAGGTGTAGGCGAGGATGAAGCCGAAGACGGTGTTGGTGAAGGCGCCGGCCAGGGTGGCGGCCCGGTAGGTGGAGAAGCGGCGGAACGCGCCGCGCAGGACCGCGGCGTACAGGCGGAGGGCGGCGCGCGCGCCGCCGCCGGGATCAGGAGGACGGGAGTCGGCCGGCTGCGGCTCAAGCTTCTGCATATTGTCTCCTTATCGACAAATAGCGGCGCAGGGAGACCCTGTCCGCGGGCGCGCATGCCGGACCGGCCCCGGCCACCCTCCCCCGGGGGTACCGGGCCGGGCGGGCGGAGCTGAACCGGGCCGGAGCCCGAAACGGCCGCGCTATGTGGTTTGCACCTTTCACCGTACTGCGGCGATATCCCGCGCGCACCCGGTTTTCCACCACCCGTACGGAGTCGCCCCGGCGCCTGATCACCAGTCAAATAGCACATAATCTCCGCATGACCCTGAGCACCAGCCGCCGCCGGGCCGGACGGGCCGCCCGCCGCGAGGCACGCCGCGCCCTGCCGCTCCGGCGACGGCTGCTGCCCACCTGGCGGGTCACCCTCGGCGCCGTCCTCACCACGGTGCTGCTCGCCGTCGGGGCCTTCGCCGTGCTCTACGTCATCGTGCCGCTGCCCGATCCCAACGCCCAGGCGGTCGCCCAGAGCAACGTCTACCTCTACGCCGACGGCGTCACCGAGATCGCCCGCACCGGGGCCGTCAACCGCACCGACGTCACCATCGACAGCATCCCGGTCAGCACCCGGCAGGCCGTGGTCTCCGCCGAGGACCGCACCTTCTACCAGAACCGCGGCATCGACCTGACGGGCATGGTCCGGGCCGGCTGGAACACCCTGACCGGCCAGGGACTGCAGGGCGGCTCCACCATCACCCAGCAGTACGTCAAGAACTACTACCTCACCCAGAGCCAGACCATCGAACGCAAGGGCCGCGAACTCCTCATCGCCCTCAAGGTCGACCAGCAGCGCGGCAAGGACGAGATCCTCGCCGGCTACCTCAACACCAGCTACTTCGGCCGCGGCGCCTACGGCATCCAGAGCGCCGCCCGCGCCTACTACGGCGTCGATGTCTCCGAACTGACCCTCCCGCAGAGCGCCTACCTCGCCGCCCTGCTCCAGGCCCCCAGCGCCTTCGACGTGAAGACCGCCACCCCCGCCAACCGCGAGAAGGCCGTCGCCCGCTGGCACTACACCCTCGACGGCATGGTCCAGCTCGGCTTCCTCGGCGCCACCGAACGCGCCGGCCTCGCGTTCCCCGACCCGATCGACCCGCAGCCCGCCACCGGCCTGGCCGGCCAGGCCGGCTACCTGGTCGGCGTCGCCGACGAGTACCTGGTCGCCAGCGGCACCCTCGACAGCGCCACCCTCAAGGCCGGCGGCTGGCGCATCACCACCACCTTCGACCAGGAGAAGCAGGACGCCTTCGCACGCGCCGTCCAGGACGAGCTCACCGGCGAACTCGACCCCGCCGCCCGGCCCGACACCGACACCGACGTCCGCGTCGCCGGCGCCTCCGTCGAACCCGCCACCGGCCGGGTGGTCGCCGTCTACGGCGGACCCGACTACGCCGAGCAGCCCTACAACGACGCGCTGCGCCAGGACAACCAGATCGGCTCCACCTTCAAGCCCATCGACCTCGCCGCCGCCCTCACCTCCAACCACAGCAGCGGCGACGGCCGCCCGATCACCACCGAGACCCGCTACGACGGCACCAGCGAACGCCCCGTCACCGACGGCCCCACCCCGTACGCGCCGCCCAACGAGGACGACATCGACTACGGCCCCGTCACCCTGCGCCAGGCCATGGTCAAGTCCGTCAACTCGGTGTACGCGCAGCTCGGCGTGGACGCCGGACTCGACCACGTCCGGGAGACCGCCATCCGGCTCGGCATCCCCGACGACGTGCCCGGCATGGACCCGGCCAACACCTCGATGACCCTCGGCACCGCCACTCCCAGCGCCCTCGACCTGGCCGGCGTCTACGCCGCCCTCGCCAACCACGGCGAGGCCCACCACCCCTGGTCGGTGGCCGGACTCGAACGGATCACCCCCGGCACCGGCCCCGTCGACACACCCGAACTGCCCGGGCACGACGCCGCCACCGTCCTCGACCGGGGCACCGCCGACGCCGTCACCGACGTCCTGCGCGACGTCATCAGCGTCCGCGGCACCGGCGCCGCCGCCCTCGACCTCGGCCGGCCCGCCGCCGGCAAGACCGGCACCACCGACGCCAACCTCTCCGCCTGGTTCGCCGGCTACACCCCCGAACTCGCCACCACCGTCGGCCTCTTCCGGGAGAACCCGAAGACCCACGCCAAGGAACCGCTGGCCGGCACCGCCGGCTACGCCCGGATCAACGGCGGCGCCTTCCCCACCCGGATCTGGACCGCCTACATGGGCGACGCCCTGGAGGGCACCGACGTCCAGGCCTTCGACCTCGAACCCGGCGAGGGCAACGGCCGGGCCGTCACCGGCGGCCACGGCGGCGCCCCGGGCGCCACCGCCCCGGCCCCCGCGTCCACCACCCCCTCGCCGTCCCCGGACACCACCGGCGGCCACGGCGAAACCGGCCAGGCCCCGCCGGCGCCGGCGGCACCGGCCGCCCCCGCCGCACCGGCCGCCCCCGCCACACCCCGGCGGCCCACCACGGCCACCACCGACCCCGAACCGCAACCGGACCGGCCCGCCACCGCCCCCGAACCGTCCACCCCCGCGGCGCCCGCCGCGCAGGAGCCCACACAGCCGCAGACGACCCCCAGCACCCGGCCCACCGCCGACCGGCCCACCGCCGAACCGCCGACCACCGCCCCCACCGAGGCCCCGGCCCCGGCCCCGCACACCCCGGTCCCGCCGCCCACCACCCCCAGACCCCCCGCCACCGCCCAACCGGCCACCCCGCCACCGGCCTGACCGGGACCTGCCTCAGGCCGAGAGCTCACGCTCCAGCGGCGTCCGGAACCGCGGCGTCACCCGGACCTCCCCCAGCCAGGCCGCCAGCCGCTCCGCCTGCGCCGCGACCGCCGCCCGCGCCCCGGCACCCACGTCCTCGAACAGCCGCCACACCACCTCGCCGTCCGCCCGCTGCGCCCAGCCGCCGACCACCCGGCCGCACCACCACACCGTCGGCCCCGCGTTCCCCGCCCGGTCGAACAGCGCCGGCACGTCCTCGGGCCGCAGGTACCAGTCCCGGCCCCGCCAGCCCATCACCGCCGGATCCAGCGCCGGCAGCAGCGCCGCCCAGGGCTCCGGCGCCGCCACCGGCCCCTCGTCCCCCGGCAGCACCAGCCCCGCCGCACCGCCCGCCGGCGCCACCTCCACCGCGCCCACGTCGGCCAGCGCCCCACGCACGTCCCGCAGCGTCCAGCCCGTCCACCACTTCACGTCCTCGACGGTGCCCGGCCCGTACGACGCCAGCCAGCGCCGCACCACCTCCGCCTTGGCCTCCCGCACCGGCACCTCCGGCCACGGCTCCACCGGCGCCCACGGATAGCCGCTGCTCAGCCACGACCCGCGCGGCCGGCACCGCCGCACATGGCCGTCCGAGGCCAGCAGCCGCAGCAGCCGGCTGCCCACGCTCTGCTTCGCCTCGTACGGCTTGCCCGCCGACATCAGCATCGTCTCGCGCAGCGCCGGCACGTCCGCGGCCAGCTCCGCCGTGGTCGCCTCGCCGCGCTCCGCCAGCGCCGCCAGCACCGCCCGCTCGGTCTCCGCCAGCCGTGCCTCGCTCCACCCCTCGGCGAACTCCGCGAGGTGCTTCAGCAGCGTCGCCCGCTCCTTGGCCGCGATCTGCCGCGCCGCCGCCGCGCTCACGTACGGCGCGAACTCCTCGGTCACGGCGAAGAGCGTCCGCCGCATCGACAGCAGCTTCACCAGCGAGACGTCGTCGTACAGCGCCCGCTCCACCTCCGCCGCCGACGGCTCGCGCAGCCGCGCGCAGGCCGACAGGTACACCGTCACGGGGTCGGACGCGTGCAGCCCGACGACCGCGTCGGCCACCTCCTCCGCCCGCGCCGCCCACCCGGCGGGCGCCAGCAGCAACCGCCGCCCCAACCGCGCCCGCCGCTGCCCGTCGTCGATCGGAGCCGCCCCGTTGATCGCCATGAGCGGATCCTAGGACCCGATCAGCCGTCGGGCGACAGGATGAAGAGCGGGAACACCCGCCGCTCCGGCACGTCGCCGATCTCCTCCAGCGCCGCGCGGATCTCCCGCAGGTGGTCGACGGTGAGCTGCAACGGGACCTCGTGCGGCTGGTAGGTGTAGCGGATCGGGTAGTCCACCCCCGGCTGCACGCTCATCTCGATGTGGCACCCGAGCACATGGGTGACCGTCCGGCCCTCGCAGAAGTCCACCAGCCGGCCGATCGAGCGCGCGAACGCCGCCCAGTCCTGGATGTAGAGCCGCCCCGGGTAGACCGTGTCGCCGGTGAGCAGGAAACCGGTCCACGCGTCGTGGAACGTCACCGCCGCCGCGTGGTGCCCCGGCGTCGCCAGGCACTCCAGCACCCGGCCCCCGAGGTCCACCCGGGCCACGGCGTCGGCG
Organism: Kitasatospora sp. NPDC097605; assembly: GCF_040302725.1. Taxonomy (NCBI): domain Bacteria; kingdom Bacillati; phylum Actinomycetota; class Actinomycetes; order Kitasatosporales; family Streptomycetaceae; genus Kitasatospora; species Kitasatospora sp. NPDC097605. The sequence goes on along the minus strand of NZ_JBEOSF010000011.1, from coordinate 124,239 downwards.
TCCCGGTCGAACCCGAAGAACGCCCAGGCGGTGGCCCGGTCCGCCCGCACCAGCGTGGTGTCCGGCCGGTCCGCGAACTGCCCGTCGCCCGCGACGTGGTCCCCGTGCCCGTGCGTGTGCAGCACCAGCAGCCCGTAGCCGTCCCTCGGGTTGCGCTCCAGCCAGGAGTCGACGAGCCCGTCGACCGTCTCCCGCAGCGGGAAGTACTCCGCCGACGCGGTGGCCCCGGTGTCGATCAGCACCGCCCGCTCGTTGCCGAACAGCAGGAACAGGAACGGGGCCTCGTAGTTCACCGCCATGTTCTGCCGCAGCACGAACGTGTGCTCGTCGTACCGGTGCACCTGGATGTCCGGATCGGTGTTGTGCTTCGCCGACTCCGATCCGTGGATCCAGCGGACGTCCAGGCCCCGGACCTCCGAGGCCGTGCCGCCGAAGTCGATCAGAGCGTCGCCCATGCCGTCCCCCGTCCCGCTCTCCGCCTCGTCCCCGCCGGCGACGCTACCACCGCGCTCCGACAGTCCCCCGGAGGACAGTCCCCCGGAAACGCCGGAAACGCCGGTGGGCCGCCGCGCCCACGGCACGGCGGCCCACCCGGGGAACCCGCTCGTCGACTACAGGTACAGCCCCGTCGACCCCTCGGTGTCACCGAAGCGCATCGCGGCGACGGCGTGCAGATCGCGCTCGCGCAGCAGCACGTAGCTGGCGCCGCGCACCTCGACCTCCAGCTTGTCCTCGGGGTCGTAGAGCACCCGGTCGCCGGGCTCGACGGAGCGCACGCTCTGACCGACGGCGACCGCCTCGGCCCAGGCGCAGCGCTTGGAGATCTCCGCGGTCGCCGGGATCAGGATGCCGCCGGTGGAGCGGCGCTCGCCCTCGCCGGCCTCGGTCTTCACCAGCACGCGGTCGTGCAGCATCTTGATCGGCAGCTTCTCGCCCAGCCGGTCGTGACGCGGCGCGTCGGCCTCGCCGGGGAGGGACTGCTGGGTCGGTTCGTCGTTCGTACTCACGACCCCGAAGGTACCGCCCCCGGGCGCGGCGTGTGACGCCAGCCCGGTGGGCGAACGGCCCCGGGCCGGACACCGGGTGTCCGGCCCGGGGCGGAGGCGGTGGCGGTCAGCCCTTGCGGCGCTTGCGCGCCGAGGCGACCAGCAGCACCAGGCCGACGCCGACCAGCGCGGCCGGGACGATCCGCTCCTTGCGCGGCTGCCCCTTCTCGTCCACGAACTGCGCGCGGGCCTGCTCGACCAGGCCGCTGGCGGCCACGTACGCCCGGCCGGCCTTCTCCTCGACGGCGGCCACGGCCTTCGCCTTGACCTGGGCGGAGATGGTGGTCGGGTGCACGCGCACGGCGAGCTCGTCCAGCGTCGCCGCCAGCTGGGTGCGGGTCCGGGAGATGTCCGCCTCGATCTGGGCGGTCGTCCGCGCCGACTTGTCCGTACTGCTCGCCTCGCCCACTCGGGCCACCCCATTCACTGATGTTCGTCCTGTGCGACTGACCCAGTGTGTCAGCTGGCACGCGGGGCCGCGCGGCCCCACCCACCATCGGAGGTAAGTTTGCCGTGGTACGACCGCCCGTCCAGCACCAGGAGAAATCCCGTGAGTGAGCGTCTCCAGCCCGGTGACACCGCGCCCGCCTTCACCCTGCCCGACGCCGACGGCAACGAGGTGTCCCTCGCCGGCCACCTCGGCCGCAAGGTGATCGTCTACTTCTACCCGGCCGCGCTCACCCCCGGCTGCACCAAGCAGGCCTGCGACTTCACCGACAACCTGGAGGTCTTCGCCGGCGCCGGGTACGACGTCATCGGCATCTCGCCGGACAAGCCGGAGAAGCTCGGCAAGTTCCGCGAGGCCGAGGACCTCAAGGTCACCCTGCTCTCCGACCCGGAGAAGAAGGTGCTGGAGGCCTACGGCGCGTTCGGCGAGAAGAAGCTGTACGGCAAGACGGTCACCGGGGTGATCCGCTCCACCGTGATCGTGGACGAGCAGGGCAAGGTCGAGCACGCGCTGTACAACGTCAAGGCGACCGGCCACGTGGCCAAGCTGCTGCGCGACCTCAAGGTCGAGGCGGCCTGACGCAGCGTCCGGACACGGCGGCGCGGAGTGACGCTTCGTCACCGCCGTGTCCCGGTGCTGTCCGCGCTCTGCCCGGGGCCTGTCGGCGGGAGACCGGCACCCCCTAGCGTTCTGCTCGCCGGGTGCCAGCCGCCCGGGTTCCGTTCTTGCCACAGGAGTAGAGCCGTGCAGAGTGCCAGATCCGTGTCCACCGCCCGTGTCGCCGTCGCCGGCGCGATCGTCGCGGCGCTCGCGCTGACCGCCTGCGGGCCGGAGAACGAGGACACCGCCGCACCGCCGCCGGCCACCGCCACGGCACCCGCCCAGCCGACGGCGGGCACCACCGCCAGCACCACGGCCCAGCCCACCGCGACCGCCCCGGCCACCGCGGCTCCGGCCGGCAAGCGCCAGGTGGTCGAGGCCAGGACGGCCGGCGGGCTGGCGAAGACGGTCGGCAAGGACGCGGTCTCGGACATCGCCGTCGACCCGGGCGAGATGCGCGAGAACATGCACCTGGTGGTCTCCGACTTCGACCGCCCCGGCCAGACCTCCGGCCGCCGGATCCTGCTGATCGCCGTCGACAACATCCCCGAGGACCCGGCCAAGCGCCGTGAGCACCTCTGGCGCGGCATGATCGACTACGCCCTGCAGAACGGCTCCACGGGCGACCCGACCACCGCCACGCCGTACCCGGCCGGCCCGCTCGGCGGCTCGCTGGAGTGCCTGAAGCTGCCGGAGGCGCCCACCACGGACGTCGTCTGCGGCTGGTCCGACGCCTCCACGGCCGGCGTCGCGCTGTTCCCGAAGACCACCCCTGCCGAGGCCGCCGCCCTGTTCGCCAAGATGCGCGGCGACATCGAGAAGTAGGCCGGGAACGTGAAGCAGCGGTGGCGGCGCACCCCCCGACCGGGTGCACCGCCACCGCCGTCTCTCACCTCAGGCGACCGCTGTCATCAGCAGGTGCCGAGGTCGCTCCAGACACCCCAGGCGCCGCTGGCGCTCGGGTCGTCGCCCTTGGTCCACCACTTGTTCTGGTAGTAGTGGCCCTTCCAGGAGACCTTGGTCGGGGAACCGTAGGTGGTGCCCGCGTCCCAGCTCGGCGCACCCGCGCAACCGGCCGGCGTGGTCGGCGGCGTGGTGGGCGGAGTGGTCGGCGGGGTGGTCGGCGGGGTGGTCGGCGGCGTCGTGGGAGGCGTCGTCGGCGGAGTGGTCGGGGTCGTGCCGCCGTCCACCGCGCCGCGGGTCAGGTCACCCTTGAGGCCGTACAGCGTGCCGCCCACGTTGACCGTCCAGTTGGACGGGGTGGACACCGGCAGGTAGTAGACGAAGTCCATGTCGATCGACGCGCCCGGCGCGAGCGACTGCCAGCCCGGCAGCTTCACCGAGACCCGGTTGTAGGTGCCCTTGAGGCCGCCCACGTTGCCGGTGCCGGTGTGGTCCTGCTTGATCACGGTCAGACCGAAGCCGGACTGGTCCTTGGCGTTGCCCGGGGCCGAGTTGCTGTAGTCGAACTGGAACTCGGTGCCGCCCGGCAGGGTCGTCGTCGAGTTGTTGACGATGTGGATCTTCGGGTTGATCGGGTAGTTCGAGTCACCCAGCGCGAAGTTGGTGAACGACACGTCGATCGGCAGGGTCTGCTTCGGCAGGGTGGTCGTCGAGCGGGTCGCGCCGTACGGCGAGGCCGCCTTGAACTTGTCGTACATCAGCGTGGTCAGCGTGTCGCCGGGCACGTACTGGCCCTTGCCGCCGTTGGCGGTGGCGTCCCACTTGTAGTCGCCCGCGAGCTCCCAGATCATCGTGCCGCCGGCACCCTGGTTGACGATGTAGTCGGCCTTGGCGGCGATCGACTGCTCGTCCTCGGTGGACAGGTACACCTTCTTGGCGTCGTTCCACAGCCACGGCGCCACCAGGGTGGAGCTGTAGTTGCGCACGTAGCTGCCCTGCAGGGCGGTGTCGCTCACGCCGTACTTGGAGAGGTAGTCGGGCACGATGCCCTTCTCCAGGTTCTTGGCGTGCCACATCGGGTTCGACCCGGCCGGGGACTCCTTGCCCGCGTCGTCCTTGTCGTTCCAGATGTTGTCGATGCCGACCGCGCCGTCACCGCACGAGGTCAGGCCGGAGCCGACCGGGCAGGTGGTCGCGGAGGCGGTGCCCCAGAGGCCGTTGGTGCCGCCCTGGACGTTCTTGAAACCGCGGGTGTAGTACGGCAGGCCGACGTTGATCCGGCCGGCCGGCATCGCACCGCGGAAGTAGTGGTACGACCAGTCGGCGTTCAGATAGCCGATGCCGCCGTACTGGCCGGTGCCGTAGACGTTGGCCGCCGCCAGCTCGCCGTCCTTGCCGTCGTCGAACAGCGCGGCGTTCGGGCCGACGTACTTGTTCCAGGAGCCGTGCAGGTCGTACGACATGATGTCGACGTAGTCCAGGTACTGCGCGATCTGGAAGGTCTCCATGCCGCGCAGCAGGTAGCCGGACGACGGGGCCGCGACCGAGAGCAGGTAGTGCTTGCCGTCGGCGGCGCCGGCCCGGTCCAGCTTCTCGCGCAGCGTCTTCATCAGCGCCGCGTAGCCCTTGGCCAGCGAGCCGCGCTTGCTGTTGGCGAGCTGCCAGTCCAGCGGGTTGCCCGCGTCCTTCATCGAGGTCGGGTACTCGTAGTCGACGTCGACGCCGTTGAAGCCGTACTTCTTGATGAAGTCGACGGCCGAGTTGGCGAAGGTGTCGATGCCCGCCTGGTTGACGCTGCCGTCCGGGTTGACGGTCATCGAGTAGAAGCCGCCGGAGTTGACGCGCTTGCCGTCGTCCCCGAAGTACCCGCCGGTCTCGGTCCAACCGCCCACCGAGATCATCGTCTTGACGTTCGGGTACTGCTTCTTGTACTTCGTCAGCAGGTTGAAGTGGCCCTTGTAGGGCAGCGACGGGTCGAGCTCGGCGCCGGGCACGCCCGGGAAGGACATCCCGGTGGCGGCGTTCTGCGCGTTGTCCGTGCCGACCGACAGCTTGTTGCTGGAATCGACGTGGGCGAACGCGTAGTTGAGGTGGGTCACCTTGTCCCACGGGATGTCGCTGACCAGGTACGGCTTGGTGCCGTCCTGGCCGGTGCGCCAGCTCGTGAAGTAGCCGATGATGCGGCGCTGGTGGTCCGCGCCCATCTTCTCGCGGCCTTCGGTGTCATAGACGCTGCAGTACGGGACGTCGACGCCCGGGGTGGCGTAGAGGCCGTCCGGGCGACAGGCGGCATTGTCGACGGTGGCGGACGCCTGGGAGGGCGCCGCGCCCAGCGTGGCCACCAGCAGGCCGGCCATCGCGGCAGCCGCCAGCGAGGCCAGGCCGGCGCGGGCCGCCGGGCTCGTGGAACGACGGGCAGCGGTGGGACGCCGCTCCGCCGAGGATCGGATCAACACTCGGTCCTCCGGGCAGAGTGTCGGCGCGTGCCTGTGGGGGAGCACGCACGTGGGGGAAAGCAGATTGGCGCTGAAGCTATGTGGTCTGAACCACATAGGTCAATAGGTCTGTACCAATTGGTAATCAATTCCCCAACATCCCCGGTCGAACGGCCGATTGTCGACGGTCGCCGACACATCACCAGCCCCAGCCACCCCCACCCTCCTCCGCATGCAGACGACCCCCAACCCCGCGCCGCGCCCACCTCCCCCGCCCCGCCGACGGCGAGGGAGGTGGACCACGTCAACGGCGACCGGCTGGACAACCGGCGCGAGAACCTCCGGCTGCTCTGTCCGACCTGCCACGCCGTCACCCCGACGTACCGCGGGCGGAACCGCAAACCTGTTATCGGCGCCCCCGACAGCCGGTACGCTTGCCTTGACGTGCGCCCGTACTCCAGCTGGCTAGAGAGGTACGGTTTAGGTCCGTATTGTCGTGGGTTCGAGTCCCACCGGGCGTACCAAGCAGATTGGCCCGTTTGCCTTCGAATCGAAGGCAAACGGGCCAATTTCATTCCTACGGGGCTCAGCCGAGGAGGGTCTTCACGACGGGGGCGAGGGCGCGGAAGGCCTGGCCGCGGTGGCTGATGGCGTTCTTCTCGGCGGGGGTGAGTTCGGCGCAGGTGCGGCTGTCGCCGAGGGGCTGGAGGATCGGGTCGTAGCCGAAGCCGCCGGTGCCGGCGGGGGTGGTGCGCAGGGTGCCGAGGAGGCGTCCCTCGACGACGCGCTCGGTGCCGTCGGGGAGGGCGAGGGCGGCGGCGCAGAAGAAGTGGGCGCCGCGGTGCTCGGGGGCGATGTCGGAGAGCTGGGCGAGCAGCAGGTCGAGGTTGGCGCGGTCGTCGCCGTGCCTGCCGGCCCAGCGGGCGGAGAAGATGCCCGGGGCGCCGTTCAGGACGTCCACGCAGAGGCCGGAGTCGTCGGCGACGGCCGGCAGGCCGGTGGCGCGGGCCAGGGCGTGCGCCTTCAGCAGGGCGTTCTCGGCGAAGGTGACGCCGGTCTCGGGGACGTCGGGGATCTCCGGGTAGGCGTCGGCGCCGACCAGTTCGACGTCCAGGCCGGCGTCGCCGAGGATGTCGCGCAGCTCGGCGACCTTGTGCTGGTTACGGGTGGCGAGGATGAGTCGAGTGGTCATGAAGCCACCCTAAACCGAGCGAACGGCGCGATTCCGGTCAGCCGGTGCAGACCTTGGTGAGGTTCGAGGCGGCGTCGCCGAGCGGCTTGAAGTCCGGGACCTGCTTGTTGTTGACCGCCTGCTGGACCTTGTCGACCTGGGTGCTGAGGTCGGTGATGGCCTGGGCGATGTCGGTGTCCTCGGAGTTCTTGCCGAGCTGGTCGAGGTCGTTCTTCAGCTTCTGCAGCGCCTGCCCGGCGGCGGCCGCGTCGTTGCTCGCGTTGCTGTAGGCGTTGCTGACCTCGTTGATGTCGCCGGTGATCTTGACGGCGGTGTTGCCGCAGTCGATCGCCTTCTGGGCGGCGGAGCAACTGACCGCGCTGAGCGGGAGGATGGCGATCAGGCCGGCCACGGCGAGCATGGTGGGGCGGGCGATGCTCTGGGGCATCCGGTCCTCCTGGGTGCGCGGGTATCCGGAAGGGAAGGACGCGCGCTGAGGGGTGCGCGGTTCCCGGCCACGGGTGCTGCGGGAACCGTACGGGCTCCGGGCCCGGCCTGTACAGCGGCCGGGCCCGGAGCCCGTTGATTTCCGGAAACCGAAACGGAACCGGTACTTCAGGGGGTAAGGAGGCCCCGGGAGGTCAGCCCTCCAGCTCGCCGAGGACCTTGCGCTGGACCTCGTCGAGCTCGGCGCAGCCGAGGGTGCCGAGGTCGAGCAGCCGGTCGAGCAGCGCGCGGTCGAAGGGGGCGCCCTCGGCGGTGCCCTGGACCTCGACGAAGCGGCCGTCGGAGGTGCAGACGATGTTCATGTCGGTCTCGGCGCGGACGTCCTCCTCGTACTGGAGGTCGAGCATCGGGACGCCGTCGATGATGCCGACGCTGACGGCGCTGACGCCGCCGGTGATCGGCTTGCCCTTGGCGCGCAGCAGCTTGCGCTCGCGGGCCCAGCTCACGGCGTCGACGAGGGCGACGTAGGCGCCGGTGATGGCGGCGGTGCGGGTGCCGCCGTCGGCCTGGAGGACGTCGCAGTCGAGGACGATGGTGTTCTCGGCGAGGGCGCGGTGGTCGACCACGGCGCGCAGCGAGCGGCCGATGAGCCGGCTGATCTCGTGGGTGCGGCCGCCGAGGCGGCCCTTGACGGATTCGCGGTCGCCGCGGGTGTTGGTGGCGCGCGGGAGCATGGAGTACTCGGCGGTGACCCAGCCCTCGCCGCTGCCCTTGCGCCAGCGCGGGACGCCTTCGGTGACGCTGGCGGTGCACAGCACCTTGGTGTCGCCGTAGGAGATGAGGACGGAGCCTTCGGCGTGCTTGCTCCAGCCCCGTTCGATGGTGACGGGACGGAGCTGTTCGGGGGTGCGGCCGTCGATGCGTGACATAGGCACCGAGCGTAGTCGGTTTCGGCGGGTGCTCCGGGTACGCCCCGAGGCGTCCCGAGGCGTCCGGGTCTGCCCGGGAGGGCGGGGTCCGGTGCCCGGACGTGCCGCGGCCCGCCGACCGGTGGGGTCGGCGGGCCGCGGTGCGAGCCGGGTGGGCTCAGCTCACATCATGTCCTCGATGTCGGCGGCGATCGGGTCGGCGTCGGTGCCGATGACGACCTGGATCGCGGTGCCCATCTTGACGACGCCGTGGGCGCCGGCGGCCTTGAGCGCGGCCTCGTCGACGAGGGAGGCGTCCTTGACCTCGGTGCGCAGGCGGGTGATGCAGCCCTCGACCTCTTCGATGTTGTCGATGCCGCCCAGACCGGCGACGATCTTCTCAGCCTTGCTGGCCATTGCTTTCTCCCTCTGTCTCGGCCCGTCGGCTGCTCTGCCGGGTGCCGTCCTGCGCTGTGACCTCGGTCGCGGGTGACGTGCGGTCAGTGGTGGGTCGTTGCCGTGGCGTGCTGCCCGCGCGGCGCGACCAGCATGACCCGAGCCGGACCGATATGCCACGTTAGTCCACTTTTGGCCCATTCCGACGCGCACGCCCGGGGTCGGCCCCCGAGGATGACGAGCAGTGGGGCCCGTCTCCCGGCGCGCGGCCTGCGTCCCAAAGTGGTCTACACCAATATATGTGTACTCCGATGAACGCAGGAAGGGCCCCGGGTGTTCCCGGTCCCCACCCGGGGGTCCCGGCGGGGACCACCGGCCGGCCACGGCACCCGGAGGGCGAAGGATGAGTTCGGCAGGCGCCACAGCACCGCAGAGCACGTGGTGGCACACCTTCTACGGCGGCCTCCAGAAGATGGGCCGCTCCCTCCAGCTGCCGGTGGCGGTGCTCCCGGCCGCGGGCATCCTGAACCGGCTCGGACAGCCCGATGTCTTCGGCAAGGACGGCCTGGGCTGGAACAACGTCGCCAAGGTGTTCGCGGCGGCCGGCGGCGCGCTGCTGGACTCCTCCTTCGGCCTGCCCCTGCTGTTCTGCATCGGGGTGGCGATCGGCATGGCCAAGAAGGCCGACGGCTCGACGGCGCTGGCCGCGGTGGTCGGCTTCCTCGTCTACTACAAGGTGCTGCACGCCTTCCCGGAGGACTGCGCGCCGGGGACGGTGCTGGTGAGCGACCAGTGCGTGGACTACACCTCGGCGAAGGCGGCGGCCGCGACGTACCAGAACCCGGGCGTGCTGGGCGGCATCCTGCTCGGCCTGATGTCGGCCTGGCTCTGGGTGCGCTTCCACCGCACCAGGCTGGTGGACTGGCTGGGCTTCTTCAACGGCCGCCGGCTGGTGCCGATGATCACCGCCCTGGTGGGCATGGGCCTCGCCGTGGTGGCGGTCTGGGTGTGGCCGCCGATCGGCCGCGGCCTGAACTCCTTCAGCCAGACCCTCGCCGACCTCGGCGCGGGTGGCGCGGGCATCTTCGGCGTGTTCAACCGCGCGCTGCTGCTGATCGGCATGCACCAGTTGCTGAACACCTTCGTCTGGTTCCAGTTCGGCGAGTTCACCAAGCCGGACGGCACCATCGTGCACGGCGACATCCCGCGCTTCCTGGCCGGCGACCCGACCGCCGGGCAGTTCCAGTCGGGCTTCTTCCCGATCATGATGTTCGCGCTGCCGGCCGCCGCGCTGGCCATCGCCCACTCGGCCAAGCCGCACCGCCGCAAGGAGATCTACGGCCTGATGCTCTCGGTCGGCCTGACCTCCTTCGTGACCGGTGTCACCGAGCCGATCGAGTACTCCTTCGCCTACATCGCCCCGGCCCTGTACGGCGTGCACGCCCTGCTGACCGGCGCGTCGATGGCCGTCACCTGGGGGCTGGGGGTGCACGACGGCTTCAGCTTCTCGGCCGGCCTGATCGACTACGTGATCAACTGGGGCCTGGCCACCAAACCCTGGCTGATCATCCCGATCGGCCTCTGCTTCGCCGCCGTGTACTACGCGCTGTTCCGCTTCATCATCGTGAAATTCGACCTGAAAACACCGGGACGCGAGCCCGAGAGCGAGGTCGAGGACGTGACCAAGGCATAAACCGAGCGTCACCGAACACAATCCGAAAAGGCCCCCGGACCATCGGTCCGGGGGCCTTCGGCATATCCGGCCGAGCCGAGGGCCCCGGCCGGAACGCCGCCCGCCGCGGCCCCCGGGCCGGTCGGTGACCGGCCGGTGACGTGCCGTGGAGCGTTCGGCCGCCGCGGCTTTTTGTTGCGCAAATAGCCAAAATACCAATCACGGCGGGTAATCAAGATCGCCGATCCACAAGTAGGTTTCGATTTCATAGCGCTTCCCATCTGCGGCGCTTTCAAGGGTTCCCCGCCTCCTCCGCGCGTGCTACAAAACTGGTCTACACCACGTGTGGTGTAGACCAGTTCGCGGTTCGGCCCCCTGTGCACCTTCCCCCGACCGACCCGCCCTTGCCGTAAGGAAGCCACCCCCATGAGTCAGTCTGCGCAGGCACCGGCGCCCGCCACGGCTCCGGCCACGCCGAGTCCCACGAAGAAGTTCGGCCAGGACCTGCTCCAGGGTCTGCAGAAGATCGGCCGCAGCCTCCAGCTGCCGATCGCCGTCCTCCCGGCGGCCGGTCTGCTGATGCGCCTGGGCCAGGACGACGTCTTCGGCAAGGACGGCCTCGGCTGGAACAAGGTCGCCGCGGTCTTCGCCACCGCCGGCAACGGCGTCTTCGACAACCTGCCGCTGCTCTTCGCGGTGGGCATCGCCATCGGCTTCGCCAAGAAGGCCGACGGCTCGACCGCCCTCGCCGCCCTGGTCGGCTTCCTGGTCTACAAGAACGTGCTGACCGCCTTCCCGATCGCCGAGGGCCACATCGCCGACGGCAAGTGGGTCCCCGCGACGTACCAGAACCCCGGCGTCCTCGGCGGCATCGTGATCGGTCTGCTCAGCGCCGTGCTGTGGCAGAAGTACCACCGCACCAAGCTGGTCGACTGGCTCGGCTTCTTCAACGGCCGCCGTCTCGTCCCGATCATGATGGCCTTCGTCGGCACCGCCGTCGGTGTCCTGTTCGCCCTGACCTGGGGCCCCATTGGCGACGCGATCAAGAGCCTGAACGACACCCTGATCGGGGCCGGCGCGTTCGGTGCCGGTGCCTTCGGCCTGGTCAACCGCGGTCTGCTGCCGGTCGGCATGCACCAGTTCGTGAACTCCTACGCCTGGTTCCAGACCGGTGACTTCACCAAGGCCGACGGCACCGTCGTGCACGGCGACCTGACCCGCTTCTTCGCCGGCGACCCCACCGCCGGACAGTTCATGTCGGGCTTCTTCCCGATCATGATGTTCGCCCTGCCGGCCGCCGCCTTCGCCATCGCCCACACCGCCAAGCCGCACCGCCGCAAGGCCGTCACCGGCATGATGCTGTCGCTGGCGCTGACCTCCTTCGTGACCGGTGTCACCGAGCCGATCGAGTTCGCCTTCGTCTTCATCGCCCCGCTGCTGTACGTGATCCACGCCGTCCTCACCGCCGTCTCGATGGCCGTCACCTGGGCGCTCGGCGTGCACGACGGCTTCACCTTCTCCGGCGGTCTGATCGACTACCTGCTCGCCTGGAGCAAGGCGACCGACCCGTGGATGATCATCCCGCTCGGCCTGGTCTTCGCCGCGATCTACTACTTCCTGTTCCGCTTCGCGATCGTGAAGTTCGACCTCAAGACCCCCGGTCGCGAGGACGACGACGAGATCGAGGACGTCACCAAGGCCTGACGCCCCGTACCACCGCACGCCGCTCACGGCCCCGCCCCGCCCCCGCTCCCCCGGGTGGCGGGGCGGGGCCGTTCGCGTGCCCGAGGCCGGCTCCCCGCGTGTCCACCGCGACGGCCGCCCGCTGAGACGGTGGTTGACGGATCCGCGGAGCCGCTGGTCAACTGAAGCGGTGAACGCCCCCCGCCCGCTGGTGACCCGCAGCCACATCGACTTCGGTCGCGTGTGGTCCGCGGCGTGTCGCGGCTGACCCGAGCGTTCCCCCGCCGCCGCCCGGCTGACGTCCCGCCGCGCCCGGCCCGCGCACCACCCCGTCACCCGCGCCCGCCCGTGCCCCGTACGGGCCGACGCGTGCCCGCGCACCCCCGCCCGCCCCCGTCCCCGGGAGCGCGGGCCGGTCCGCGACCCGCCGCACGCACCGCTTCCGTCCCAGGAAAGTCCAGGCCGCCCATGCCCCGCCCGCTGCACCTTTCCGCCGCCCTCGACAGCCCCGGCCACGTCGACGCCGCCCACTTCACCGCGCTCGCCCGGCTCGCCGAACGGGCCGCCCTCGACTTCGTCACCCTCGACGACTCCTACGCGCCCGAACCGCGCCGGCTCGACGCGCTCGCCACCTTCGCCCGGCTCGCCCCGGTCACCCGCGGCCTCGGCCTGGTCCCCACCGTCACCACCACCCACACCGAGCCGTTCCACACCTCCATCGCGGTCAACACCCTGGACTGGGTCAGCGAGGGCCGGGCCGGCTGGCTGGTCGGCGTCTCCGACACCGAGGCCGAGGCCAGGGCCTTCGGCCGCAAGGACGCCGCCCCGGCCGACGAGCTCTGGGCCGAGGCCGCCGACGCCGCCGAGGTCGCCACCCGGCTCTGGGACAGCTGGGAGGACGACGCCGAGATCCGCGACACCGCCACCGGCCGGTTCGTCGACCGCGCCAAGCTGCACCACATCGACTTCCGGGGCCCGCGCTTCTCGGTCCGCGGCCCCTCCATCACCCCCCGCCCGCCGCAGGGCCGCCCGGTGATCGCGGTCACCGTGACCGCCGCCGACCTCGCACCGGACGCCGGCCCCGGCGGCCGCGCCCGGGTCGCCACCGCGGCCCGCTACGCCGATGTCGTCCTGCTCGACGCCCCCGACCGGGCCACCCGGCTCACCGCCGCCACCGCACTGCGGCTGCGCGGCGGCGAGGCGCTGCGGATCCTGGCCCGGATCCCGGCCGCGCTGCCCGACGACACCGCGGCCGCCGCCCTGCTCACCGAGGTCACCGAGGGCGGCGGCGGGGTCGACGGCTTCCACCTGGTGCCCGCCGAGCCGGCCCGCGACCTCGCGGCGCTCGCCGAGCACGTCGTGCCGGCGCTGCGCGAGCGCGGCCTGTTCCGGGCCCGCTACACCGGCCGCACCCTGCGCGAGCACCTCGGCCTGGCCCGCCCGGCCAGCCGCTACGCGCTCGCCGCGACCATCGCCGCCCCCGTCCCCACGCCTGTCCCCGTCCCCGCCGACGGCCTTGCCGCCGGCCTTGCCGCAACCGCCGAGGTGACCCGATGACGGACCGCCCGCTCAAGCAGATCCACCTCGCCGCCCACTTCCCCGGCGTCAACAACACCACCGTGTGGAGCGACCCGGCCTCCGGCAGCCAGATCGCCTTCGGCTCCTTCCGCCACCTCGCCGCGACCGCCGAACGCGGCCGGTTCGACTTCTTCTTCCTCGCCGAGGGCCTGCGGCTGCGCGAGGTCAAGGGCCGGATCCACGACCTGGACGTGGTCGGCCGCCCCGAGTCGATCACCGTGCTCGGCGCGCTCGCCGCCGTCACCACCCGCCTCGGGCTGGCCGCGACCGTCAACGCCACCTTCAACGAGCCCTACGAACTGGCCCGCCGGTTCGCCTCCCTGGACCACCTTTCCGGCGGCCGCGCCGCCTGGAACGTGGTCACCTCCTCGGACGCCTTCACCGGCGAGAACTTCCGCCGCGGCGGCTACCTGGACCGCGCCGACCGCTACACCCGGGCCGCCGAGTCCGTCGCGCTCGCCCGGGCGTTCTGGGACGCGGCGGGCACCGGCACGGTCCGCCACCAGGGGCCGCAGTTCGACGTCGAGGGCACCCTCTCGGTCCCCCGGCCGCCGCAGGGCCACCCGGTGGTGATCCAGGCCGGCGACTCCGAGGAGGGCCGCGAGTTCGCCGCCGCCACCGCCGACGTGGTGTTCAGCCGGCACTCCACGCTCGCCGCCGGCCAGGCCTTCCACGCCGACGTCAAACGGCGGCTCGCCGCGTACGGGCGCAAGCCGGACGAGCTGAAGATCATGCCCGGGGTCACCTACGTCCTGGGCGACACCGAGGAGGAGGCCGTCGAGCGCGCCGCCGCGATCCGCCGCGCCCAGGTGAGCCCGGCCACCGCGATCGCCTATCTGGAGCAGGTCTGGGGTGTCGACCTCTCCGACCACGACGTGGACGGCCCGCTGCCGGCGATCGACCCGGTCCGCGACTCCGGCCTGGTCCAGGGCCGCACCTCGCTCGGCGACCCGCTGGAGATCGCCGCCACGTGGCGGGCGGTGGCCGCCGAGAAGGGGCTCAGCAGCCGCGAGCTGGTGATCGAGGTGACCGGCCGGCAGAGCTTCATCGGCACGCCGGAGAGCGTCGCCGACCAGCTCGACCGGCATGTGCAGAGCGACGCCGCGGACGGCTTCATCCTCGTCCCGCACCTCACCCCGGGCGGGCTGGACGACTTCGTCGACCGGGTGGTGCCGCTGCTCCAGGAGCGCGGGGTGTTCCGCACCGAGTACACCGGGACGACGCTGCGCGAGCACCTCGGCCTGCCGGTCCCCGGCCGGCGCTGACACCCGCCCGGCACCACCGCCCGGCACCGCCGCCGTCAGACCCGGCCGAGCCGGGCGGCGTGCACGCCGGCCTGGAAGCGGCTCTCCGCGCCCAGGCCGGCGGTCAGTTCGGCGACCAGCCGGCGCACCGTGCGCTCGGACAGCTCCAGCTTGCGGGCGATCGCCGCGTCGGTGCGACCGGCCGCCAGCAGGCGCAGCACCTCGACGTGACGCTCCGTCATCTCCACGGCGCCGGGAAGGAGCTCGGCAGGGGTCCAGGCGGCCGACCAGAAGTACTCGAAGAGTTCGGCGACCAGCGCGACCAGCGTCGGCTCGCGCACCACCACGGCCGCCTCCGCCACCGGGGCGTCGCCGCCCGGCCCGGAGCCGGGGGCGGGCAGGATCGCCAGCCGGGCGTCCACCACGATCAGCCAGAGCGGCAGCGAGTGGGCCACCCGGATCCGCGCCCCGGCCCCGGTCAGCTCCCGGACGTGCCCGAGCACGGCCGGGCGGCGCAGCGCGGCGGCCGGGTGGATGGTGCGCAGGGTGGCGCCGTGGGCGAGGGCGAGGCGTTCGCGGGCGAGCTTGCCGGCCAGGGCCGGGCCGGAGAGGTCCTGTCCGGGGCGCAGCGAGAGGGCTTCGGCGCGGGCGCCGCGGGCGGCGTCCTCCAGCAGGGCGGCGACCCGGTCGGCGCCGCGGACGACTTCGAGCGCGGTGCCGGCGCGGTGGCGTTCCTGGACGGGCAGGTAGTCGGTGTGCAGCCGGTCCACGGCGTCGCGGGCCCGGTGCAGGGCGCCGAGCAGGTCGGCGACCTGGTGGTCGGCGTCGAGCAGCAGTTGCCGCACGGCGGTGTCCACGGAGACGGCGGCGCGGCCGGCGGGGTGGTCGGCGGGGCGGTCCCGGACGGGGCCGGCGGCGGCGGGCTGGAGCAGGCCGAGGGCGAGGAGTTCGGCGGTGGCGGCGGCGAGCCGGTGCCGGTCCCAGTCGGGGAACAACTCGGCGGGCGGGCGGCCGGGTTCGGCGAGCAGGCGGGCGTAGAGCCGGGTGGCGTCCCGGTCGGCGGGGCTCTCCATCGGCGCAGCCTAGTGAGGGCCGGTGCCCGTCCGCCCGGGTCTTCCATCCTGCGAGACGGGTCGTTTCCGCTCCCGGTCATGGCCGGTTCCGGCAGTGTCCGAGCCGCTGACCGGGGGCGCCGGGGTGGCCAGGATGGCGGCCATGACGGTTCTTCCCGAGGCTTCGACGATCTGGCTGGACGGTGCGCTGGTGCCGTGGCACGCGGCGTCCACGCACGTCCTCACCCATGGCCTGCACTACGGAACGGGGGTGCTGGAGGGCACCCGGGCGTTCGCCACGGCGGACGGCCCGGCGGTGTTCCGGCTGCCCGAGCACCTGCGCCGGCTGGACCGCAGCGCGCGGATGCTGCGGATGGAACTGCCGTACGGGGTGGACGAGCTGGCGAAGGCCACCGTCGACCTGGTGCGGGCGAACGGCCACCGTTCCTGCTATCTGCGGCACTTCGCGTTCCTGGGCTACGGCGCGATGGGCCTGGACATGCGGTCCTCGCCGATGGTCACGGCGGTCGCGAGCTGGGAGTGGCACTCCCAGCTGCCGGACGCGGAGGGCGGGATCAGGCTGAAGACGAGCAGTTGGCGGCGGACCGACCCGAACGCGGTGCCGCCCGCGGCGAAGGCGACCGGCCCGTACCTGAACTCGGTGCTGGCCCGCCGGGAGGCGACCGACGCGGGGTACGACGAGGCGCTGCTGCTCGGCCCGGACGGCACGGTGAGCGAGTGCACGGGCGAGAACGTGTTCGCCGTGCGCGACGGGGTGCTGCGCACGCCCCCGACGAGCGCGGGCGCCCTGGAGGGGATCACCCAGGACACGGTGCTGACGCTGGCCCGTGACCTGGGTGTGCCGGTGCGGGTGGAGTCACTGCTGCGTTCGGACCTGTACGCGGCGGACGAGGTGTTCCTGTGCGGGACGGCGGCCGGGGTGGTGGCGGTGCGTTCGCTGGACGACCGGGAGCTGCCGGCCGCCCCGGGTCCGCTGACGGCCCGGTTGCAGGCGGCCTACGAGGCGGCGGTGACCGGTGCGGACGCGCGCTACCGGCACTGGCTGACGCCGGTGGAGTGAGCCGTCAGAGCTCGTAGACGGCGCCGGCCCGGGCGATCTCGACCGGCCCGGCGTAGGCGGCGGCCGCGTCCCGCCGGTTCAGTTCGGCGTCCGTCCACGGGGGGATGTGGGTGAGGACGAGCCGGCGGGCGCCGGCCGCGGTGGCGTGCTCGCCGGCCTCGCGGCCGTTGAGGTGGACGGCCCGGTAGGTGTCGCGGCCGTCGAGGTAGGCGGCCTCGCAGAGGAAGAGGTCGGTGTCCCGGGCGAGTTCGACGAGTTCGGCGCTCTCGCCGGTGTCGCCGGAGTAGACGAGGCTGCGGCCGCCGTGTTCGAGCCGGAAGGCGAAGGCGTCGACGGGGTGGTTGACCTGGGCGACGTCGATCCGGAACGGGCCGAGGTCGAAGCGGCCGGGGGTGAGGGTGCGGAAGTCGAAGACCTCCTTCATCCCCGGGTTCTCCGGCATGTCGTAGGCGCGGGCCATCCGGGCGGCGGTGCCGGCCGGGCCGTAGACGGGCATCGGGTCGGGGCAGCCCTCGGCCCGGTAGTTGCGGGCGACCCAGTAGGCGCAGAGGTCGACGCAGTGGTCGGCGTGCAGGTGGCTGAGCAGGACGGCGTCGACGTCGTAGATCGAGACGTACTTCTGCAGGGCGCCGAGCGCGCCGTTGCCGAGGTCGAGCACGACGCGGTAGCCGTCGGCCTCCACCAGGTAGCTGGAGCACGGCGAGTCGGCCGACGGGAAGCTCCCCGAGCACCCCACCACGGTCAGTTTCATCCGAGCCCCTCCGCCCCGACACATCCCTGGCTGCCGCTGGTCATGACAGCGGGCCGGGGATACCGGCCGGAGGCGCTGCCCTGCGCGTGTTGTCGAGGGTAAGGGCGGACCGGCGCTTTGCCCCCGTCTCCGTGCCGTGCTGTGGCTGGAATCACCAGAACGCCCGGGGGGACGGGGGGGCGGCGCGCGCCGGGGTGGCGGTCAGCGGTGGCCGGGGCGCCGGCGGGCCCAGGCGCGGATGGTGGCGGGGTACCAGCGGGGGCGGCCGCCGGCGTCGACCAGGTCCGGGTCGGGCAGCAGGCCGTGCCGCCGGTAGGTGCGCACGGTCTCGGGCCGGACGTTGATGTGGCGGGCGATGTCGGTGTACGACCACAGGTCGGTGCTGCGGCTCACGGGTCACCTCCGCTGGTGCGTGGGGGACGTTCGTGAGCAGCCTTTCCGGGCGGGCCGGGAATCCCCGCCCCGGACCGGACTCCGTGGTCGTTCCGTGACGAACCGGGAGCACGGTCCGGACAATCCCTGGCGTTTCAGGCCCAGAGCTGGCCCTGCAGCGCCTCGACGGCGGCCTCGGTGGACTCGGCGGTGTAGATGCCGGTGGAGAGGTACTTCCAGCCGCCGTCGGCGACCACGAAGACGATGTCGGCGCGCTCGCCGGCCTGGGCGGCCTTGCGGCCCACGCCGATCGCCGCGTGCAGGATCGCGCCGGTGGAGACGCCGGCGAAGATGCCCTCCTCCTGGAGGAGTTCGCGGGTGCGCCGGACGGCGTCGGCGGAGCCGACCGAGAAGCGGGTGGTGAGCACCTCGGCGTCGTACAGCTCGGGGACGAAGCCCTCGTCGAGGTTGCGCAGGCCGTAGACGAGGTCGTCGTAGCGCGGCTCGGCGGCGACGATCCGCACGCCGGGGACCTTCTCGCGCAGGAAGCGGCCGACGCCCATCAGGGTGCCGGTGGTGCCGAGGCCGGCCACGAAGTGGGTGACGGTGGGCAGGTCGGCGAGGATCTCGGGGCCGGTGCCGGCGTAGTGGGCGCCGGCGTTGTCGGGGTTGCCGTACTGGTAGAGCATGACCCAGTCGGGGTGCTCGGCGGCGATCTCCTTGGCGATCCGCACGGCGGTGTTGGAGCCGCCGGCGGCGGGCGAGGCGATGATCTCGGCGCCCCACATGCGGAGCAGTTCGCGCCGCTCCTCGCTGGTGTTCTCGGGCATCACGCAGACCATCCGGTAGCCCTTGAGCTTGGCCGCCATGGCCAGCGAGATGCCGGTGTTGCCGCTGGTGGGTTCGAGGATCGTGCAGCCGGGGGTGAGCCGGCCGTCGGCCTCGGCGCGCTCGATCATGTGCAGCGCCGGGCGGTCCTTGATGGAGCCGGTGGGGTTGCGGTCCTCCAGCTTGGCCCAGAGGGTGACCAGGCCCTCGGTGTTGCCGGGCACCGCGGCGGACAGCCGGGGCAGGCGGACCAGCGGGGTGTTGCCGACGGCTTCGAGCGGGCTGTCGTAGCGCAAGGGGTCCTCCGGCGGGCGGCGGTGGGGTTCGGTACGGGCGGGCCCGTACCGCCCCGGACGGTGCGCGGGGCGGTACGGGCGGGTGGTCAGCGGGCGCCGCCGGCCACGGCGGGCAGGATGGTGACGCTGTCGCCGTCGGCGAGCGCGGTGGAGATGCCCTCCAGGAAGCGGACGTCCTCGTCGTTCAGGTAGACGTTGACGAAGCGGCGCAGCTCGCCGCCGTCCAGCAGACGGGCGGCGATGCCCGGGTGGCGGGCGTCGAGGTCGTGGAAGAGTTCCCCGAGGTTGCTGCCGGTGCCCTCGACGGCCTTGGCGCCGTCGGTGTAGGTGCGGAGGATGGTCGGGATACGGACCTCGATGGCCATGGGTGCGCTCCTGTGCGAGTCGTGAGGTGGGTGGGCCGCAGCGGACGCGGCAGGGTGGTGCGGCCCGGGGCGGTGGTGTCCGCGGGCGGGCCGGGGAGGGCGGGCGGCTCAGCGCGAGTGCGCGGGCGTGCCGGGACAGATCGCGCTGGCGAGCCGGCACAGGTCGATGTGCAGGCGCGCCACGAGGCGGGTGCCCGGGGCCTGGGTGCTCACATCGACGGAACGCATGGGCTCATCGTATAGATTCCCGGCCCCGCTCCTCCATGCCCGTCTCGGGATACGGATGGGTTCGTCCCCCATGCCGAGACGGCCCGGAAACGGCAACGGCCCGCCGACCGCTCGCGGGTGGTCGGCGGGCCTCGCCCAGGTGGGTGCGGGTCAGGCCTGGTAGGCCTCGACGACCTGGACGTCTTCCTCCGTGATCACGCCGTCCACGATGCGGAACGAGCGGAACTGGTACGCGTCGTCGGGGCCGTTGCCCTCGGCGGTCGAGACCAGGACGTAGTGGGCGTTCGGCTCGGAGGCGTAGCTCACGTCGGTGCGCGAGGGGTAGGCCTCGGTGGCGGTGTGCGAGTGGTAGACGATCACCGGCTCCTCGTCCCGGTCGTCCATCTCGCGGTAGAGCTTGAGCAGGTCGCCCGAGTCGAACTCGTAGAAGGTGGGCGAGCGGGCGGCGTTGAGCATCGGGATGAACCGCTCGGGGCGGCCGCTGCCCTCCGGCCCGGCGACCACGCCACAGGCCTCGTCCGGGTGGTCGGCGCGGGCGTGGGCGACGATCGCGTCGCGCAGTTCTCGGGTGATGGTCAGCATGGCGCCAGGATAGCCACGCCCCGGCGGTGGCCCGCCGGGGCGTCCGAGGCGCGGTCAGCGGGGGTCGGGACCGGCGTCCGGGACGTGCAGGTGGTCGTGGGCGACCGCGTGCACCGCCCCGGGGTCGCGCCGTCCGAGGCCCCGGTAGCCGACGACCAGCAGCACGGCCCAGATCGGGAAGACGTACAGCGAGATCCGGTTGTCCGGGTCCAGGCCGATCAGCACGACGACCACGGCGAGGAAGGCGAGCGCGGCCCAGCTGCTCCAGACACCGCCGGGGGCCTTGAAGGTGGGCGGCGGCAGGTGGCCGCCCTTCCAGGCCCGGCGGTAGCGGATCTGGCAGATCAGGATCATCGCCCAGGTCCACAGGCCGCAGACGGTGGCGACCGAGGTGATGTACTCGAACGCCTTGGCGGGGACGAGGTAGTTGAGCACCACGCCGACGCCCATCAGCAGCGAGGAGACGGTGATCGCGGCGGCCGGGGTGCGGTGGGCGTTGAGCCTGGTGAGCCGTCCGGGGGCCTGGCCGCGCAGGGCGAGGTCGCGCAGCATCCGGCCGGTGGAGTACATCCCGGAATTGCAGGAGGAGAGCGCGGCGGTGAGCACCACGAAGTTGATGATGCCGGCTGCGGCGGGGATGCCGATCTTGCCGAAGGTGGCGACGAACGGGCTGACGCCCGGCTGGAACTCGGTCCACGGCACGAGCGAGAGGATGACGACCAGGGAGCCGATGTAGAACAGCGCGATCCGCCACGGCAGGGTGTTGATGGCGCGCGGGAGGGTCTTCTTCGGGTTCTCGCTCTCGCCCGCGGTGACACCGACGAGTTCGACGCCCAGGTAGGCGAACATGACGATCTGCAGGGTCATCACGGTGGCGCCGATGCCCTTGGGGAAGAAGCCGCCGTCCTGCCAGAGGTGGGTGATCGACGCGGTGTCGCCGGCGTCGCTGAAGCCGAGGGTGAGCACCCCGATGCCGATCAGGATCATGCCGATGATCGCGGTGACCTTGACCATGGAGAACCAGAACTCGATCTCGCCGAAGATCTTCACCGAGATCAGGTTGGCCCCGTAGAGCAGCACCAGGAAGCAGAGCGCGCAGAGCCACTGCGGGATCTCGGGCGCCCAGAACTTCACGTACACGGCCGCGGCGGTGGTTTCCGCCATGCCCGTGACAACCCAGAAGAGCCAGTACGTCCAGCCGGTCACATAGCCCGCGAAGGGGCCGAGGAACTCCCGCGCGTACTCGGCGAAGCTGCCGGCCACCGGGCGGTAGGTGAGCAGTTCGCCGAGCGCCCGCATGATCGCGAAGATCACCACGCCGGCGACCGCGTAGGACAGGATCAGGCTGGGGCCGGACTTCGAGATGGCGGTGCCCGCGCCGAGGAAGAGGCCGGTGCCGATGGCCCCGCCGATCGCGATCATCTGGATCTGGCGGCTGCCCAGACCCCGGTGGTAACCCTCTTCGTCCGGTCTGGCGTCGACGACCTCGTCGTAGAGCTGTTCGGCCATGCTGCACCGTCCTGGATGGGATGTCGCGGGTGGGACTCATGGGGGTGGGGGAGCAGCAGTCGTACCACGCACGGTCCGGATAGCGGTGTCCATCTGAGCGATATTTGAGCATGCCTCGATAGGGTTTCGCCCGTTTTGACCGGAAAAGCCCCGGCCACTCGTCCACCATGCGGACGAGTGGCCGGGGCCTGCCCCGAACGGGGGACCCGGTCCGGGGGCGCCCCGGAACCTCGGCCGGGGGGCGTCAGTCGGCGATCGCCTCCAACAGCGACTCCTGCAGCGCGCCGAGCCACAGGTAGGCCATCACCAGCGGCTTGCGGTCGTCGGCGTCCGGCAGCCCGTACAGGCCCTGCTCGTCGTCCTCGGTGACCTCCAGCCGCACGCCGAGGGTCAGCCGCAGGTCGTTGAGCGCGCCCAGCCAGCGCAGGCACGCGGCGGCGTCGAGGTCGACCTGACCGCCCTCGCCGCCCAGTCCGTCCAGCGCCCGTACGACGTGCAGCGCGTCCTCGCGCTTGCGGGCCCGCAGGTCCAGCTCGGTGTAGCGGCGGAACTCCCCGGCGGCCTCCCGGGACTCCGCGTCGCCCGGACCGTCCGGGTCCCCGTAGGCGTCCGGGAAGAGCCGCGCCAGCGCCGGATCGTCCGGCGCCTTGCTCGGCCCCTCGGCGAACAGCGCCGCCAGCGGGTCGCCGGACCCCTCCCCGTCGCCCGGGCCGGGGCCGATCAGCTCCAGCATCTGCACTTCCAGCGAGCGCAGGATGGAGGCCTCCAGCTCGTCCAGCGCGAGCACCGCGCCCCCGCCGCCGGCACTCTCGAACAACCCAGCCATCGGTATCGGTCAGCCCGTCCTCGTCGGTTCCAGTGGTCCGCGGCCGCGCGGCCGCCCGTGTGCGGGCGCGCGCCGCCGGTCGTGCGGTCAGTCGTGCTGCAGGGTCGCCCAGAGGCCGTAGCCGTGCATCGCCTGGACGTCGCGCTCCATCTCCTCGCGCGAGCCGCTGGAGACCACCGCCCGGCCCTTGGTGTGCACCTCCATCATCAGCTTCCTGGCCTTCTCCTTCGGGTAGCCGAAGTAGGCCTGGAAGACGTACTGGACGTAGCTCATCAGATTGACCGGATCGTTGTGGACGATGGTGACCCACGGGGTGTCCGGCTCCGTCACCGGTACGCCCTCGACCTCCGGGCGCTCGATCTCCACGGGCGCGACACTCACCGCCGGATCCCTCCTGCCGCTCAGTTCGGTTCCCGGGTGGCTCCCACCCGGCCGTTCACGTGGCTTCCACGTGCCCCTCCAGCCCCATGCTGCCATCCGGGGGACCTGCGGGCGATTCCGCCCCCGCGACGACGACGCGCTGGACGGATCCCCGCGCCGAGAAATCGTCACATTGACGCTAAGGGGTAGTAGCATCATCCGCATGGACGCCACTTCCGTGCCCGCGGCCGGCTCGACCGCGCTGCTCACCGACCGCTACGAGCTCACCATGCTGCAGGCCGCCCTGCGCAGCGGGGCGGCGCACCGCCGCTCCGTCTTCGAGGTGTTCACCCGTCGGCTGCCCGCCGGGCGGCGCTACGGCGTGCTGGCCGGCACCGGCCGGGTCCTGGACGCGGTGGAGAACTTCCGCTTCACCTCCGCCCAGCTCGACTGGCTCTCCGACGAGCGCGTGGTCGACGAGGACACCCTGCGCTTCCTCGCCGACTACCGGTTCACCGGTGACATCCACGGCTACCCCGAGGGCGAGGTCTACTTCCCCGGCTCGCCGCTGCTCACCGTGGAGGGCAGCTTCGCCGAGGCGGTGATCCTGGAGACGGTGATCCTCTCGATCCTCAACTACGACTCGGCGATCGCCGCCGCCGCCTCCCGGATGACCTCCGCGGCCGGCGGCCGCCCGGTGATCGAGATGGGCGCCCGGCGCGCGCACGAGCGGGCCGCCGTCGCCGCCGCCCGCGCCGCGTTCGTGGCCGGCTTCGCCGCCACCTCCGACCTGGAGGCCGGCTTCACCTACGGCATCCCGACCACCGGGACCGCCGCGCACGCCTTCACCCTCGTCCACGACAGCGAGCGGGACGCCTTCCGGGCGCAGATCGACTCGATGGGCCGGGGCACCACCCTGCTGGTCGACACCTTCGACCTGCGCGAGGCCGTGCGCACCGCCGTCGAGGTGGCCGGCCCCGAGCTGGGCGCCGTCCGGATCGACTCCGGCGACCTCACCCTGCTCGCCCACCGGGTCCGCCGCCAGCTCGACGAGCTCGGCGCCGCCGGGACCCGGATCATCGTCACCTCCGACCTCGACGAGTACGCGATCGCCGCGCTCGCCGCCGCCCCGGTGGACGGCTACGGCGTCGGCACCAGCCTGGTCACCGGCAGCGGGGAGCCGACCTGCGCGATGGTCTACAAGCTGGTCGCCCGCGCCGCCGGACCCGACGGCCCGCTGGTCCCGGTCGCCAAGCGCGCGGCCGGCGGCAAGACGAGCATCGGCGGGCGCAAGTGGGCGGCCCGGCGACCGGACGCGGACGGTGTCGCCGAGGCCGAGGTCGTCGGCACCGGGCCCGTCCCGGACGCCCTGGCGCCGCACCTGGTGCAGGTGCCGCTGGTCAAGGCCGGCGAGGTGGTCGGCCGGGAGCCGCTGGAGGCCGCGCGCGAGCGGCACACCCGGGCCCGGGCGGCGCTGCCGCTGTCGGCCACCCAGCTGTCCAAGGGCGACCCGGTGCTGGCGACCGAACTGCACGTGTGACGCCGGGCGCGCCGCGGGCGGCGACCGTTCTCGGACGGCCCGCGGATGCCTCACGGACGGTTCGTGGACGGCTCACGGACGGTCCGCGGAGCGGCGGAGGGTCCGGGCGCGCCCCGGGCCTTCCGCCCCCGGATGCCACTGCCTACAGTCGACCGTAGAGTTCCCCCGTACGGCCGTGAGTCCCCCTCACGCCCCTCCCCCGTCCTCCGCAGGACCCCACCAGACCGAGGAATGCCAGCCATGCACCGGGCACTGATCGTCGTCGACGTGCAGAACGACTTCTGCGAGGGCGGCAGCCTGGCCGTCGCGGGCGGGGCCGAGGTGGCCGCCGCGATCACCGACCTCATCGCCGAGTCCGCGCCCGGCTACCGGCACATCCTGGCCACCCGCGACAACCACATCGACCCGGGCGACCACTTCTCCGACGACCCCGACTACGTGCACAGCTGGCCGGTGCACTGCGTCGCGGGCACCGAGGGGGTCGGCTTCCACCCCAACTTCGCCCCGTCCGTCACCTCCGGCGCGATCGAGGCGGTCTTCGACAAGGGCGCCTACGCGGCGGCGTACAGCGGCTTCGAGGGCGTGGACGAGAACAGCCGCGGACCGGCCGAGTGGCTGCGCGAGCGGCAGGTCACCGAGGTGGACGTGGTCGGCATCGCCACCGACCACTGCGTCAAGGCCACCGCGCTGGACGCGGTGCGGGCCGGGTTCACCACCCGGGTGCTGCTCGACCTGACCGCCGGGGTGGCCGCGCCGACCACCGCCGCCGCGCTGGACGAGCTGCGGGCGGCCGGGGTGGAACTGGTCGGCGAACCGGTCGTGGGGGGCTGAGAGGTTCCCGCCCCGGGCGCTCAGTGGGCGGTGACCATCAGCTCCACCACGTCGGTCCCGCCCCGCCGGAACGCCTCGCGCAGCTCGGCGCCGACCGCGTCCGCGTCCTCGGCCAGCCGCGCGCCGGAGACGTACACCACCCGCACCCCCAGGTACTCCATCCGGTGCTGGCCGCCGCGCACCCAGGCCGCCTCGCCCTCGCTGACGCAGCGCAGCTCCGAGTCGACCTCGACCGCGACGCCCGCCTCCGGCCAGTAGAGGTCCGGGACGGCGACGTAGGTGCCGCCGCGCATCCGCAGCTCCGGACCGGTCAGCGGGACGGGCAGCAGCCACTCGTCCACCAGCGCGCCGACCCGCTCCAGCGCCCGGTCCCGCTCGGCGGCCAGCAGGCCGTCCAGCACGGCCCGCACCCGGGGGTCGGCGGTCAGCCCGGACTCGGCCAGCTCGGCGGCAAGTTCGCGCACCGGGCAGCGCAGCTCGGGGCGGCGGACGGCCTCGCAGAGCACCTCCCGGACCGGCGCCGGCCCGCCGGCTCCCCCGCCGGCCCGGTCGCCGGCCCGGTCGCCGGACGTCCACTCGCGCAGCGCGTCGGCGACCGCGCGGGCCACCGGCGCGCAGGCCAGCCCGTGCACCGAGCGCGCCACCAACTCCCGCTCGGTGCGCCGGATCCGCACCTCGCCGGCGTCCTTCAGCCGCCGCTGGCGGGGCACCAGGACGTCCACCCCGGTGACGGCGGGCAGCCGGGGCACCGCGGCGAAGCCGTACAGCGCGAGCGCGGCCGCGCCGGTGATCACCGCCCCCGCGCGGCGGCCCTCTTCCCGGCCGTTCTGCGCCGCGTACAGCAGCGCCGCCCACATCCGCTGCTCCGGCGAGGGGTCGCCGGACTGCAGCAGGTAGACCCGGGGCAGCAGCCGCTGCCAGGGACCACCGCGGCGGCAGTGCTCGCTGATGATCCGGGCCGGCACACCCCGGGCGCGCAGCTGGCCGGCGGTGAGGACGTTCTGCTGACGGCGCGCCAGTTCCTCCAGGGACGGCGGCGGCATGGGAATCCGGTAGTTCATGCCGACACCATCCCCAACGGCCGGGGGCCGGTCGCGGCCGCCTGACGCACTGTTACCCAACCGTCGTGAAACCGGGACCAGGCCGCACTAAAGTCCTCATACCCTCACCCATTCGGAGGAATGGGTGATCAGCGGCTTGTCGTACCTGGTCATCCTCGATCAGCCACCAGGTCGTCTGACCCTGCGTGACCAAGCACATACGGCGAAGTCACCTCCGGGCGTCACTCCAGCCCGCCGGATTGCCTACCCTTAGTACATGTCACGTGACGAGACCGCCGGCCTCCGCGCGGCCCAGCTCCGCCTCGGACGCCTGCCCGGATACGTCCGCCGGCCGGATCCGGCCCGCCGCAGCGGTGCCCAGGGCCATACTTACAAGAAGGGCTGGGAGGTCCGCTTCACCGCGCGCAGCGAAGCGGAGATAGCGGAGATCCGCGACCTCGTGGTCGCCGCCGGATTCGCCCCCGCCCGCCCCTTCTTCAAGGGCCACCAGCTGATCCAGCCCGTCTACGGGATGGCCGCCGTCCAGGCCTACCTGGCGGCTAGACAGGCGGCCGAGGAGCACGCGGCGCGCACCGCCCACGGCCGGGCCCGACGGGGGTCCGAGGCGGCCCGGAGCCGGGCCGCCACCAAGGCCGCGCGCGACGCCGTCCACGAAGCCGCCCACGATGCCGTCCGCGACGCCGCCCCCGAGGCGGCCCACGAGACGGCCCACGAGGAACAGGAGGTCCAACGGGCCCAGCGGAACCAGGAGATCACGGAGATCGAGGAGGTCCCGGCCATCCGGCAGGACCCCGGGCACGAGGGCGTGGAGCACGCGACCGCGGAGCACGGGTCCGCCGACGCCCGGGGACGGGAGCACCAGCGGGAGCGGCTGAGCGCCGCCACGGAGGCGGCCGGGGCCGCAGGGGCCGCGGCTGCGGCGGCCGCGCGGCTCGCCCGCCGACGGGTGGTCGAGGCGTTCCCCGCCCAGCTCGCCCGGGGCACCGCGCCGGACGACCGGGTCGGCTCGACGGAAGGCCGCCGCCGCACAACCTGACGGTTCGTCAACTTTCTGCTCGTACACGGCGATCCACCGTCGAAGGGCCGGGCACGCGGGACGCGTGCGACGGGGCCGGCCCATCACCTCGCCCCTCCCGGGTGACCCCGCCGACGGGCTCGCCCAGGGCATCGCCGCAGCCCGGCACGGCCCGGCGCGGCCCGGCCGACGCGTGCACGGTGGTGCGCCCGGTGGTGCGGGCGCGGCTTCGCGCCGCAGACGTGGACGAGAACCGCCGGACCGCCTACGGTGGCACATCACACCCTCTGCGGTGGCGCGCCGATGGGCCACCGTCACCGGCCGCGTCACCCCGCTGACCGGCCACAAAGCTTCGCACCCACGCCTCTGACACCACTGCGCACCACTCCCCGCCCGTCCGCCACCGCCGCACCGCCCGCCGACCCCCGTCCGGCCACCGCCGGAACCGGCCGCGCGGCGGCACCTTCCGGGCAATCCCGCCGATTGGTAACCCAGCGCACCGAGCGCCTACCGTAGAGTGAGCACAGATGATCGACCGTCAGAAGCCCATCTCACTTGCCGAGAAGCCGAGATGACCCAACGTCATGACAGCACCGCCGAGCCACCCCCGGGGTCCGGCGAACCCGCCGTACCGCTGGAGTTCGCGGCGTTCTGCGAGCTGCACCGACCGCGGTACCTCAGCTACGCCCGGGTCTGGCTGCCCGACCCGGACCGCGCGGCCGGCGCCGTCCAGCACGCCTTCGCGGAAATCGCCGTCCAGTGGCGCGAGTTACTGGGAAGCTCCAACCCCACCGCGCACGCCTGGCAGATCCTGCGCGACACCGTCGGCGACCACACCCGGCGGAGCGGCCGCCCCTCCGGCCACCCCGACCCCCAGGACCGGCCGGACCCCCAGCACCGTCCCGAGGCCCAGGACCGCCCCGGCCGGCCCGCCGACGACGACCTCGCCATCCTGCACTACGTCGTCGGCCTCGCCGCACCGGAGATCGCCGACGTCATCGGCACCGACACCGCCAGCGTGGCCGGCCGGCTCCGCCGCACCATGCTGCGCGAGGCCTCCGGCTGGTGAGCCCCGGCCCTGGACGACCGTGAGCCGGTGACACCCTCGCCGGCTCCCTCAGACCCGCTCCCCCGTGACGTCGTACAGGTGGTGGACCGGATCGTGGACCAGGTACCGCGAGAACGACTCCACCGTGAAGCGCGCCCCGTCGCTGCGGTTGCCGGTGCGCCCCCACCGCGGGCCCGACACCCCCTCGAACGCCGCCGCCAGCAGCTCCGCGGCCCCCACCAGCTCCCCCGCCACCACGGCCGGCTCCTGCTCGCCGTACCGCTCGGCGACGGCCGTCTCGTCCTGGTCCCAGTTGGCGAACAGCGGGTCGTCCTCGTCCAGCATCAGGTTCAGCCGGACCAGGAACAGCCGGAAGACGTCCCGGACGTGGCACGCGTACTCCAGGTCCGACCAGATCTCCGGACGCGGACGGCGGCGCAGCGCCTCCGGCTCCCCGGCCAGCACCCCGGCCCAGGCCGCCGCGTTGGCCCGGATCATCCCGGCCACGTCCTCCCGGCCGACCGCGCCGGCGTCCAGACCGCAGTCCGCGCACGGGCGCTCCAGCACCCACGTCCAGTCCTTGGTGTCGGGGACGATCCCGTCGTCGCCGGCCGTACCGCTGCTCTGCTCCGAAGTGCTCATGCGCCCAGGATGGCCGCGCCCTGACCGCCCCCACCAGCGGCGTCGCCGCCAGCGGTCGGCGAATTCCTGCCAGCCCCGGCGCTCCCCACGCCCTCGACGGCCTCACGGGCGGCGAGCAGCTCGGCCAGGTTGGCCCGGCTCCAGTCGCACACCGCGTCCATCGGCCCCAGCAGCGTCCGGCCGAGCGGCGTCAACGCGTACTCCACCCGCGGGGGGGGTTCTCCGCGTACTCCGTTCGGCTGACAACGCCGTCGTGCTCCATCGACCGCAGCGACTCGGCCAGCACCTTCGCCGTGATCCCCGCCAACGGCACCCGCAGCTCCGAGAACCGGCGCGGGCCGCCCTCCAGGCAGCGCACGATCTTCCACGCCCACTTCTTGCTCCCCAGCACGGGGATCCGCTGAACCGGGCAGTTCGGGTCGAAGAAGTCCGCCGGCAACGGTGCGGGCACGGTCCGAGTCATGCCCCGACGGTAACCGAACGGGTGTGCCCGCCGGTACCGTTGAAGTAACCGGCACCCCCCGTTCTACCGTCACGGCGACGGCGGGCGGCGATCAGCGCCCCCGCCCCCGCCCCGCCACCGACGAACGGACGGATTCCCCCGTGAACCCCACCACCGATGTGATCGTGTTCGGCGCCGGCGGCCAGGTCGGCCGCGCCGTGGTCGCCGAGGCCCGCCGGCGCGGACTGACCGTCACCGCCGCCGTCCGCACTCCCGAACGGCACGCCGACCTGGCCGGCCCCGGGATCGCCCTGGTCCCCTGCGACGTCACCGACCCCGCCGCCGTCGCCGGTGCCGCCCGCGGCCATGCCGCCGCCGTGAGCGCCGTCTACACCCCCGACGTCCCCTCCGGCGACTTCTACCCCGCCGCGGCCCGCGCCCTGGTCACCGGCCTCGGCGCCGCCGGCGTCCGCCGGCTCGTCCACGTCGGGGTCGCCACCACCCTGGAGACCGCGCCCGGCGTCGCCGTCCACGACGACCCCGCCTTCCCCGAGGCCTACCGCGCCTTCTCGCTCGGCCACGCCGCCGCCCTCGACCTCCTCCGGGACTCCCCCGCCGACCTCGATTGGGTCGTCGTCACCCCGCCCCTCGACCTGGACCGCGCCGCCCCCGGCACCGGCCGCTACCGGACGGGCGGCCCGCAGGTCCTCGGCGAGCGGATCGCCCAGGCCGACCTCGCCACCGCCGTCACCGACCAGCTCGCCGGCCCGGCCGCCCGCCACCGCGAGCAGATCGCCGTCGCCGAGTGACGGCCGCGGCGGGCGAAATCACTGGAAGGAGCGGAGCGTTCCGGTCCATCCTGACCACCATGCCGACTCCCGCACTCGACTCCGCCTTCGACCCCGGTGCGCTCGCCCGCAAGCCGACCCTGCCCGGCGCCACCGTCACCCTCGTCCCGCTCTCCGCCCGGCACGCCGACCCGATGTGGCGGTTCACCGACGACGAGGAGACCAACCGCCTCACCGGCACCCGCCGGACGTTCACCGAGGACGAGATCCGCGACTGGTGCACGACCCGCCCCGAGCAGCCCGACCGCCTCGACCTCGCCGTCGAGGACCGCGCCACGGGCCGCTTCCTCGGCGAACTCGCGCTCAACGACGTCGACCCCGACAGCGCCTCCGCCCACTACCGGATCGCCCTCACCCCCGGCTGCACCGGACGCGGCATCGGCACCGAGGCCACCCTGCTGCTCCTGCGGCACGCCTTCGGGACCGTCCGCCTGCACCGCGTCCAACTGGAGGTCTACGCCTACAACCCCCGCGCCGTCCGCGTCTACGAGAAGGCCGGCTTCGTCCACGAGGGCCGCGCCCGCCAGGCCCACCACTGGGGCGACGAGTACCACGACGTCCTCCGGATGGCCGCCCTGCGCCCCGAGTGGCTCGCCGCTCACCCCTGATTGGGCGGCCACTGCTGCTGCGGCGGATACCCCTGGTACGCCGCCGCAGCGGCCTCCCGCTCCCGCCGGCGCCGCCGGCGCACCACCAGCACCACCGTCACCACGACACCCAGCAACACCACTCCCGCGAGCGCCGCCGTGCCCCTCAGCACCCACTGCACGCCGCGGTTCGGCCCACTCGGCGGCGGCACCGGCACCGGCGACCCCCAGTCCTCCTCACTCGGCGTCGGCGCCGGGGTCACACCCCCCTTCGCCTCCGCCCGCCCGGCCAGCGGATTCTCCCGCGGCCCCCCGTCCACGGCGGGATTCGCCTCCAGCGCCTTCGCCGGCGACAACACCCCGTACCCGTACCGGTTGCTCGGCACCGCCGACCCGTCGGCGGGCGGCGTGGCGGTCTTGATCATCCGGTTGATGACCTGTCCGGCGGAGAGGTCCGGGTACTTCGCCCGGATCAACGCGGCGGTGGCGGAGACGTAGGCGGTGGCGTCGGAGGTGCCGTTGGCGATGCCGTACCCGTTCGAGGACTTGGCGCTCGCATGGGGAATCTCCGCACCCGGCGCCACCAGGGTGGTCTCGGGGCCGAAGCTCGACTTGTTCCAGATCAGGCCGTTCTGATCCACCGCGCCGACCGCGACGACCCCGGGAAAGGCGGCAGGATAGTCAACGGGGCTGCCCTTGTCCCCGTCATTGCCCGTACTCGCGACCAGCACCACATCCTTGTCCAGCGCATACTTGACCGCCGCTCTCTCATCGGCGTCCGCTCCGGTAGGTCCACCGATCGACATGTTGACGACCTTCGCACCGTGATCGACGGCATAGCGGATCGCCCGAGCGATTTCCGAGCGCTCCGACAGGGAGTCCTCGTCCATCGTGATCCGGATCGGAAGGATCTTGGCCTTCGGCGCCAGGCCCATGATGCCGGCCCTTGTCCCGTGACCATGACCGGCGATGAGACTGGCCATACCTGTGCCGTGGCCGTTGGTGTCCGCCGTTCCGTCAGTGCTCTGCCCGGTGTAGTCCGCCCCGGCCAGCACCTGACCCGTCAGGTCTTGGTGGTCCTTCAGAACGCCGCTGTCGATGACTGCGACCGTGACGCCTTCACCCTGGGAGACCGGCCAGATCGCGGATGCCGCCTGGTACGTCACGAGCGGCCATTGCGCATCGCGCACGTTGTCGGCGTGGGCGGGACCCGCGCCCAGGGTCGCCAGCAGTCCGCCCGCCAGCAGCACGGCCACCCCGCGACTCAGACGAAAGCTCCTCAAGTCCCGCCACTCCACTCAGCGCAGAGGCGGCCCCACAGCCCGAAGAACCGCAGGGCAACCGATCGATCAGCTTGGACCCGAAGGCCGGGCGTCATTCCACCACGTTCGGATTCACCGGGTCGTCCGACATCCAGGTCTCCTCGTCCTCTACGAGGTAGTCGGGGCGACTCCGCTTCTTCTCGTCGTCCTTCCGCCCCCGGTCGGCGCTGCCCATCGGGACCATGGGCGTCTGCGTCAGCGGGCTGCCCGTACCGGCTTCCGGCCGGATCCGCCCGCGCGCTCCGACGCCCGAACCGCCCTCGGTGAAGGCCTGCTTGCCGCCGCTGCTCTTCCCCGAGTGGTCCCCGACACCGACGACCGTTCCGCCGGCTCGACCGGCCGCGCCCTGGGAGGCGCCCCTACCCCCGGCGGAACCCGCACCGACGACCCCGCCGCCGCCCACACCCGGCATGCCCTCAGCGCCGAAGATCGCACCAGTGCGTCCGGCTCCGGTCCGACCCGGTGTTCCCTCTCGGCCACCGCGCACGGCTTCCGGCCCGGCCTGCCCGGTCCACCCACCGCCCGGTGCTTGCCTGTCCGCGGGGCCGAAGGACTGCGGGATCCCGCTCGGGTGAGGGGTTCCTCCCCCGATGCCGCCCTGTGGCGCGGCGGGCTGGGTAACGGGGCTGTTGGGCAGGGACTGGCTTCCGCCGTTCCCCGGCGAACCGAGGATCGACGTACCACTCCCTCCGGACGGCGACTGCCCACCGGACGTCGGTGGCGTGGGAACGGCGCCGCCGTCCACGACGGTCCCTGCGCCGAAGCTCGCCGGAGCGGCCTTGGAGGGCGGCATGGCGACCCCGCCCTTGACGCCCGGGTCGGAGGGAGCCGACGGCGCCTTCGAGAACGACGAGCTTGTCGCCTGTGGGTTCGAGCGTGTGGCGCCACCCGTCCGGGGATCCGCCACCGACCCATCCTGAGGCCGGGCCGTCGGCACAACACCGGCACCCGAACCAATGTTGCCGACACCCGCGCCGCTGAGGAAGCCGCCCACGGCCGCATAGCCGCCCGTGCCTGCGTCGTCCTCCGGGAAATCCCTGTCCTCGTGCTTCCCGCCTGTACGTGGTGGCGGGGGAGGCGGCGGGGGCTTCAGCATCGGGGCCGCGGTGCGGTAGTGCATGGCGAGGGTCTGCAGGACGGTGGCGGCTTCGGCCTTCTTCTGGTCGGCGACGTTGGTGCGGGATTCCTCGTCGTCGGCGCCGAAGAGGGAGGAGGCGGTGTCGCCGACCGCGTCCGTGAACTGGGCCCAGCCGCTGGGCTCCTCGGGCATGTCGCGCTTGGCCTTGGCCATGGCCTCGGAGACGGCCTTGAGGGTGATGGCCGCGTCGTTGGCGTAGGAGGCGGTGGTGTTGATGGTGGTGGCGAGGTGCAGCATGCGGGTGTGGAAGGCGTCGCTGGTGCTGCCCTCCCAGGAGGTGGCGGCCTCGGTGCTGGCGCGGGTGAGGGTGGCGCGGATGGCCTTGAGGGTGTCGGCGGCGCGGCGCCAGGGATCGGCGGCGGCCATCACCTCGCCGGGGTTGAGGGCCTGGACCATCCGGCGGAGTTCGGCGTGGCTGTAGCTGCCGAAGTCGGTGTACGTCATCGGACGCCCTTCCCGTCGTCGTGCTGGGCCGGCGCGGTGGTACGGGCGTAGGCGGCGACGCTGCCGGTGGAGGGGTTGGCCACGGACCAGCCGTCGTCGCCGAGCTTCAGCTTGGTCTTGGTGTGGTGCTCCTGCTCCTCGTAGTTGGTCGCGGTGAGTTCGGCCTTCTTCTGGGCCTCGTCGACCGCGTCCTGGAGCTGGTTGAGGACGTCGCGCAGGCCGTCGCGCATGGTCTGGTAGCGGCCGTGCAGGTCGACGGCCTCGGCGAAGGTGCCGAGCGCGTTCTTGCCGATGCCGCTGCTGCCGTGGGTGGCGTTGCCGTCGGCGTGACGCTGGAACTCGGCGAGCAGCAACCGCACCTGGGCGGCGAAGGCGCGCAGTTGCTCGACCTCGACGCGGTAGCCCCGCCCCGTCCCGCCGGTCGATCCCGTTCCGTTTCCCGTTGCCACGTTCGGCGCCTCCCCCGTGCGTCCGGCCGGTGTCTCGCTGACGGTTCTGGT
The DNA here is from genome assembly GCF_040302725.1 of Kitasatospora sp. NPDC097605. Lineage (NCBI taxonomy): Bacteria > Bacillati > Actinomycetota > Actinomycetes > Kitasatosporales > Streptomycetaceae > Kitasatospora > Kitasatospora sp. NPDC097605. The sequence goes on along the minus strand of NZ_JBEOSF010000011.1, from coordinate 90,040 downwards.
GAGCCAGTCATGTCTAACACACGGGCCGCTCCTGGTGTGCCGTCAGTTCACGTCCGATACCCGGCTCGCGGCGGTGAGGGCGCGCCGGCAGAGCGAGTCGGCGTGCCGGGTGGTCTCGGGGAGGCGGTAGCGGGGGGTGAGGCCGAGGGTGGCCTCGACCGCCTCGGCGAGGCCGATGCGGTGGCCGACGGAGACGAAGACCGGTTTGACGCCGGGCCGGGTGCGCAGGGCGCGGCCGACCTCCTCGCCGGTGGCCGGGTCGGTGAGCGGGGTCGAGTCGCCGCGGGCGGGGCCGGGTGCGCGGTGGTCGAAGGTGAACGGGGTCTTGGCCACGCCGAGGGTGCGCAGACCGGTGAGGACGCCGAGGTGGCTGGCGAGGCCGAGGCGGCGCGGGTGGGCGAGGCCGTAGCCGTCGCAGACCACGGTGCCGGGGCGGTGGGTGAGGGCGGCGAGGGCGTCGAGGACGGCGGGCAGTTCGCGGAAGGCGAGCAGGCCGGGGATGTAGGGGAAGGCGACGCGTCCGGTGGCGGTGGCCTCCTCGACGACGGCGAGGGTGGCGCGGTCGAGGACCACGGCGGCCGCGACGACGAGGTCGCGGGCGTCGTCGTAGGCGACGTCGACGCCGGCGATCAGCCGGTCGTCGCCGTCCGGAGCGGCGGCGTCGCCGATGGCGCCGGACGGCCGGACGAGCGGGCGCAGGCGCTCCTGTTCGGCGAGCGCCTCGGCCTCGGTGGTGGGCCAGTCGGCGGGGACGGGCACGGCGGTTCCCCCTGGGTGCGCGGAGCGGTGGTGCGGTCGGGGCCACGGTACCGAGCGGGGCGGACGGCCCCGGACGCGGCCGGCCGGCGCGCGGGGTTCCGCACGCCGGCCGGGACGGTCGGCACGAAGGGGGCCGGGGCGGCCGGCTCAGGCGGTGGAGACCACCACCGTCTTCGCGGACTTGTCGTGGATGCACTGCCGGTACGGCTTGTCGAAGACGCCGAAGAGGCCGTCGATGAGCCACCAGAGCCCGGCGCAGCAGAGCACGGCGGGCAGGATGAAGACCGCCGCCCTGGTCCAGGCGGCCGACGGGGTCGGAGAGTTGCCGTCGACGAGCATGGCGACCCGGATCTTCATGGCCTTCTTGCCGAGGGTCTGGCCGTCCCGGCTGAGCATCAGGCCCTCGTAGACGAGGTAGAGCGCGCAGGCGAGCCAGAAGGCGCCGGCCGAGCCGGAGCGGTCGGAGAGGCTGGCGAACGGCAGCACCAGCAGGACGGCGACGATCTGCACCAGCAGGTAGTCGATCAGCCGGGCGAGGATCCGGTTGGGCCAGCTGCCGAGCGGGGGCATTCCGGGGACGGGGCCGCCGCCGGGCGCACCGTACCCGGCGGGGCCGTAGCCGGGCGGGGGCTGGTCGTACGGCGACTGGCCGTAGGGGTTCTGGCCGTGGGGCGGGCCGGCGGGAGCACCGCCGTAGGTGCCGCCGTACGCGCCGGGGCCGCCGTCCGGCGGCGGGGTGCCGTACGGGTCCGACGGCGCACCTTCCGGCGTGCCGCCGCCCGACTGCGGGGGCTGCTTGCCGAAGGAGGGCTTGCCGCCCCCCTCCGGCTCGGGGCCTGAGGGGTTGTAGGTGCTCATGCCCCGAGTAGAACATCACGCATTGTACGAACTTGGGATATTGACTCCGTTTTGTCCGACAAGACCACCGGACGGGAGGCCGGCGGCGCCTCAGACCCGGACCACCCGGGTGCGGGCCGCCCGGTCCTGCCAGCCGCGTCGCGCCGGGCGGTCGAACAGCGGCCAGAACAGGCCGACCACCAGCAGCACCGAGAGCTGCCGGACCAGCCAGCGGACCAGGGAGCGCCCGATCCCCGGACGGGCCGGGGCGCCGGCCGCCGTCCTCCGGGCCACCGCGACCACCCGGATCCGGGCGAGCCGCTTGCCGAACGTCTGGCCGGTGCGGGCGGTCGGCAGGACCTCGTAGAGCAGGCCCACGAACAGCAGGATGCCGAGCAGGACGGCGGCCTTGCCGAGCACCGTGCCGTCGATCAGCCAGACGTCGATCTGGCGGTGGGTGAGCCGGCTGGCCATCCGGGCCTGGTCGAGCTTGCGCTGGAGGTGGGCCTCGACCGAGCGGCCGAGCGGGACGCCCGCCGCGACGGCGACCACGGCCAGGACGGCGGTGTCGACCAGCCGGGCGGCGAGGCGGCGGCCGAGCCCGGCGGGCCGCTGCGGCGGCGCCACGGCGCGGCGGCGCGCGGCGGGGGACGGGCGCCGGACCGGGGCGGCGGGCCGGGTGGCGGACGGCTCGCGCGGGGCGGGTGCGGCGGGCGGGGCCGGTTCGGCGTCCTCCGCGGCCTCCGTCACGGCCCCCGCCGTCGCGGGCGGATCCGGCGACGCGGCCGGAGCCAGTGCCGGAGCCGGTACCGCCGGGCCGGAAGCCGGGGCCGGAGCCGGTACCGCCGGGCCGGAAGCCGGGGCCGGAGCGGACGGCGGGTCGGCCGGATCCTGGACGCCCGCCCGCTCGGGCGCGGGTGCCTCGGCGGGCGGCTCCTCCACCGGACCGGGCAGCGCACCCCAGGACACCCAGCGCGACGCGTCGTCCGCCTCCATCAGCCCGCGCTGCGCCCGGGGATCCGCCTGCCACCCGGCCGGCTCCGGCCCGGGCTCCGGGACCGGCTCGGGCTCCGGCACGACCTGCGGCACCTGCTGGAACTCCCGCCCCGCCCCCGCGCCCGAAGGCTCCGCGACCAACGACGCCCGCTCCCCGCCCCGGCGGAAGACCGGCCCGTTCTCCGGCACCACGAAGGTGAACGACGCCCCGCCCCCCGTCTGGTCCAGGTACACCGGCCCGCTGTCCCCGCCGGACGACGAGCGCCCGGCGGACTCCCCCGCCGGCTCGGCCGCCACCGGCGGCGGCACGTACCGCCCGGCCCCGGCCCCGCCGGCCGCCGCGCCCGGGCGGCGGGTCGCGTACCGGGGCGGTTCGAGCACCTCGCCCTCGACCGGGGCGGGCCGGCTGGTGCCGGGCACCCAGGCCGAGCCGCCCCAGTAGCGGACGAACCCGGGGATGGAGGGGTCGGGGTAGTAGCCCGGCGCGGGGCCGGCGGCCGTGTCCGTGCTGCCGCCGGCGAGGGGCCGGTCCGTCATGGGGGCTCGCTTTCCTGGCAGGCCGATGCGGCGCGCCCGGCGAGGGGTGCGCGACGGTGGCACGGGCGGCCGGGTGGCTCCGCCGTCGGCGCGCGAGGAGGTGCCGCCGAGGAGGCGGACAGTCGCCGGTCAGTCACAAAGGGTAGTACCTCGGCGGGTGGGCCGAGTGAAGTTGGCCATTCACCGGACAGCCCGGGGCCGCCCACGGTAAGGAAGACGGCGCGTACGCCCGACCACGCGCCCGCCGTCCCGCGTTCACCACTCCCCGACACCACCGGCGACGGATCTCCGCGAGAAATCCGAGAAATCCCGGAAACCCGTGTAAGAGCGCCCCCGGGCCGCGCTCTTCAAGGTCACAGGGCCCGAACGCGGGCACGAACCGCAGGCAGGAAGGAACCGATCATGGAGCGCCCGACGAGCGTGGTCGAGCACGAGCTGGAGCTCAACCTGGTGCTCTCCCCCGAGCACAGCGTCCCCGTGCCGGCCCGGCTGTCGTACGGCAGCCACGACCCCTACGCCGTGCACATCACCTTCCACCTGGACACCGGCTCGCCGGTGACCTGGGTGTTCGCCCGCGAGCTGCTGGTGGAGGGCACCTTCCGGCCCTGCGGCCAGGGCGACGTGCGGATCTGGCCGACGCGGTCGGGCCGCCGCAGCGTGCTCTGCCTGGCGCTGAGCTCGCCGGCCGGGGACGCGCTGCTGGAGGCACCGCTGCCGGCGGTGGCCGCCTGGCTGGAGCGGGCGCACCGGCTGGTGCCGCCGGGCAGCGAGCTGGCCGCGCTGGACATGGACGGCTCGCTGGCCGAGCTGCTCGCGTGACCTCCGCGAGGCCCACGAGGCCCGCGAGGCCCGCGAGGCCCGAGACGGCCGCGAGGTGCGTGACCCGCCGTCCCGCCCCCGGCGGCCCGGCCGATTCAGCGGGCCGCGGGGGCCTGCTGACGCTCGCGCGCGGAGTCCGGCCGTCCGCCGCCGCGCTGACCGGGCAGCGGCGCCGTCGGCGCACCGGCCGCCAGGCGCCGGGCGCGGACGCGTAGCGCGGCGGCCAGCAGGAAGCAGATCCCGGCGATCGGGTAGACCGAGGTCGGGATCTGGCGGAGCGGCGACAGCTCCAGCACCAGCGCACCCTGCGGCTTGGCGAGCCACATCGCGAACGACAGGAAGGCGACCAGCGTGGCGGCGAAGGCGGCCCGCCAGCGGACCTTCCGGACGGCGGCCGGACGGGCCCGTTCGACCGCCGCCTCGCAGCCGAGCAGGACCAGCACCGGCAGGCACCAGACCCAGTGGTGGGTCCAGCTGATCGGCGAGATCAGCACGGCGGTGACGGCGGTGCAGCAGACGCCCCAGGCCTCGGAGCGCGACAGCCAGCGCGCGCTGCGGGCGGCCCGGGCGGCGACGCCGAGGCCGGCCACCGCGACGACGGCCGCGGCCACGGTGGCGACGGTGCCCGGTTCGGCGGTGTGCAGCAGCCGGGCGACGGCGCCGCTGAGCGCCTGGTTGTCGACGATCTCGGTCTTGCCGACCCGCGAGGAGTCGTAGAGGTACTTGGTCCAGAAGCCCCAGGTGGCGTCGGGCAGCACGAGCGCGCCGAGCAGGAAGGTGCCGAGGAAGGTCGCGCCGGCCACGAAGGCGGCCCGGACGCGGCCGGTGAGCAGCAGGTAGACCGCGAACAGGCCGGGGGTGAGCTTGATGCCGGCGGCGATGCCGATCGCGACGCCCTTGCTGCGGCGCCCGTCGGGCCGGGTGAGGTCCCAGAGGATGAGGCAGGCCAGGGCGAGGTTGATCTGCCCGTAGCGCAGGGTGGTGTAGACGGGTTCGAGCCAGACGCCGGCGCCGGTGACCAGGATCACGCCGATCGCGCGCAGGTCCCGGCGCGGCCAGCCGACCAGCTTGAACGACAGGTGGGTGAGCAGCGCGAGCAGTCCGAGGTTGCAGAGCGTGACCGCGACCCGCAGGAACGGGATCGGGAACCAGGTCGTCGGCACGAAGAGCATCGCGGCGAACGGCGGGTAGGTGGCGGGCAGGTCCCACTGCGTGACGCGCAGGGCGTAGAGGTCCTCGCCGTTGGCGACGGCGGCGCCCTCGGCCCGGTAGACGATCATGTCGACCATCGAGGTGTGCGCGAAGTGCCGGACCACCGCGTAGGCGAGCAGGGAGAACAACGCGACCGCGGAGACGGCCAGCAGCGGCCGGCGCGGGGCCTCGCGCAGAGCGCGCAGGGGCGCGCCGAGGGCGGTGCGCAGCCGGTCCGACAGGGGGGCGGGCGCCTGGTCCGGTGCGGGGGGCACCACGCCGCGCTCGTCTTGCACCGCTGTCACTCTTCGCTCCGTCCGCCGGTCGGCCAACCAGCGACGATACCCGATGCCCCGTGGCGGGCCCGGATCGAGTCGGTGACCGAGAGTAACCACCTGGAATGTGGTGCCGGCCGGCCGTGCCCCGTTGCGGTCGGGGCACGGACGGCCGGAGTCTGTGGGGCGGGGGTCAGCCGGTGTAGGCGCCGAGGGCCCGGGTGAAGTCCAGCGGCTGCTGGGCGATCGAGCTGCAGCTGGCGTCGGCGTACGGCTTGGCGCCGCCCTCGCAGGCCTTGTCGCGGGTGCCGGACCACATCGACAGCCAGGCCAGGTGCTTGCTCTTCGCGAAGTCGGCGAGCTGCTTGGCGTCGGCGACGGTGAAGACCTCGCTGGCGACGTCGTTGACGCCGATCATCGGGGTGACCGCGACCTTGCGCCAGGCGGCCGCGTCGTCGATGCCGAGCACGCTCTTCACCTGGGCCTGGGTGGCGGTGGCCGCGGCGATGGCGTACTTGCCCATCTGGCCCTGCGGGTTGGGGGCGACGCCGTCGCCGAAGTCCATCGCCATGACGTTGACCGCGCTGATCGCCACGCCGTTGTTCCTGGCGTCGGCGATCAGGTTGACGCCCTCCTGGGTCAGGCCGGAGGGGAGCACGGGGAGGGTGAAGGAGACCTCCAGGGCCTTGCCCTTGGCGGCGGCGTTCTTCTGCAGCTGGGCGATGGCCTGGGCACGGCGGGTGTTGGCGGCGGCGTTGGCGATCGCGCCGCCCTCGACGTCGAAGTCGACCTTGGTGAGGCCGTAGGCGTCGACGGTCTTCTGGTAGACGGCGGCGAGCTCGGCGGCCGAGGAGCAGGCGAGGGCCAGCTCGCTGCCGTTGGCGCCGCCGAAGGAGACCCGGACGTCGCCGCCGATCGCGCGCAGGGCGCCGATCTGGGCGGCCACCGCGTCGGCGGCGAGGTCGCTCACGCCGCCCCACTTCGGGGTGCAGCCGCCGCCGGAGACGACGAAGGCCAGGTTGAAGTCCTTGACGCCGGTGGCCCTGGCGGTGGCGACCAGGTCGTAGGGCGGGTAGAGCGAGGTGTCGACGAACGGGCTGAAGCCGGCGCCGCCGGCCGGGGCGGGGGTGCCGGTCGCGGTGGCGGTGGGCGCCGGAGTGGTGGGGGCGGCCGTGGTGGTGGCGGTCGCGGTCGGGGCCAGGGTGGTCGGCTGGGCGGTCGCGGTCGGGCTCGGCGCGCCGGTGGTCGGCTTGCCGGTGGCCGTGGCGGTCGCGGTCGCGGTCGCCGAAGCGGTGGCGGTGGCCGAGGCGGACGGCGAGGCGGTCGTCGTGGCGGAGGCGGACGGCGAGGCCGTGGCCGTGGTGGTCGGCCGCCCGGACGGGGTGGGCACGGTGCCGTCGCCCGGCTTGCAGGAGGCCTGGTTGATCAGGCAGTTGGCCGGCTCGGCCTGCGCGGCGCCGGAGCCCTGGGCGACGAAGCCGACCACGATGCTCTTGCCCGGCTCCAGCCGCTTGCTCCAGGCCTCCGGCCGGACGGTGATGTGCTGGCCCTCGGCCGTGAAGGTGGCGTTCCAGAGCGAGTCGATCTTCGCGCCGGCCGGCAGGTCGAAGGTGAGCGTCCAGTCCTCGATGGCGCCGCTGTCCGGGTTGGTGACCAGGTACTGGCCGGTGAAGCCGGAGTCCCAGCTGCTGGTGCGGCTGTAGACGGCGCCGAGCGAGGCGGCGCTGGCCGAGGAGGCGAGGACGACGACGCCCCCGGCGACCAGGGCTGCGGCGAGGGCCGAGGCACCGATCAGCAGGCCCTTGCGGCTGCGCCGACGGCGGCCGCCGGGACGGCGGTGGGGCTGCTGGGTCGTCATGGGGGCTTACCTCCGGGGCTGGCAGGTGTGCGGTCGGCGGGTGACCGACGCCGATGACGCTAACGGCGCCGAATGGCCGGAAACCGCCCCCTGAGCCAGGGGTAGAACTCCCTTACGGTGCGCTTAAGAAAGAGAGGAGCATGTTCCTCCCCCGGGCCCCGCAGGGCCCTGACGAAGCGCTGAAACCTTTCACCAGCAGCCCGTCGGCGGCCCCGTTCAGCGCGGGAACAGCGGCCCGCGGCCGCGGCGTCTTCCGGTCCGCGCCGGGGCGGTGCCGTCCTGCCGCAGGCGCAGCCGCAGCCGGATCTCGGCGCCGCCGAGCACGGCCGACTCGCCGAGCGCGAGGTCGCCGCCGGTGGCCTCGGCGAGCTTGCGGACGATGTCCAGCCCGAGGCCGGTGGAGCCCTCGCCGCCGTGGCCCTCGCCGCGCTTCAGCGCGGCCTGCGGGTCGGTGAAGCCCGGGCCGGCGTCCCCGACCAGCACGATCACCGAGCTCTCGGTGGGCAGCACGTCCACCGAGAAGGCGGTGCCGACCGTGGTGTGCCGGAAGACGTTGCCGAGCAGCGCGTCCACCGCCGCCGCCAGGTCGCCGCGCTGGACCGGGACGGGCGTCTCGTGCTCGGCGCCGGCCAGCTGCCAGGGGCGGCCCTCGTCCTCGGCGAGCGCCGACCAGAAGCCGACCCGCTCGCGGATCACCTCGGCGGCGTCGCAGCCGACGGTGACGGCGGGCGCGTCCTCGGGCGCCCGGCGGGCCGAGCGGATGATCTGGTCGACCTCGCGCTCCAGCTGGGACACCGCGTGCCGGGTGGCGTCGGCCGCGTCGCCCTCGCCCAGCGAGGCGGCGTTCAGCCGCAGCACGGTCAGCGGGGTGCGCAGCCGGTGCGACAGGTCGGCGGCCAACTCGCGTTCGGCGGCCAGCAGTTGGACGACCCGGTCGGCCATCGCATTGAACGCGTGGGCGGCCTCGTGCAGCTCCACGGGGCTGCCGGCGGCCTGCTTGCCCTCCACCGGCACCCGGACGGCGAGGTCGCCGGCGCCGAGCGAGCGGGCGGCGGCGGCCAGCCGGCGGGCCGAGGCGACGATCCGGGCGCCCATCCGGTCGGCGACCAGTACCGAGATGGCGACCAGCCCGAGCGCGACCCCGGAGAGCACCTGCCAGGCGGTGGCGACGCCCCGGGTGAGGTCGCCGTCGGCCACGAACACCTCGACCACGGCGGTCCGCACGGTGTCCACGGCGACCGGCTGGAGCAGCGCGAAGCCGCCCGGGACCTGCACGGTGAACGAGCGCCCCTGGCCGCCCGCGGTGGCCACATCGGCGTCCAGGGCCCGGACTTCGCCGATGGTCGCGCCGGCGGCGGGCCCGGTGGCCGAGGCGGTGGCGGTCCCCGCCGTTCCCACCGCGCCCGCCGTCCCGGGTACGCCCGCGGCGCCCACCGCCGTCCCCGCCCCGCCCGTCGCCGCGGCCACCCCGCCCGCGGCGCCGGCCGAACCGGAGCCGGCCCCGCTCGCGGCGGACTCCGCCGGCGGCAGGTGCACCGCCATCCGCCCCTGCGCACCCGCGTCCGTGGAGGCCACCGCGCGGGCGATGGCGTCCTCGTTGGTGGTGATGGCCAGCGCCGGGCCGAGCGCGGCGGCCTGCCGCTCGGCGGCCGTGAACGCCCGGTCCCGGGCGGTCTGCTGGACCATCAGGCCGAGCGGGATGAGAAAGGCCAGCGCGACCATGGTGGTCCCGGCCACGGCGGCCTTGATCAGCGCCCAGCGCAGCGAGTGCCGCAACCGCCTCATGTCCGGCGCTCCACGGGGACGGGCCCGGACCCGGCGGACTGCCCGGCCGCCTCCAGCCGGACCCCGACGCCGCGCACGGTGTGCAGGTAGCGCGGATTCGACGCGGTCTCACCGAGCTTGCGGCGCAGCCAGGACAGGTGCACGTCGATCGTCTGGTCGCCGCCGTAGGTCTGCCGCCACACCTCGGCCAGGATCTCCTTGCGCGGCACCACCACGCCCGGCCGGGCCGCGAGGAAGGCCAGCAGGTCGAACTCACGGCGGGTCAGGTCCAGCGCCCGCCCGTCCAGCGAGGCCTCCCGGCGCTGGAGGTCGATCGCCAGCCCGCCGACCCTGAGCACCTGGCTGACCGGGGCCGCCCCGCCGCCGAGCCGGCGCAGCACGGCGGCCATCCGGGCACTCAGGTGCTCCCCGGAGAACGGTTTCACCAGGTAGTCGTCGGCCCCGTCGTTGAGCAGCCGGACGATCTCCGCCTCGTCGTCGCGGGCGGTGGAGATGATGACCGGGACGTTGGTCAGGCCACGGATCATCTTGAGTGCCTCGCTGCCGTCCAGATCCGGCAGGCCGAGGTCCAGGATGACCAGGTCGCAGCCGACCTGGGCGACCTCGCGCAGCGCCTCAAGTGCCGTGCCCACGCTGCGGACCGCGTGGCCGGTGTCGGTCAGGTGGCGGATGAGGGCGGATCGCACGAAGGGGTCGTCCTCGACCACGAGCACTGTTGCCATGGGGCTGCACGGTAGCCCATCGGCCCCGATTGGTCTGTACCTCGGGTTGGTTCGCGCCGGTCTGTGCGGGGCTGGCCGGAGTTGTGCAAGTTCCCTGCGGAAGTACCGGGGTGCCCGCCGGTGCGGCCGGGAGATACGGCAGGATGTGCGCACGATGCGGAACGGACTGGTACAGCTCGGCGCCTGGGCGGCGGCCACCGGGGCGGCGGTGGCGCTGTCCTGGCTGGGCGTGCACGCCGTGCTGACCGGCGCCGCGTTCGAGCGGCCCACCGCGCTGCCGCTGCCCTCGCCGGCGTCGGCCGACGGTGCGAGACCCACGCCGACGCCCTCGGCGACGCAGCCGCAGCCGGCCAACCGCACCGAACCGGCCGCGACGCCGTCCACCGGCCGGGCGTCGGCACCCCCGCCCCGGCCGAGCACCCCGGCCACCCCCGCCACCCCCGCGGCCCCGTCGAGCGCCGCGCCGGCCCCGACGCGCCCGGCCCCGGCCACCAGCACCACGTCCTCCGTGCACAGTTACCCCGTCCCGGGCGGCCGGGTCGCCCTGGACCTGCAGGCCGACCACGCCTCGCTGGTCTCGGCCACGCCGGACTCGGGATGGCAGATGCTGGTCTGGAACGGCCCGCAGTGGATCCGGGTGGACTTCACCAAGGACGACCAGGCCAACTCGGTGATCGTCTCCTGGAACGGCTACCCCCCGAGGGTCGACACCGTCGTGCGCTGACCGGGCCGGTCACCAGCGGTCGAAGGGCACGTAGCCGGGCAGGTAGGGCCCGCGGTAGCGGGAGCGGTCGACCAGGGTGTGCCTGGTCCCGCCGGGCACCCCGATCGCGGCGAGCACCACGGTGCCGTGGGCGTCCCGCACCTCGTAGGGCTCGGCGAGCGAGGCCGCGCCCCGGTCGACGGCGTAGTCGTACGCGTAACAGACGTCCGGCACCGCGACCGCGAGGTCGATCACCCCGTCGCCGTGCCGGGCCAGGTGCCCGGCCAGTTCGCGGCCGCGCGGGCCGATCTCCTGGACGAGCGAGGTCAGCACGAATCTGGTCCCGGGCGCCCGCAGCACGTAGGAGACCGTCTCCGGCTCGCCGGTCTCGGGCCCGGCGTACGCGGTGCAGCGCAGCCCGAGCGCCACCGAGTACCGGCGGGCCGCCCGCTCGGCGTCGCGGACGGCGAAGACCACCGCGTCGGCGCGGCCCATCGGGAGCAGCCCCGGCTCCTCCGGGCCGGCGGCGCCCGGGCCGGCCGGCTCCGGGCCCGGGGCGAGCAGCACGCGTTCGGCGGCGGTGTCGGTCATGTCAGCCCTCCCGGCCGGGGTACGGGACCACGGATCGCCCCCGGCACGCCGGTGTGGGGACGGGTGCACGGGGTTGTGGCTGGAGGGTGGCGCCGAGCCGACTTCCGCGCAACTGTTCCGTTTCCTCCTGGTCAAGCTGTGCTCCGGGGCGGGAGAATCGGGCGCACCGCTGTACAGAATGCCCACCGGAGGACGGACCCCGCGATGCCCCCCGCCCACTCCCCCAGCCCTCCGGGCGCCCCTGGACCGTCCAACTCGCCGACCGGGCAAGGACATTCCGGCGTTCCCGGCGGCCCGGCGGGGAGCACCAACGACGCGATCGACGTGCTGGACGGGCGGCTGATCCGGCTGCTCGCCGAGGAGCCGCGGATCGGGGTGCTGGAGTGCTCGCGCCGGCTGCAGGTGGCGCGCGGCACGGTGCAGGCCCGGCTGGACCGGCTCCAGGCGCGCGGGGTGATCGGCGGCTTCGGTCCCGAGGTGGACCCGGCGGCGCTGGGCTACCCGGTGACGGCCTTCGCGACCCTGGAGATCTCCCAGGGCCAGGGCACGGACGTGCGCGAGCACCTGGCGGCGGTGCCGGAGGTGCTGGAGCTGCACACCATCACCGGGCACGGCGACATGATGGTGCGGATCGTGGCCCGGTCGAACGCCGATCTGCAGCGGGTGATCGACCGGGTGGTCGGCTTCGACGGGATCGTCCGGTCCTCGACGGCGATCGCGCTGGAGAACCCGGTGCCGTACCGGATCCTGCCGCTGGTCGACCAGGCGGCCGCCGAGTAGCGGCGGGGCTCAGCAGGCGGGGACGGCCCCGCCGGTGCGCAGCGCCTCCAGCGCGGAGACCGACTCCGCCAGGGTGCCGACCGGCACCAGCCGCAGCCCGGCGGGCGTGTTCACCTTGGCGTCGGCGCACTCGTCCTTGGGCAGCAGGAAGACGGTCGCGCCGTCCCGGGCCGCCGCCTGGGTCTTCAGCGGCACGCCGCCGACCGGGCCGATCACGCCCTGCTCGTCGATGGTCCCGGTGCCGGCGATCGTCAGCCCGCCGGTGAGGTCGCCGCCCTTGCCGTCCCCGGCGAGCTTGTCGACGATGCCGAGCGCGAGCATCTGGCCGGCGCTCGGGCCGCCGATGTCACCGAGGTCGACCTTCACCTTCACCTGGGCCGGCGACAGCTGGAGGTGGGAGAGCGCGGCCGCGGTGGCGGCGTCCTGGGACTCCGCCATCTGCTGGGCGGTGACCTCCTCGGCCTTGGCCGGGTCGCCCTGCGGGTAGACGGTGTCGGTGGGCCGGACGGCCTCGTCCGCGTCGAACCAGGCCTGCAGCGAGCGCCAGAAGGTGTTGCGCTCCCCCGGGTTGGTCGCCGAGATGGTCACCATCCGCAGCTGTCCCCGGGTGCTGCGGACCGGCGCGCCGGTGATGGTGAGCACCGGCCGGTCCTGGTAGCTGCCCAGGGTGTCCGCGGTCACGCCGGGGAAGGTCAGCGTGTAGGGCAGCGGGACGAAGGCGGCCACGCCGAACAGCGCGGTGACCAGGGCACCGCAGAGCGCGAGGGCGCGGGTCCGGGGCGAGGTGAGGGCCGGGGGCAGCTTGGTGTCGGACACAGAGGCATCCAAACACACCGGGCCGTCCGGCGGGCACGCACGCGGCCACCCGGACGGCCCACCCGCCGCACCGGCCGGTCAGCGCAACGCGTCGGCGACCTCGGTGGCGGCCTCCACCACCCGGGGGCCGACCCGCTCCGGGACGAGCCCGTTGAGCATCACCACGCCGACGCTGCCCTCGATGCCGCTCAGCCCGAGCAGCGCCGCGGCCGCGCCGGACGCCCCGGACTGCTCCTCCGCCCGGGTGATGACGAAGCCCTGCTCCGGCCGGCGCTGGCTCGGGAAGGCCCTGGCCTCCAGGATCGCCCGGCCGGCCGCGCTCTCCCCCAGCGGGTGGCGCAGCCCGGTCCGGTAGGCGACGTGGAAGTCGGTCCAGCTGGGCTCGACCACGGCCACCGCGAGCGCCTCGTTGCCGTCCACCAGGGTGAGGTGGGCGGTGGCGCCGAGGTCCTCGGCGAGGCTGCGCAGCGCGGGCAGCGCCGCCTCGCGCAGCAGCGGGTGGACCCGGTGGGCGAGCCGGAGCACGCCCAGGCCGACCCGGGCGCGGCCGCCGATGTCCCGGCGGACCAGCCCGTGCTGCTCCAGGGTGGCCAGCAGCCGGTAGACGACGGTCCGGTTGACGGCCAGGCGGGCCGCCAGCTCGGTCACGGTGAGCCCGCGCTCCGAGTCGGCGAGCAGCTTGAGGACCCGGACACCGCGGTCCAGGGTCTGGGAGGTCTCTGCAGTCACGACACGCAATTCCTTTCCGCGGCGGGTCGCGGATCGGCGGACCGGTCCGCGACTCGGATGTCGCGCGCAGGTGGGGTGGCCGCGCTCGGGCCGCGGAGAGTCGTCCTTGACGTCCTGGGGCCCTGCGGCGCCCGTCTCGCGGGGGTCGCCCGGCGGGAGAGCGTGTGGGAAAGGTAGTGAAGGAATTGCGGCGGCGGAAGTGTTTGTCCAAAATTCGGGCAAGATCAAGTTCGCACGCCCCGGTAAATGCGGACAAAGCATGACAGAACAGCGCGCCCAGGCGTTCGTAGGTTCGACCACAGTCCGAGTTCCGGACGGATCGGACCGCGTCCGGTCAGATGGCGTCAGAACAGGTCGTACCGGAACGGATCGGGTCGGAAGACGTCATGGAAGACGTCACCGAAGACGTCATGGAGAACGTCGCGGAAGACGTCGCGTCAGAGCAGATTGCGCAGGACGGTCCAGGCGGTCGCCACGCCGAGCAGCACCGCCGTCCCGCGCCGGCCGAGCGGCGGCTGCCAGCGCCGGCCGGCCAGGCCGTGCCGCAGCCAGACCAGGTAGGCCGCGGCGACCAGCGGCAGCGCGAGCAGCAGCGCCGCGTTGTCGTGCCAGGCCGCGGCGAGGTCGCCGTGCAGCAGGTCGTAGGCCATCCGGGTGCCGCCGCAGCCGGGGCACTCCAGCCCGGTGACCTTGCGCCAGGGGCAGAACGGCAGCACCTGCCCGGGCAGATGGGGGTCGCGCGACCACAGGTACGCGGAACCGGCCGCGCCGCCGGCCAGCACCCCGACCGGCGCCCAGGCCGTGCGCAGCCGCTCGGGAACGGCGAAGCCGCCCCGGCCGGTCCGGCCGGGGCGGCGACGTGCCTTCGCGGGCGCGGCCAAGGCTCAGCCGCGCAGCAGACGGCCCTGGGCGTCGGTGCGGTCGTTGCTGGTGAGGAACAGGATGCCGTCGATCAGCGACCAGACACCGAGGCCGCCGCAGGTCAGCAGCTGGGCGATGCCCATGCCGATGTGGCCGGTGTAGAAACGGCCGATGCCCAGGCCGCCGAGCAGGATCTGCAGGACACCCGCGACGACCTTCGACTTGTCGGAGAGCTCGGGCTGCTGCGCGTAGGGCTGCTGGTACGACACGTTCGGTGTACTCCTTGAAAGACAGGCAGGCCCGGGCGCACGACGGAGCGTCATGTCTCCCCGGGTCGGTGAGGTGCCGGCCGGAGTCACCGGGAGCCACGACGGCCGGCCCCGGACGGGGAGCGTGCGGCGTCGGCGGCCCGGAGGCGGCGCGGCACGCGGAACACTAGCCGATCATCCGACCGAATGTCTCCACAAATCCTTCGCGTATATCCGAACGTCATATGACCTTTACGGTCATGCCGTCACCCCGCGCCGCCCCCACCGACGGATCGTTACTTCGCCCACTCCCTGATCCTGGCGATCCGCGCCTTCAGCTGATTGGCCGTCGCCTGCGCGGTCAGCGGGCCGCCGCACTGCCGGCGCAGCTCGTTGTGGATGGTCCCGTGCGGCTGGCTGGTGCGGTGGTGCCAGGCGGCCACCAGCGCGTTCAGCTCCTTGCGCAGCTCGCGCAGCTCCTGGTGGGTCACCACCGGCCGCTGCTCGGCCGGCAGCTCCAGCAGATCGGCCTCCTCGGCGGGCTTGCCCTTGCTCCGCTGGATCTGCCGGTGCTGGCGCTTCTGCAGCAGCATCTGCACCTGGTCCGGCTCCAGCAGGCCCGGGATGCCGAGGTAGTCCTCCTCCTCCTCGCTGCCCGGGTGCGCCTGCATGCCGAACTCCATGGCGTTGTAGAGCACCCGGTCGAAGACCGCCTCGGAGCCCAGCGCCTCGTAGGAGAACTCCTCGCCGCCCGCGCCGTCCGGGCCGTCGTTGGCCCGCTCGGCCTCGGCGAGCAGCCGGTCCTCCTCGTCGAAGAGGCCCTCGCCCTCCTTCTTCGGCCGGTCCAGCACGTGGTCGCGCTGGAGCTCCATCTCATTGGCGAAGCCCAGCAGCATCGGGATGGTCGGCAGGAAGACGGAGGCGGTCTCGCCGCGCTTGCGGGCGCGCACGAAGCGGCCGACGGCCTGGGCGAAGAACAGCGGGGTGGAGATCGAGGTGGCGTACACGCCGACGCAGAGCCGGGGCACGTCGACGCCCTCGGACACCATGCGGACCGCGACCATCCAGCGCGAGGTCCCGGCCGCGTAGTCGGAGATCCGCTTGGAGGCCTCGGTCTCGTCGGAGAGGACCAGGGTGACCTTCTCGCCGGTGATCTCGCGCAGCATCTTGGCGTAGGCGCGGGCCACGTTCTGGTCGGTGGCGATCACCAGGCCGCCGGCGTCCGGGATCGCCTTGCGGACCTCGCTGAGCCGGCGGTCGGCGGCCTGCAGCACCGACGGGATCCACTCGCCCTGCGGGGAGAGCGCGGTGCGCCAGGCCTGGGCGATGAGGTCCTTGGTCATCGGCTCGCCGAGCCGGGCCTCCAGCTCGTCGCCGGACTTGGTGCGCCAGCGCATGTTGCCGCTGTAGGAGAGGAAGATGACCGGACGGACGACGTGGTCGGCCAGCGCGTGCCCGTAGCCGTAGGTGTAGTCGGCGACGGACTTGCGGATGCCGTCGCCGCCCGCCTCGTACTGGACGAACGGGATCGGGTTGGTGTCCGAGCGGAACGGCGTCCCGGTCAGCGCCAGCCGCCGGGCGGCCGGCTCGAAGGCCTCGAAGCAGGCCTCGCCCCAGGACTTCGAGTCACCGGCGTGGTGGATCTCGTCCATGATGACCAGCGTCTTGCGGGCCTCGGTCCGGTTGCGGTGCAGCATCGGGTTCACGCCGACGCCCGCGTAGGTGACCACGATGCCGTGGTACTCCCGGGAGAGCGGCCCGGAGGAGTACGCCGGGTCCAGCTTGATGCCTATCCGGGCGGCGGCCTCGGCCCACTGCTTCTTCAGGTGCTCGGTCGGCGCGACGACGGTGATCTGCTGCACCAGGTGGTTGTGGAGCAGATAGGAGGCCAGGGTCAGCGCGAAGGTGGTCTTACCGGCGCCCGGGGTCGCGACGGCGAGGAAGTCGCGCGGCTGGTTCTCGATGTACTTGTCCAGCGCCCCCTGCTGCCAGGCCCGGAGCTTTCCCGCGGTGCCCCAGGGGGCGCGGCCGGGGAAGGCCGGGGACAGGTGGTGCGAGGAGGTCGGCGCGGCTTGGCCGCCGGCCCGGACGGGCGCGTGCGGCTCCTGCGCGTCGGAGAAGAGCGGCATCGAGGCGGCGGCAGTACTCACGGTCTCCGAGGGGGGATCATCGCAGGTCAGAGGCGGTTCTTCGGCCTCGCCCCACGGCTGGACGGCGTTCGGACAACCCGCCCAGCGTACCGGGCCCGGGGCCGTTCGGGCGGCCGCGGCGGGGCCGGGCGGGGCGGGCTTCCGGCTGGCGGGCGGCCGGTTCGGCCGGAAATCGATGTGACGTGGATCACGTCGGAAACATGCGAAAACGCGGTAAGCGGAACCCCCTCCACCGCCTCTCTTCCGGGTGAGGCCGCCCCAACCCCACAGCCGTCACCGGCCTCGCACCCCCAAGGAAGGGAACCGCCGTGCACGCCACCGCCGAAGAGACCGTCCAGGCCCGCCTGATCCTCTCCGCCCACCGTTCCGTCCGGCTGCGGGTCACCCTGACCTACCTCCCGGACGACCCGCTGGCCGTCCGGATGGCCTTCCCCGCCGAGTTCTCGCTGGACGACCCGGCCGACGGGGGCCCGGAGTCCGCCGACATCGTCTGGGTCTTCGCCCGCCGGCTGCTCGCCGCCGGCCTGGAGGTGCCCTCGGGCATCGGCGACGTCCACGTCCGGCCCGCGCTCGGCCGGCGCACCATGGTCGAGCTGCGCGCGCCCGAGGGCACCGCGCTGGTCCAGTTCGACACCGCCGACCTGCGGCGCTTCCTGTGGCGCAGCCGCCTGCTCGTCCCCGAGGGCGAGGAGCACCTGCACCTGGACGCCGACCGCGCCCTCGCCCAGCTGCTCGGCTGAGCGGCCCGGCACGGCACGAGTCGGCAGCCGCCCGGGGCCGAGCCCGGGCAGCTGCTGCTCTTCGCCCGCTCCGGGGCGGGTCCGGGCGGGGCGCTACGCCGAGAGCTTCCGCATCAGCCGCACGCCCTGGGCCGGCGTGAGGTGCGGCAGGTAGGCCTTGCCGATCGCCCGGGTGATGCTGGGCAGGGCGGCCGGGTCCGGGTAGGACATGTACATCGGCCGGTACTCCGGCTGGAACTTCGCCTTGAACGCGAGCAGGGAGCGGAAGCCGTACACCGGCTCCAGCGCCCTTCCCAGCCAGTCCAGGGTCTTCTGCAGCCCGGTCGGCGGCTCCTTCTCCGAGCGGGCCAGCGGTGCGCCGGAGAGCGAGAGGAAGCGCGCGCCCTCCTGCTTGAAGCCGAGCGCCGCCGAGGCGATCAGGAACTCGGTGACGCCGCGGAAGCCGTCCGAGCGCCGGCGCATGAAGTCCAGCGTCCAGCCGACCGGCTCGCCGTTCTCGTAGACCGGCATCCAGCTGGTCAGCCCGTGCACGGCGCGGTCCTCGTCGACCGCGATCAGCAGCCGCACCGCCGGGTCGTCCAGTTCCTCCAGGCCGCCGAGGGTGAAGCCCATCTCGGGCAGCCCCTTCTCCGAGACCCACTCCTCGGAGATGGCGCGGATCTGCTCCTTCAGCGCGAGCGGCGCCTCGTGGTACGACCACCACTCGGCGGTGATGCCCTGCTTGCCCGCCTTGTTGAGCGCGGTGCGGATGTCCTGCCACTTGCGGCCGGTGAAGGCGAGCTCCGGCAGCGCGACCACGGTGTCCTCGGCGACCTGCAGCGAGCGCCAGCCGAGCTGCCCGGCGGCGGCCCTGGTCTCCGGGGTGATGCTGTAGAAGCACGGCGTCCAGCCACGCGCGTCGCAGTACCGGGCGAACCCGGCCACCGCGCGGGCGCGCGCCTCCGGGTCGCCGAACGGGTCGCCGGTGGTCAGCGCCACGGTGTTCAGCACCCGGTAGGCGACGGCCGCCCGGCCGTCCTCGTCGAACCAGTAGTGGTTGCCGTCCCAGGTGGTGAGGAAGGAGAGCGTGCCGCCGCCGTGCTCGGTGAGCAGGGTGCGGGCCCGCGCGGCGTCCTCGGCGTCGACGTGCACCACCGGCCGGCGGAAGGCCACCAGGAGCGCGCCCAGCGCGACCGCCCAGAAGGCGAGCCCGCAGTACGTCTCCAGGACCCGGGCGAACGGCCCGACCGCGATCGGGTAGTCGGGCAGCAGGTCGTTGTAGGCGGGCGGCAGGTACTGGGCCGGCAGCCCGGCGACCAGCCCCCGGAAGGTCGCGCCCGGCTCGAACTGCCCGGCGGCCAGCACGCCGAGCCCGGTGTACGCGGCACTGGCGACGAGCAGCGCGCCGCCGAGCACGGCGGCCAGCCGGCCGAGCACCGCGCGCGGCAATCGCAGCGGGAAGCGCTTGCGGGTGGCCAGCAGCAGGCCGCCGGTGACCAGCGGCAGCAGCAGCGCCTCGACGAAGTACTGGACGACCCCGCCCGAGCCGGTGCCGGTCTCGGTGAACAGCCAGACCAGCATGGCGGTCCAGAGCAGCTCGGTGGCGACGGTGATCCGCCAGGCGAGCCGCAGGCCGCGGCGCAGTCCCTCGGCCAGCACCAGCAGCAGCGCGGGGAAGAGCGTGGCCATCAGCCGCGCCGGGGTGTCGAAGATCCGCTCGACGGCGTGCGCGCGGGCGCAGTCGTGGGCCGAGACGGCGCAGAAGTCGGCGACCTCCTCCGGGCTGAGCCGGTGCGACAGGTAGATCTCCGAGAAGGTGTTGAACGGGCCGGCCGCGTTGTCGTACAGCGAGGCGATCAGCGGGCCGAGCGCGGCGGCGACCAGGCAGAGCGCCACCAGCACCCGGGTCTCGGTGTGCGAGGAGCGGTGCGAGCGCAGGTGCGGGCGGCCGCGGAAGAGCAGCGCGCCGGCGGCCAGGCCGACCAGGGCTCCGGAGAAGCGCTGCACGCTCTGCAGGTGCCCCACGTACAGCGTCATCACCAGCGGCACCAGCACCACCAGCAGGTGCAGCCGCCGGCGCCAGAGCACGGTGAGCCGGTAGCCGAGCACACCGGCCAGCGCGAACAGGCCGACGCCGGGGCCGACCGCGGTCTGGCCGACGACCGAGGCGGTCCACTGCTCGCCGAACCCGGCGCCGGCCGCGACCACGCCGGTGCCGGCCAGGGTGCCGGCCAGCTGCCCGGCGACCACCACCCCGAGCGTCCGCAGCGGCCCGAGCCGGCGCTCGGCCGCCGGGGCGACCAGGAGCAGCAGCAGGCTGGTGAAGACGTAGGCGCCGGTGCCGGAGCACCAGAACAGCGAGGTGAGCGGCGTCCACCAGCGGCCCTCGCCGAGGGTCGGGGTGCCGACGCCGACCTTGTCCAGCAGGGCCTCGGACGGGCCGCGGGAGAGGCTGCCGGTGGCGGCGCCGACGGCCCAGAGGCCGACCAGCAGCACCAGGGTGAGCGGGGCCTCGCCGAGCCGGGTGGCGACCCGGGCGGCGAGGCCGGCGGCGGCCCGGGCGAGGCGCTGCGGGGAGCGCGGCGCGGGTGCGCCGGGCCCGGGGCCCGGGGCCGGGGCGGGGGCGGGTGCCGGTCCGCCGCGGGGCTGTTCGGGGACCCGCGGGTAGGGCTGTTCGCCGTCCCGCCGCGGTTGCCGTTCGCCCTGTCGCGCGCGCTCGCCCGCCAGGGCCCGGGCCGGCGCGGCGCCGAGCCGGATCACCGGATCATCCCGGTCTGCCGGCCGAGCCAGGGCAGGTTCCGGTCGAGCGCCTCCCGGAACACCGTCCAGCTGTGACCGCCGGGGATCGGTTGGAACTCCACCTTCATCCCTGCCTTCTGTGCGGCCGCGTACATCGTCTCCTGCTGCGGGCGGAAGTCGTCGTCGCCGGCACCGACCGCGAAGACGCCGGCGGTGTCCGGGAACCGGCGGGTGGCCATCAGGTGCGCCGGGTCGATGGCGGCGAAGGCCTGCTCGTCGCCGTCGAAGGCCTTCTCGACGGTCTCGTCGTGGGTGCCCAGGGTGGGCTCGTCCTGGCCGGAGATGTCGATGAACGAGCCGTAGACCTGCGGCGCGTTGACGGCCAGTTGGAGGGCGCAGGTGCCGCCGAGCGAGGCCCCGCCGATGGACAGGGCGGTGCGGCCGGTGGCGGTCTGGAGGTGGCCGTGGATCCAGTCGGGGACGTCCTCGGCGAGGTAGGTCTGCGCCCGGGCGACGTGGGAGTCCATGCAGAGGCTGTTGCCCCACATGGTGGCGATCTGGTCGACCATCACCACGATCGGGGCGAGGCCCTGGTGGTCGGCGGCGAAGGCGTCCAGCCGCTCCTGCATGCCGCCGGAGTTGACCCAGTCGGAGGGGTTGCCGGGCTGGCCGGCCATCAGCACCAGCACCGGCAGCAGCGGCCGGGGGCTGGCCTGGTAGGCGGGGGGCAGGTAGACGTAGGCGTCGCGGGCGTCGAAGCCGGACTTGGTCCCGGGGATCGGGGCGGTCGAGACGGTGCCCTTCTCCGGCAGACCGGCCGGGGCGCGCCAGACCTCCTCCAGCACCTTGCCGGGCGGCACGGCCACCACGTCGGGCGCCTTGCCGGTGGTCAGTGCCTGGGTCTTCGGCGCCAGCATGACGCGGGCCGTCGGGTACTGGTCGAAGCCGCGGTTGACCTGCGAGGCCGCCATCAGCACCACCAGGAGCGCGCCGCCGGCCGCCAGGAACCGCTGACGGCCGGGCAGCAGCGGGACGCGGAAGCCGGCCAGGGCCAGCGCGAACACGGCGAGGGCGACCCAGCCGAGCACGTAGTCGGGGGTGCCCTCGGGGAAGGGGTGCCACCACCCGTCCACGGCGATCTTGATCGCGGCGGTGAGGGCGGCGGTGAGCAGCGCGGCGCCGGCCGGGCGCAGGCCGATCCAGCGCCGGTCGCGGGAGAGCGCGAGCAGCGCGAGCGCGGCCCAGCCGGCGGCGAGCACGGCGTACGGGATCGGGCCGTGGGTGAGCGGCCAGTCGAGCGGGTTCCAGCGGACGGCGAGCCCGGTGGTGGTGTCGGCGAGGGAGGTCATACGGGTTTCCCCGGGCGCGTGGTGTCGGCGAGGAAGCCGTAGGCGACGACGTTGCCGTCGTAGCCGTGCTCCTCGCTGTAGCCGCCGCCACAGGTGATCACCCGCAGTTGGGCGTCGGCGGCCTGGCGGTACACGCGGTCGTCCGGGAAGTCCTTTCGGTCGTGCACTTCGATGGCGTAGAGCTGGTAGACGGCGGTGCGGCCGTCCTCGCGGAGGATCTCGATCCGGTCCCCGCGGTGCAGGGCGCCCAGGTGGTAGAAGACGGCGGGCCCGCTGTCGTTGTCGACGTGGCCGGCGATGATCGCGGTGCCGCGCTGGCCGGGGGCGGCGCCGTCCCGGTACCAGCCGGCGAGGTTGCGGTCCTCCTGCGGCGGTGCCTGGAGGCGGCCGTCCCGGTCGAGGCCGAGGCCGGTGACCGGGGCGTCCAGCCGGACGGCGGGGATGCGGATCCGGGTCGGCCGGGAGGGGCCGAGCGGCGGCACCACGGAGACCGGGGCGAAGCCGCTGAGGGCCTGTCCGGCGCCGGGTGCCGGCGGGAGCACGGCACTCGGGCCCTCGTGCAGCAGCCACGCACCCAGCACGAGCGCGGCACCGACCGCCAAGGTGCCCGGCCACGGGCTCCTGCTCTGCTGGGCGCCCACCGGCGCTCCCCTCTGCTGACGTCGGACCGGTCGCCGGTTCCTGGGAACTTCCTGGGAACCATGCAACCGGATCGGACCCTATGTCACATTCATACGCTGGTCGTACTCACTCCCCCCGATCGGCAGGGCTCTTGGGGCACAGCATGGTCCGAAGGGGTGAGACGTCACCTGCCCGCCACCCTCCGGTCACCTGGCGGCTCTCAGGAATGGCGACAATCTCTTCATCGGACACTCAGGAACGCCTTCCCGGTTGCATCCTTCGGGCGATGAGTTCCGACCATCCGTGGTGAAGCATTGACCGATCTCGATCGCGTGCCATGCTGACCCCGTTCACAGGCCTATCACCGCACTTGTCCGACCGGGCCCCCGTCCGCCCGGCCGGCCACCCGCCGTGCCTGCCGCGCCCGCATCGCGCCCGCCCCATGAACGGAGTGACCATGGATGCTCTCTCCCGCCGCACCCTGCTGGCCGCGGGTGCCGCCGGCGCCGCCGCCCTCGCCGCGGGCTGCGGGGTCCGGAAGGACCCGGGCGACGGGAAGGCGACCGCTCCGGCCCCGGTCCCGGCCACCCCGGCCGAGGACCACGCGCCGGCCCCGACCGAGGCGGCCAAGCCCCCGGTCACCCTGATCGGCGACGGCTCCACCTCGGACACCGGCCCGCAGCCCGCCCGGCCCGCCCCCGAGGCGCTGCGGCCCGGCCAGCGCCCGCCGCAGTTCGTGGTCTTCTCCTGGGACGGCGCCGGCGAGCTCGACAACGGCCTGTTCGCGCGCTTCCGCCGGCTCGCCCGGGAGCACGACGCCTCGATGACCTTCTTCCTCAGCGGCCTCTACCTGCTGCCGGAGTCCCGCAAGGACCTCTACCGCCCGCCGCAGCACAAGGCCGGCGCCTCCGACATCGGCTACCTGACCGACCAGCACATCCGGGACACCCTGGAGAACGTGCACGCCGCCTGGCTGGAGGGCCACGAGATCGGCACCCACTTCAACGGCCACTTCTGCGGCGCCACCGGTGTCGGCAAGTGGTCGCCGGAGGAGTGGGACAGCGAGATCCAGCAGGCGATGGACTTCGTGATGAACTGGCGGACCAACACCGGCTTCACCGACCTGCCCGCGCTGCCCTTCGACTACCGCAAGGAGCTGATCGGCAGCCGCACCCCCTGCCTGGAGGGCCAGCGCAACCTGCTGCCCACCGCCGTCAAGCGCGGCTGGCGCTACGACAGCAGCGGCAACGGCACCCAGATCTGGCCGCAGAAGATCCAGGGCGGGGCGCTCTGGGACCTCCCGCTGCAGTCCATCCCGTTCCCCGGGCACACCTTCCAGGTGCTGTCGATGGACTACAACATCATGTTCAACCAGTGCGGCAGCAACACCAAGGCCGACCCGGCGCTCCACCCCGGCTTCCAGACCCAGGCCAGGGACGCCTACCTGATGGGCTTCGAGCGCGCCTACACCACCAACCGCGCGCCGTACATCATCGGCAACCACTTCGAGGAGTGGAACGGCGGCATCTACATGAACGCCGTCGAGGACGTCATCAAGGCGATCGCCGGGCGGCCCGAGGTCCGGCTGGTGTCCTTCCGTCAACTGGTCGACTGGCTGGACGCCCAGGACCCGGCGGTGCTGCGCAAGCTCCGGACCCTGGGCCCGGGCCAGGCCCCGGCCGGGGGCTGGGAGAGCTTCTGAATCGTGGCCCGCCCGGCCTCCCGCCGAGGTCTCGGCCGGTCGCTCAGCCGGACTTGCGGACCCGGCCGGAGACCAGGGCGCCGAGCAGCGCGACCCCGGTCATGGTCAGGAAGATCACCGCGAACGCCCCGGTCGACCCGGTGCCCCCGGCGCCGTCGTGGGCGGCGGCCACCGAGCCTCCGCCGAGCGCCGCGAACAGCACCCCGGACAGGCCCACCAGCAGCACGTTGCCCAGCGCGTCGCTCACCTGGAGCGAGGCCGAGTTGGCCCCGGCGTCCTCCGGCGTCGACAGCTTCATCATCAGCACGCTGACGCTCGCGACCGTCAGGCCCATGCCGATCCCGCCGACGCCCCAGGCCGCCGCCGCCACCCAGGTCGGCGCCGCCGGGACGAGTACCAGCGCCGCCCCGGCGATGGCCACCGCGGTCAGCACGAAGCCGCCGCGGATCATCGCCTCGCGGTACCGCTCGGCCCCCGGCCGGCCCTGGATCCAGGAGCCGAGCGCCCAGGACAGGCCACCGCTGGTCAGGGTGAGCCCGGCCAGCGTCGGCGACAGGCCGCGCTCGGTCACCATCATCAGCGGGATGAACGCCTCGGCCGCGAAGAAGGCCCCCGCCGCGACCCCGCGCAGCAGAATCACCGTCGGCAGTCCTCGCCCGGCCCGCAGCGTGCCGGCCGGCAGCAGCCCGAGCACCGCCGGGACCAGCAGCGCCGCCCCGGCGACGGCCGGCAGCAGCCCGGGCAGGTCCAGCCGCTGGCCCGCGTACTGCAGCAGGCCGGCGCCGAGCGCGGCCATCGCGGCCAGCCCGGTGCGGCGGCGGTCGAACGCGGCGCCCTTGAGCACCGGCTGCTCCTTCTCCGAGCGGCGCAGCGCCGGGCCCATCACCGCCAGCGGCAGCAGGATCAGCGCCGGTACGGCGAGGAAGACCCAGCGCCAGCCGAGGTGCTGGGTGACCGCGCCGGAGACCACCGGGCCGACGATCGAGGGCAGCACCCAGGCCGAGGAGAAGGCGGCGAACACCGAGGGCCGCAACCGCTCGGGGTAGGCCCGGCCGACCACCACGTAGAGCGCGACGATCACCAGCCCGCCGCCGAGGCCCTGGATCGCCCGGCCGCCGACGAAGATCCACATCCCGGGCGCCGCGCCGGCCACCAGCAGGCCCGCCCCGAACACCGCGATGCCGGTGAACAGCGGTTGCAGCGGGCCGCTCCGGTCGCACCACTGGCCGGAGACGACCAGCGCGAAGAGCGTGGTGGTGAAGTAGCCGGAGAAAGCGAAGGCGTACAGCCCGAGCCCGTCCAGCTCGCGGGCGGCCACCGGCATCGCGGTGTTGACGGCCGTCGCCTCGAAGGCGATCACCAGGACCACCGAGACGATCCCCAGGGTCAGGGCCCGGAAGTGGTCGCCCAGCACCCCGCCGCCGGGGTCGGTCGGTATCGGAACGGGGGCGGTGTCGGCCGAGGCGGCGGAGGCTGTGGTCATACGTATGATCGTAAGGCGCGTCCGGCCCGATGGACCCTGACCCTGGTCGCCACTCTTCTCCGACTCCGGACCTAGGTCCGGAGCCGGCGCCGCGGTCAGTGCAGCACCTTGAGGCCCACCACGCCGGAGACGATCAGCAGCAGGCAGCCGATCCGGGCCAGGGTCACCGCGTCCCCCAGTACCGCCATGCCGTAGATCGCGGTGCCCACCGCGCCGATGCCCACCCACACCGCGTAGCCGGTGCCGATCGGGATCGAGCGCATCGCGTACGCCAGGCCGCCCATCGAGAGGAGCAGCGCCGCACCGAACACCACGGTCGGGACGAGGCGGGAGAAGCCCTTGGACGCCTCCAGGGCCACCGCCCACACGGTCTCCAGGACGCCGGAGAGAATCAGAACGAGCCAAGCCATGACGGTCGTACCTCCGCAGTCGGCAGCGGCCGGGTTGCCGCTGTCACTGCGTCGTCTTGTCATCACCGGGTACGACGCGCTCGTCCGGGGCGGCCGCGGAGGGCCACCTGCCTCCGACCGTAGCACACCCCTCCGGAAATCCCGCCACACAGAATTTACAAAGGCATATTGACGTTCCGCCCGGCATTCCGCCAGACTGAATTCACCAACACGGCGAACGACGACAGGAGTCGGACATGGACAGGAAGACGGCGGCCACCTCGCCCCGCACCTGTGCCACCGCTCCCCGCTGTTGTCGCGCCTGTCGCTGCTGCCGCCGCGCCTGAGGCGCCCCGCAGTCCAGCCTGTCACCAGTTCCACCCCCACGGCCGTGTGCCCGAGTGGTTTAGGGAACCGCCTGCAAAGCGGTGTACACGGGTTCGATTCCCGTCATGGCCTCCGAAAGCGAATTGCCGGTCGACGCAAAAGCGCCGACCGGCAATTCGTCATGCATTTTCCGGGAATTCGGCGGTCTCCCGCCGAATTCCCCGAGCGCCCGCTCAGCCGGTGACGGCGTCCTCCGGGCGGATCGGCAGCCGGCCCACCGGCAGGCCGGTGGCGGCGCGGACCGCCGCGGCCACGGCCGCCGGCGCGGTCACCGCCGGGACCGCGCTGACCGCCTTGGCCCCGAACGGGGCCACCACGTCGCGCTCCTCCAGCAGGGCGGCGACCCGGATCTCCGGGGTGTCCAGCGCGGTCGGCAGCCGGTAGCCGGTGAGCGAGGGGTTGGCCAGCAGGCCGCCCTCGGTGCGGAGGTCCTCCAGCAGCGCCAGGCCGACGCCCTGGGCGACCCCCGCCTCGATCCGGTCCTCGATCTGCCGCGGGTTCAGTGCCCGGCCGACGTCCTGGGCCACCGTCATCTCGACCACCCGGACGGCGCCCAGTTCGATGTCCACGTCCACCACCGCGCGCATCGCGCAGAACGCGATGGAGACGAAGGCGTCGCCGTGCCCGGCCTCGTCCAGCGGCTCGGTCGGGTGCGGGCGGCACTGCGCGGTCGCCCAGAGCTCCTTGCCCTCCAGTGCCTCGGCCACCGGCATGCCGAGCACCCCGTCGTACGAGGTGATCTTGCCGTCGGCGATCTGCAGCAGCTCCGCCGACATCCCGAAGTTCGCGGCGATCGGCTGGAGCAGCTGGTGGCGGACCATCAGCGCGGCCCGCTCGATCGCGCCGCCGGACACCCAGGTGTGCCGGCCCCGGGCGGACGGCCCGGCCACCGACTGGTCGCTGTCGGCCGGCGCGATGTACACCTCGCTGACGCCCAGCACGCTCTGCACGATCTGCCGGGCCAGCGTGGCGAAGCCCTGGCCGGCGTCGACCGCGGCGCAGATCACCGTGGCGTGGTCGCCGCTGACCCGCACCGTCGCGGTGGCGACCTCGTCCTCGCCCTCGGCGCCCAGCATGTGCACCATGCCCAGCGCGTAGCCGATGCCGCGCCGCACCGCGGCCGGGTCGCCGGCGCCGCCGGGCCCGCCCGGCAGCAGCCACTCGGCGTCCGGGTCGTCCACCGGCAGCGCCGGCAGCGGCTCCCCGGCGACGGCCTCCAGCAGCGCGCCCACCGGGGCCGGGCAGGTGACGGCCTGTCCGGTGGGCAGCGGGTCGCCGGTCGCCATCACATTGCGGCGGCGGATCTCCACCGGGTCGACGCCGACCCGGGCGGCCAGCTGGTCCAGCTGCGACTCGTAGGCGAAGCACGCCTGCAGCGCGCCCTCGCCGCGCATCCGGCCGGCCGGCGGGTTGTTGGTGCGCACCGCCCAGGCGTCCACGAAGACGTTGGGGCAGTTGTACGGGCCGACCGAGAAGGCGGTGGCGGCGGCCAGCGCCTCGGCCGAGACGTCCGCGTAGGCGCCGCCGTCCAGCAGGATCTGCGCCTCGACCTTCACCAGCCGGCCCTCGGCGTCCGCGTGGTGGCGGTAGCGCAGCAGCGCCGGGTGCCGCGAGGTGTGGGTGTGGAAGGACTCCTCGCGGGTGAGCGTCATCTTCACCGGGCGGCCGGTGCGCAGCGCCAGCAGCGCCAGGGTGACCTGGAAGGACGGGTCCTCGCGGTCGGCGGTGGCGCCGGGCACGCCGGTGACCACCAGCCGGACCCGGTCCGGCTCCAGGCCCAGGCAGGCGGCGGTGCGGTCGCGGTCGCCGTGCGGGTCGGTGGAGGACAGGTGCAGCTCGACCCCGCCGTCCGGGCGCGGCACGGCCAGGCCCGCCTCGGCGCCGAGCGGCGCCGGGTCCTGGCGGCCCACCTGGTACAGGCCCTCGACGACGACCTCGCCGGCCGCCTCCGGGTCGCCGGTGCGCAGCGGCAGGTGGCGGAAGAGGTTGCCGTCCGGGTGCAGCGGCGGGGCGGTGAAGGCCTGCTCGGGGTCGGTGACGGCCTCCAGCGGCTCGTAGTCGACGGTGATCAGGCCGACCGCGAGCCGGGCGGTGTCGGGGTGGTCGGCGGCGACCGCGGCCACCGGCTCGCCGTGGTGGCGGACCACCCCGGCGGCGAGGACCGGACGGTCGGCGACGATCGGTCCGGACGGCGCGCCGTCCGGCAGGCCGTCCGGGCCGGCCGGCAGGTCGGCGGCGGTGACCACGGCGTGCACGCCGGGCAGGGCCAGCGCGGCCGAGGTGTCGATGCCGAGGATCCGCGCGTGCGGGTGCGGCGAGCGCAGCACCGCGCCCCAGAGCAGGCCCTCGGCCCACAGGTCGGCGGCGTACGGGTAGATGCCGAGCGCCTTGGGCAGGGCGTCGCTGCGCAGCGGGGAGCTGCCCAGCCCGAACGGCTCCGTCGTGCCGCCCGCGTCGCCGTCCTGCTGGAGTGCTGCGCCGATGTCGGTAGGCGACGTCATGATGCGTGGTCGTCCTCGGGGAGCCGGATGCCGTGGGCGGGGGTGGCGCCGTACGGGACGCCGGCGGGGGCGGCGCCCTCGGCCGGGACGCCGTGCGGGGGCGTGGGGATGTACGGCGTGCCGTGCGCGGGAGTGCCGCCGTCGTGGCCGGGCTGCTGCGGGTAGCCGGCGGCCGGGGTCTCGTAGACGGGGCCGTCGTACCCGGCGCCGTCGTAGGCCGGGGCCTGGTCGTAGCCGGGCTGCTGCGGGTAGCCGGACGCGTCGGGGTAGCCGGCGGCGCCGGGCAGGTAGGTGCCGTGCGCCGGGGTGGCGCCCGGGTAGGGCTGCTGTCCGGGGTAGCCCTGGGCCGGGTGGAAGCCGGCGGACCCGTCGGCGGGCGGCGCGGGGACGTCCCGGACCGGGGCCAGCACGGTGGTGTCGTAGACCCCGCTGTCGTAGCCGCCCGCGCCGTCCGGGGCGGCGTACGGCGCGCCGGCGCCGGGGGCCGGCGTCGGGGCGGCCGGCTCGGCGGGGGGCTGCGGGACGTGCTCGATCCAGGCGTCGCCGTCGGTGTACACCGGCAGGTCGGCGGCGGTCACGGCGTCGTCGGCGGGGGCCGCCGGCACGGTCGCGGGCTCGGACGGCGCGGACACCGGGTCCGGGGCGGGGGCCGCGGCGGCCTTGGCCGGCTCCTCGGCGGCGGCCGCCTCGTCCGCGGCCTCGGCCTCCGCCGCGCGCGCGTCGGCGACGCTCTGCACGGCGACCAGCGCGCCCCGGTAGCCGGTGCACCGGCAGAGGTTGCCGCACAGCGCCTGCCGGGCCTCGACCTCGGTGGGCCGGTGGTTGCGCTGGAGCAGGTCGTGCACGGCCATCGCCAGGCCGGGCACGCAGTAGCCGCACTGCACCGCGCCGGACTCGGCCAGCGCCTGCTGGACGTCGCTGGCGCCGCCGCCGGCCGACAGGCCCTCGACGGTGTTGATCTCGCTGTCCTGCGCCAGCGCGGCGGGGACCAGGCAGCCGGCCACCAGCTGCCCGTCGACCTGCACCGAGCAGGCCCCGCACTCGCCCTGCTCGCAGCCGTCCTTGGCGCCGGCCAGGCCGAGCCGCTCGCGCAGCACGTAGAGCAGGCTCTCGCCGATCCAGGCGTCGGTGACGGGCCGCTCGAAGCCGTTGACCCGCAGGGTGTACGAGGTGGTCGGCCGCAGCTCGCGGCTGACCTGCGGCGCGTGGTCGTGCGCGTGGTCGAGCAGCCCCGCGTCCAGGGCCTCGATGGGGTGGTCTGTGGTCACTTGAGCGCCCTTCCCAGTGCCCGGCGGGCCAGCACGGCTACGGTACGCCGCAGACGGACGGCGGCCGCGCTCGGCCCCTCGGTGACGGCCTCCCAGGCGCCCTCCGCGCCGTAGCCGTCGGGGACGCAGGCGGCGGCGACGTACTCGCCGAAGGCCGCGGTCGCGGCGGGGTCGATCTCCCGCGAGCCGTCCCAGTCGATGCAGCCGGCCACCCAGGCCTCGGCCTCCAGGGGCCGCAGCGGCACCGGGGCGACGGCGCCGACGGCGCAACGCACGGCTCGCCGGGCGGGGTCGAGGACCAGGGCCACCGAGGCGGTGGCGCGGGCCGGGCCGCTGCGGCCGGTGGCCTTGAGGAAGACCTGCGGGGCGTGCAGCAGCGGGACCCGCACCCAGGTGAGCAGCTCGCCGGGGCGCAGCGGGTCGAGGCCGGTGAGCAGGTGGCTGACCGGGACCTCGCGGGTGGCGCCGGCCCGGGCCAGGGTGACGCTGGCCTCCAGCGCGGCGAGCACCGGGAGGGTGTCGCCGGCCGGGGCGGCGGTGGCGATGTTGCCGCCGAGGGTGCCGACGTTGCGCACCTGCGGCGGGCCGGCGGTGCGGGCCGCGTCGGCCAGCGCGGGGATGAGCGCGGCGAAGTCGGGGCGGTCCATCCGGGCGTGGGTGAGCCCGGCGCCCAGCACGGCGGTGCCGCCGTCCTCGTAGCGCCAGCCGCGGAGTTCGGTGATCCGGCCGAGGCCCACCAGGGCGGCCGGGCGCAGCCGTCCGGCGTTGACGGCCTCCATCAGGTCGGTGGCGCCGGCCACCGGCACCGCGGCCGGGTGAGCGGCCAGCGCTTCGACGGCCTCGTCGAGGGAGGCCGGCAGCATGATCGTCCGGTTCACCTGGGTCCCACCGTGCTCCACTTGCTCATCGATCGCCTGCCGCCGCGGCCCTCGGGCCGGTGTCCGCTCCGGCAGCCCGGCCTGGCCCGTAGGGTACGGGCGATCGGGCCGGGTTGGGCAACTCTGGCACACAATGCTCGATGATCATTTCGGGACTGGCGAACGGTGCTGCCCGATTGGGACCGATACCGGGCGGTATCCGACCCGGTCCGTACCGGACCGGGTCGGATGTTCATCTGTTCTTGACGTCCGACGCCCGTTCGGAAGTTCCCGCACGTGACGTCCGTCCGCCCTCCCGGCGCGCCGTCAGACCACCGGCGGCGGCCCCTCGATCGGCCGGCCCTGGACTCCGGGCCAGGTCTGCCACGGGTGCGGGCCGGCGGCCGGGCGGTACTCGACGCCGAGCGCGTCCAGCACCTCCAGGTGTTCCGCCATCCGCCGCTCGAAGCCGGCGAAGTCGCGCGCGGCCGGGTCGGTGGGCAGCGCCGACCAGGCGACCTCGGCGAAGGCCGCGAGCCGCGGGAAGGCCCGGTAGTCGATGTCCCGGGCGCTGTGCATGAACTCGCTCCACAGGTTGGCCTGGGTGCCGATCACCCGGCGGGCCGCGGCCTCGTCGAGCTGGGCCGGCACCGGCTCGAACCGGTAGACGTCCTCCAGGGTGCGCACGAAGCCGACCGGGATCGGCTCGTCCTCGCCCGGCGCCTGCCGGTGGTCGAAGTAGACCTGCTGCTCGGGGCACATCACCACGTCGTGCCCGGCCTCGGCGGCGGCGATCCCGCCGCCGTAGCCGCGCCAGGACGACACGGCGGCACCGGGGGCGAGGCCGCCCTCCAGGATCTCGTCCCAGCCGATCAGCCGCCGGCCGCGCTCGGCCAGCCAGCGGTCGAAGTGCCGGATGATGTGGCTCTGCAGCTCGTCCTCGTTGGACAGGCCCAGCTCGCGGATCCGCGCCTGCGCGGCGGCGCTCTCCTTCCACTGCTCCTTGGGGACCTCGTCGCCGCCCAGGTGGATGAACTCGGACGGGAAGAGCTCCAGGACCTCCTCCAGCACGCCCTCGAAGAAGCGCAGGGTGGCCTCGGACGGGTTGAGCACGTGGTGGCTGACGCCCCAGTCGGTCCACACGCCGAGCGCCGAGGTGTCCACCACGTCGGTGTTGCCCAGCTCGGGGTAGGCGGCCACGACGGCCTGGGTGTGGCCCGGCAGCTCGATCTCGGGCACCACGGTGATGCCCCGCTCGGCCGCGTAGGCGACGATCTCGCGCAGGTCGGCCTGGGTGTAGAAGCCGCCGTGCGGGCGGTCGTCCCGGCGCTGGCCGGCCCGGTAGCCGACCATCGAGCGCTCGCGCCAGGACGCCTTCTCGGTGAGCGCCGGGTAGCGCTTGATCTCCACCCGCCAGCCCTGGTCGTCGGTCAGGTGCAGGTGCAGCACGTTGAGCTTGTGCGCGGACAGCTGGTCCACGAAGCGCAGCACATCGGCCTTGGGCAGGAAGTGTCGGGCGACGTCCAGCAGCGCGCCGCGCCAGCCGAACCGGGGCGCGTCCTCGATGTCCACGCCGGGCAGCACCCACTCCGCGCGCAGCGGGGCGCGCCGGAAGGCGTCCGGACCGAGCAGCCGGCGCAGCGTCTGGGCACCCCAGAGCGCGCCGGCCGGTCCGCCGGCGGTGATCACGGCGTGGCCGGGGCGCACCGAGAGCCGGTACGCCTCGGCGGCCAGCGCGGAGTCGTGGACCAGTTCGACACCCTCGCCGGGCCGCCCGGGGGCGAGCGGCAGGCCGGTGGCGGCGGTCAGCGAGGAGCGCAGCCACCGTTCGGCCCCGGCCAGCTCCGGCGGCGCGGTCAGGGTGGTCGTCCGGTCGAGCGGGAAGTCCTGGTCCGGGAGGCGGACGGAACTCACGGGCGCGGGAATGAGGTCCATTGCGCCATCCTCCCCCCGACCGGACGACTGGCATAGACCACCCGGCAATCGCGGTGCTATGCAAAACGGCGGTGCGGAAAACGGAACGGGCTACCCGCGTGCCGTCGCCGTACCCGCCCCCGCCCTACTTGCCGTTGTCGCCGTCGCCGCCCTGCGGCTTGCCGATGCCGTCGTAGATCTCCTTGCACATCGGGCAGACCGGGTACTTCTTCGGGTCGCGCCCGGGCACCCACACCTTGCCGCAGAGCGCCACCACGGGGGATCCGGAGAGGGCGCTCTCCATGATCTTGTCCTTCTGGACGTAGTGCGCGAAGCGCTCGTGGTCGCCGTCCCCGTGGGACACCTGCGGGACGGGCTCGACCAGGGTGCCGGTGCCGAGGCCGCGCTCGGGCTCAAGAGTGCTCATGGGTGCCAAGTCTATGGGCGCCCCGCGAGACCGGGCCAGTGTCACGCCGCCCTGCACATGTCACAGCCGGGTCCGCCGGGTCCCGGCACCCCTCAGTTGAGGGTCGGATCGTCCGGATAGCTCGCCAGCAGGGCCAGCGGGCCGCGCTGGCGGCGCAGCACCGCCCGCCAGAGCCGCTCCGGCTCCGGGCTGGAGATGTCCCCCGGCTCGCACTCCACCAGGTACCAGGCGCCGCTGGAGATCTCCGCCTCCAGCTGCCCCGGCGCCCAGCCCGCGTACCCGGCGAAGATCCGCAGCGCGCCGAGCTCGCCGGCCAGCACCTCGGGCGGCGCCTCCAGGTCCACCAGGCCGATCGCGCCGTGCACCCGCCGCCAGCCGAGCGGCTCCCCGGTGCCCGGCTCCCCCGGTGCCACCGCCAGGCCGAGCGCCGAGTCCAGGGCCACCGGCCCACCCTGGAACACCACCGCCGGGCGGCCGACCAGCACGCCCCAGCCGTCCAGCACGCTGCCGACCTCCACCGGGGTCGGCCGGTTCAGCACCACGCCGAGCGCCCCCTCGGCGTCGTGGTCGAGGAGGAGCACCACCGCCCGGGCGAAGTTCGGATCGGTGAGCACGGGCGTCGCGACGAGCAGACGGCCGGTGTGGGACCGGCCTCCGTGCGAATGGGCCGCCGTCATGCCCACATGATCCCGCAGAACCCCCGGCGGCGGACACCCGACGACCGGCGGTGCCACGAACACCCGTACGGCCGTACCGGCGCGCGCCGCGGGGCCCGGGGAGAGCACCATCACGGGAGAGGCTCACGGGAACCGTCCGGACGACCACTACCATCTACTGATGGTGGACGCCCGTCCACGGTGCCGATTCGGTCACGCCGGGGGCCCGACGCGCCCGTGCAACCGTTCCACCGCATGGCTCGTCGCCGAGCCCCACCCACTCCTCTGGCACCCCGGATTGCGAGAACGATGACCGACGACGTCCTGCTGGTCCACGGCGGAAACCCGCTGGAAGGCGAGATCCGCGTCCGCGGTGCGAAGAACCTGGTCCCCAAGGCCATGGTCGCCGCCCTGCTCGGCCAGGGTCCCAGCAGACTGCGCAACGTCCCGGACATCCGCGACGTCAAGGTGGTCCGCGGGCTGCTCCAGCTGCACGGCGTGACCGTGCGCACCGGCGACGAGGACGGCGAGCTGATCCTCGACCCCTCGCACGTGGAGAGCGCCAACGTCGCCGACATCGACGCGCACGCCGGCTCCTCGCGCATCCCGATCCTGTTCTGCGGCCCGCTGCTGCACCGCCTCGGCCACGCCTTCATCCCGGGCCTGGGCGGCTGCGACATCGGCGGCCGCCCGGTCGACTTCCACTTCGAGGTGCTCCGCCAGTTCGGCGCCACCATCGAGAAGCACCCGCAGGGCACCTACCTGGTCGCCCAGCAGCGCCTGCGCGGCACCAAGATCGAGCTGCCCTACCCCTCGGTCGGCGCGACCGAGCAGGTGCTGCTCACCGCGGTGCTCGCCGAGGGCGTCACCGAGCTGCGCAACGCGGCCATCGAGCCGGAGATCGTCGACCTCATCTGCGTGCTGCAGAAGATGGGCGCGATCATCACCCTGGGCACCGACCGCACCATCCTGATCACCGGTGTCGACGAGCTGAACGGCTACAACCACCGCGCGCTGCCGGACCGCCTGGAGTCCGCCTCCTGGGCCTGCGCGGCGCTGGCCACCAAGGGCGACATCTACGTCCGCGGCGCCCGCCAGCTGGAGATGATGACCTTCCTCAACACCTTCCGGAAGGTCGGCGGTGCCTTCGAGGTGGACGACGAGGGCATCCGGTTCTGGCACCCGGGCGGCGAGCTCAAGGCGATCGCCCTGGAGACCGACGTGCACCCCGGCTTCCAGACCGACTGGCAGCAGCCGCTGGTGGTCGCGCTGACCCAGGCGACCGGCCTGTCCATCGTGCACGAGACGGTGTACGAGTCGCGGCTGGGCTTCACCGGCGCGCTGAACCAGATGGGCGCGCACATCCAGCTCTACCGCGAGTGCCTGGGCGCCACCCCTTGCCGCTTCGGCGCCCGCAACTTCCTGCACTCCGCGGTGGTCTCCGGCCCGTCCAAGCTGATCGGCTCCGAGCTGGTCATCCCGGACCTGCGCGGCGGGTTCTCGTACCTGATCGCGGCGCTGGCGGCCGAGGGCACCTCGACCGTGCACGGCATCGACCTGATCAACCGCGGCTACGAGAACTTCATGGAGAAGCTGCGCGACCTCGGCGCCCACGTCGAGCTGCCGAGCGAGCACGCCGGCGAGGAGCTGGTCGACGCCTGACCGGCGCCCCCCGCCACGGCGAGAGGCCGGGCCCCCTTCGCGGGGACCCGGCCTCTCGGGCGTTCAAGGGGTGGTTCAGGCGCCCTTGGCGGCTTCCTTCAGCTTGGAGCCGGCGCTGACCTTGGCGCTGTAGCCCTCGGGGATCTGGATCGGCTCGCCGGTCTGCGGGTTGCGGGCGGTGCGAGCGGCACGGTGGGTGCGCTCGAAGGTCAGGAAACCGGGGATGGTGACCTTCTCGTCGCCCTTGGCGACGACCTCGCCGACGATCTCGGCGAAGGCGGCCAGAACGGCGTCGGCGTCCTTGCGGGTCACCTCGGCGCGCTCGGACAGCGCGGCCACCAGCTCACTGCGGTTCATGTGTACTCCTGTGGTCTGTTCGCTTGCGGTGTACGGGGGCCCATCGGTGCTCCCACCGGGGAGCACCCGGATGGGCCGCAGGTCCGCACACTGTGCTCATGCAGGCAATGCGTGGTCGCGAGCCGGGTCCGCACCCAGTGCCGCGCGCCGCGCCTTCGAAGGCCCGCCTGCCTGCCCGGATACGAATCCTGCCCCGACCGGCCCCGAGAATGCCAATCGGGCCCCGGCGGCACGACCCGAACAACGCCCGCCCGCCGGAGGTGTGACGCTCCGTCGGCTCCGGCGGACCGGGCGCGGGCGGCGGTCAAGGAAGACACGCCGGAAGACCAGGGGGACGTTCCGTACTTGTCGGACACGCCTGCCCCGTGCAGGGCTACCGTACGCCCTAGGTCCGACAAGCCCAAACACGCCCCTCGCCCTTGTGTCGCAAGGGTTCGGGGCGGGAAGGGGCGGGTACGACCGCCAATCGGACATTTGACCGATCCCCGACACATCGTGACCGGTCGCCGCGGAGACTCCTGCCGGGCTTCCCCCCTTCGGGGCCGCCGGGCGCTCCGACCCGCTGCCGACACTCCTCGCTCCGGCGCACGTACCTCGCTGGTCGCTCGTCGCTCCGGCAGCGGCGCGCCCTTCGGCCCGGCGCGGGGACCTGGCGTCAGAGCTTCACAGCGGGGAAGGAGGCGGTGTCGAGCGTGCCGACGATGCCCGGGGTCGGACGGGACGGCGCGGGGGCCTCCGAGGCGGCGGCCAGGGCGGCCTCCCGGACGGCGGCGGCGACGGTCTTGGCGACGTCCTTGTGGAACACGCTGGGGATGATGTAGTTCGGGTTGCGCTCGTCGTCGCCGACGGTGGCCGCCAGGGCCCGCGCGGCGGCGATCATCATCTCGGTGTTGACGGTGCGGCTCTGGGCGTCCAGCAGGCCGCGGAAGACGCCCGGGAAGACCAGCACGTTGTTGATCTGGTTCGGGAAGTCGCTGCGGCCGGTGGCGACCACCGCGGCGGTCTGCCGGGCCACCGCCGGGTCGACCTCCGGGTCCGGGTTGGCCAGCGCGAAGACGATGGCGTCCTCGGCCATGGTGGCCAGGTCCTCGCCGTCCAGCACGTTCGGGGCGGAGACGCCGATGAAGACGTCGGCGCCGGCCACGGCCTCCTTGAGGCTGCCGGTGCGGCCCGAGCGGTTGGTGTGCTGGGCGATCCAGCGCAGGCTGTCGTTGAGGTCGTCGCGGCCCTCGTGGACCACGCCCTTCACGTCCGCCACGGTGGCGTGCTCGACGCCGGCCGCCATCAGCAGCTTGAGGATCGCGGTGCCGGCGGCGCCGGCGCCCGACATCACCACCCGGATGTCGGCGATCTCCTTGCCGACCACCTTGAGCGCGTTCATCAGCGCCGCCAGCACCACGATCGCGGTGCCGTGCTGGTCGTCGTGGAAGACCGGGATGTCCAGGGCCTCGCGCAGCCGGGCCTCGATCTCGAAGCAGCGCGGCGCGGAGATGTCCTCCAGGTTGATGCCGGCGAAGCCCGGGGCGATCGCCTTGACGATGGCCACGATCTCGTCGGTGTCCTGGGTGTCCAGGCAGATCGGCCAGGCGTCGATCCCGGCGAAGCGCTTGAACAGGGCCGCCTTGCCCTCCATGACCGGCAGCGCGGCGGCCGGGCCGATGTTGCCCAGGCCCAGCACGGCGGAGCCGTCGGTGACCACCGCGACGCTGTTGCGCTTGATGGTGAGGCGGCGGGCGTCCTCGGGGTTCTCGGCGATCGCCATGCAGACCCGGGCGACACCCGGGGTGTAGATCATCGAGAGGTCGTCACGGTTGCGGATCGGCAGCTTCGAGGACATCTCGATCTTGCCGCCGAGGTGCATCAGGAAGGTGCGGTCCGAGACCTTGCCGATGGAGACGCCGTCGATCGCCCGGAGCTTCTCGACGATCTCCTCGCCGTGCGTCACCGAGGAGGCGGCCACCGTGACGTCGATCCGCAGCGCCTCCAGGCCGGAGGCGGTCACGTCGAGGCCGGTCACCGAGCCGCCGGAGGACTCCACCGCCGTGGTGATCGCGCTGACGGCGTTGCCTCTGGCCGGCACCTCCAGCCGCACCGTGATCGAGTTCGAGACACTGGGCACCGTCGCCATCGACGTTCCTTCTTCCGTCCGTCCGTCCGCGAGGTCAACAGTTTGTCGAGGTCCCTCGCTTGCGCATGCTAGACATCGATGGTCGCACCTACCGGGGCGAAGCCAGAAATAACGTTAATAGAGTGTGCGGACCCGACAACTTCTTGCCTCCGCCGCCCGATGCGTTACATTGGACGGGACACCGGCTCGATCCAAGCCCCCGGGCCCAACCTTCGTCCCTTCGAGGGACCACTTGCCGCGAGGCGAGCATGGCGGGTCGGTGTCGTAGCTTCTGAAGGCCCCTCACCCGCCGGGTGGGGGGCCTTCGCCGTGGTCGCGGACCGTGACGGCGTACGGCCGGCCCTGGGCGGGGCCGGCCGTACGGACCGTCAGCCGCGCAGCAGCGCGGGGACGCCGGCCGCGTCCGGCAGGTCGTCCGGACCGGACAGCACGGTCAGCCGCTGGGTCGCCCGGGTCAGCGCCACGTAGAGCA
This sequence comes from Kitasatospora sp. NPDC097605, assembly GCF_040302725.1. Classification (NCBI taxonomy): domain Bacteria; kingdom Bacillati; phylum Actinomycetota; class Actinomycetes; order Kitasatosporales; family Streptomycetaceae; genus Kitasatospora; species Kitasatospora sp. NPDC097605. The sequence continues at coordinate 51,752 of NZ_JBEOSF010000011.1, read as the reverse complement.
CCCGCAGGCCCGCCTCCGACTCGCCGGCGATCCCGGTCGGGTCGGCCACCACGGTCGCGTCGTACTCCAGGCCCTTGGCCTCCAGGCTGCCCAGCGCCACCACGCGCTCGCCCAGCCCCTCGGCCCAGCCCGCCGCCTCGGCCCGCCGGTCCATCGGCACCACCACGGCCACCGTGCCGTCCACCTCGCCCAGCAGCCGCTCCAGCTCGGCCCGGGCGGCCGCGCCGAAGGCCTCCGCCGACGGGTCGGTGACGGCCGCGAAGCGCGGCTCGACGCCCACCCGCCGCACCGCGCTCGGCGACGGCGTGCCCGGCGCGGCCAGCGCCAGCACCTTGGCCGCCACCTCGGCGATCTCGGCGGGGTTGCGGTAGTTCACGGTCAGCGTGAAGCGGCGGCGCGGCTTGCCGGACAGCACCTCGTCCAGCGCGGCCTGGGCCTCCTGGGGGAACGGCCAGGAGGACTGCGCCGGGTCGCCGACGATGGTCCAGGTGGCCATCCGGGACCGGCGGCCGATCATCCGCCACTGCATCGGGGTGAGGTCCTGCGCCTCGTCGACGATCACGTGCGCGTACTCGACCCGCTCGACGGGCACCCGCTCACGCTGCCGGGCGGACCGGTCGGCGAAGGTGGTGACCTCCTCCAGGCCGCTCAGCAGGTCCACCGCGTCCACCTCGCGGACCTTCGGGCGGGCCGGCTCGCCGAGCAGCACCTGCAGCTCGTCCACCAGCGCCACGTCGTGCGCCGACAGCGCGCCCTCGCCGCGCTCCGACAGCCGCCGCCAGGACGCGGCCAGCAGCTTCGCCTCCTCCGGGGTGACCGCGCGGCGGGCGATCCGGTTGATGTGCCGGGCCTGCTTCAGCGTGCCGAGCACCCGGCGCGGGGTGACCGCGGGCCACCAGGCGTCCAGGAAGTCCAGGAACGGCGCCTCGTCCGAGACGTACTCGTCGAAGGACTCCTTCTCCTCCTGGCGCTGCTCGCGGGCGTAGTGGTCGGCGGGCCGGGGCAGGTGGCGGGTGGCCTGCTGCCAGAGCGCGTCCAGCAGCAGCCGGCGGGCGCGCGGGCGCAGCAGGTTGAGCGGGGTGCCGCCGGAGCCGATGACGTTGCCGCGCACCGCCTTGAGCCGGTTCGCGTCCAGCTTCAGCACCTCGCCGCGGGCGACCGCCTTCAGTTCCTGCGGCGCGCCCAGCTCCAGCGCCGCCCGGGCGGCCCGGCGCAGCAGCTGGACCATCCGGGCCGAGCCCTTGATCCGGGCCGTCTCCGGGGTGTCGTAGGTGCCGGCCTCGATGCCGTCGACCAGCGAGCCGACCGCGCGGATGGCGACCTGGCCCTCCTCCCCGAGCGAGGGCAGCACGCCCTCGGTGTAGGAGACCAGCAGCGGGGTCGGCGAGACCACCAGGATGCCCCCGGCGTACCGGCGGCGGTCCTGGTAGAGCAGGAAGGCCGCCCGGTGCAGCGCGACGGCGGTCTTGCCGGTGCCGGGGCCGCCGGTGACCAGGGTGGCGCCGGCCGCGGCGGCGCGGATCACCTCGTCCTGCTCCTTCTGGATGGAGGAGACGATGTCGCGCATCGAGTGGCTGCGGGCGCGGCCGAGCGAGGCCATCAGCGCGCCGTCGCCGACCACCGCCAGCTCCTCGCCGTCCAGGGTGGGGGTGAGGTCGGGGCGCAGCAGGTCGTCCTCGACGCCGATCACCCGGCGGCCCTTGGAGCGGATCACCCGGCGCCGGATGACCCGGCCGGGCTCCAGCGGGGTGGAGCGGTAGAACGGCGCGGCGGCCGGCGCCCGCCAGTCGATCACCAGCGGGCCGTACTCCGCGTCCAGCACCCCGAGCCGGCCGATGTGCAGGGTCTCGGCGACGGCCGGGTCGGCCGGATCGAGCGGGGTGTTGGAGGGGATGCCGTGCTCCTCCGGGGCGTCGGGCCGCTGGAGGTCGATGCGGCCGAACAGGAAGTCCTCGAACTCGTTGTTGAGCCGCTGGAGGTGGGCGCCGGCCCGGTACACCTGGGCGTCGCGCTCGGCGAGCGCGCCGGGGGTGCCGACGTGCACGCGCTTGGCGGCGTCCTCCAGGATGTACTCGGCCTCGGCGAGCTTCTCCTCCAGCCGGTGGTAGACCGTGTCGAGGTGGCGCTGCTCACCGGCGATCTCGCGCTCGCGCACGGTCTCGTGGTCGGCGGCGGTGGTGTCCGTGGTGCTGGTGTCCGTGTTGCTCTGCATGGCCTCGGTGGTTGCGGCGGAATCCGGCTCCGGGAAACGAGCGGACGGACGATCCTACGCCCCGGCCGAGGGAAACGTGAAGGCCGCCCTCCGCAACGCGGTGGACGGCCTTCACTGTGAACATGGGGTGGTGGAGATGCCGGGAATCGAACCCGGGTCCAGTGGAGTCAATCGAGGGCTTCTCCGAGCGCAGTCCGCTGTGCTTTTCTCGGCCCTGGCGGTCACACGGACAAGCCGCCAACAGGCCCAGCTGCTGTTTGATTTCCCATCCGCCCTCGCAGCCCGGGCGGACGGTTGAGTTCCCTAGATTATGCCAGGGTCCGGGTCGGGAACCCCCCGGTCTGACACCCAAGCGCTATCGGTGCTTATTAGGCAGCGAGAGCGAACTGCTGGGAATCGCGCTTAGAGTTGGCGATTATTTTTTTGCGACACGTGGTTAACGAGATCATTGCCGCGTTCCTCGGCTCGCTTCCCCTGTTTCAACATCCCCTGTCGAAACCGATCATCCCCATGTTTTGTTGAGAAACAGCGCGGACGGAGGACCGTCCGTGGTGCTGGGCCCCATGGTACGCGAGGCGACCAGCGAGGGTCCAGCCGATTAACGCTGGCGTCGCCGGGCGGCCGCCACCGCGCGCGCGGTCTCGCGGGTGTCCTGCTTCTCCCGCAGGGTCTGCCGCTTGTCGTACAGCTTCTTGCCGACGGCGAGCGCCAGTTCGAGCTTCACCCGGCCGTCCTTGAAGTACAGCGAGAGCGGGACGAGGGTGTGGCCGGCGTCGCGGACCTTCGTCTCGATCTTGCGGATCTCCAGCTTGTGCAGCAGCAGCTTGCGCTTGCGCCGGGCCGCGTGGTTGGTCCACGTCCCCTGGGTGTACTCGGGGATGAAGACGTTGTCGATCCACGCCTCGTGGTTCTGGATGTAGGCGTAGCCGTCGACCAGGTTGGCCCGCCCCTCGCGCAGTGACTTCACCTCCGTGCCGGTGAGCACGAGACCGCACTCGTAGGTGTCGAGGATGGTGTACTCGTGTCGCGCCTTCTTGTTCTGCGCGATCAGCTTGTGTCCGGTTTCCTTTGCCATAGCGCGGTCATTCTCGCACCTCCGACCGGTGCGGAGCAGCCCCTTTACGCGCGGCTGCCGAGACCGCCCAGCACCCGCAGGGCGAGCGCGGCGGCGTCCTCGGAGGCGCCGGCCGGGACGTCCGGGGCCAGTCCGGTGCCCTCCGGGGAGCGGCCGGCCGGGGTGTAGTAGCGGCCGACGGTCAGCTCCAGCACCGCGCCGTCGGCGAGCCGGCTGGGCTGCTGGACGGTGCCCTTGCCGAAGGTGCGCCCGCCCACCACCACGGCCCGGCCGCGGTCCTGCAGGGCTCCGGTGAGCAGTTCGGCGGCGCTCATCGTGCCGCCGTCGACCAGCACCACCAGCGGGGTGCGCTGGTCGCCGCCGGGCGGGGCGGTCAGCTCCCGGGTGCCGCCGCGGTCCTGGTACGAGCCGACCGGGCCGCCGTCCAGGAAGACCCCGGCGGTGCCGGCGGCCTCGTCGACCAGCCCGCCGGAGTTGCCGCGCAGATCGAGCACCACGCCGGCCCGCGCGTCGCGCGCGGCGGCGCGCACCTGCTCGGCCACGCCGGAGGTGAAGGCCCGCACCGCGATCCGCACCACGCCGCCCGCCAGGTGCTCCACGGTCACCTGCTGGCTGTCCAGCAGCGCCCGGCGCAGCCGGACCTCGCGCTCCTCGCCCTCGTCGCGCCGCACCGCCAGGACCACCTCCGAGCCGGGCTGCCGCTCGGCGCCCTCGCGCCCGCGCAGCCGGGCGACCACCTCGGTGACCGGCAGCCGGTCCGCCTGGTCGTCGCCGATCCGCAGCAGCCGGTCGCCGGCCGCGATCCCGGCCGCGGCGGCCGGGCCGGCGGGGCGCACCTGGGAGACGGTGGTGACGCCGTCCTCGCCGCGGCCCACGGAGAGCCCCACGCCGAGGTAGCGGCCGTCCAGTCCCTGGCTGAACTCCGCGTACTCCTGGGCGCTGTAGTACGCGCCCCAGCGGTCGCCGGTGGCGCCGATCAGGTGCTCGGCCTGCTGCTCGGAGAGGTCGGCGCCGGCCGGGTCCTGGCCCGCGCCGATGGTCGCGGCGGCGGCCGCGGCGGTGTCGACCGACGGCGGGCGCGGCGTCGTACCGGGCTCGCCCCAGGCGCCGGTGGCGGCTCCCGCCAGCAGGACCACGCCGAACACCAGGCTGAGGGTGGCCACCTGACGCGCCGCGCGGGGAGTGACTGGCATGGACCGGAGTCTAGGGCGTGTCCGGGACGCCGCGGCCCGCACCGGTCGGCGGCGGAACGCCGACGGCCCCGGACGGCGCAGTGCCGTCCGGGGCCGTCGGGGCCACCCGGGCCTAGACCTTGAGGTACTTGCGGAGGGTGAAGAAGGCCGCGATGCCGGCCATGCCCATACCCACCACGACCAGCAGCGGAATGACCGCCAGCACCGAGGACAGACCGATGAAGTGGATGAACTGGACCCGCTCGGCGAGCCAGTTCTGGACGAAGAAGTGGCCGCCGAGCAGCAGGCCGGAGGCCATCACCGCGCCGAGCAGCGCGGAGAACGCGGCCTCCGCGATGAACGGCATCTGCACGTAGAAGTTCGAGGCGCCGACCAGGCGCATGATGCCGGTCTCGCGCCGCCTGCTGTACGCCGACACCCGGACGGTGTTGACGATCAGCAGCAGGGCGACGAAGAGCATCAGCACCATGATGACGAAGGCCGCCGTCTGGAGGCCGTTCAGCAGGCCGAAGAGGTTCTCCAGGATCTTCCGCTGGTCCTCGACCGACTTGACGCCGGGCTTGCCGGCGAAGGCGCTCTGGATGACGTCGTACTTGGTCGGGTCCTTGAGCTTGACCCGCCAGGACTGCGGGATGGCCTCCGGGCCGAGGACGGAGATGAGCGGGTTGTCCGGGTTCATCTCCTTCCAGTGCTTGTACGCCTCGGCGGAGTTCTCGAAGGTCGAGGACTGGACCACCGAGTCCATCTTGTCCAGCTGGGTCTTGATGTCGGCGATCTGCTGGTCGGTGGCCGCGCCCTTGTCGCACTGGGGCGAGTTGCGGGCGTCGGCCTTGGTGCAGAAGTAGATGCTCACCTCGACCTTGTCGTACCAGTACCCCTTCATCGAGTTGACCTGGTCGCGGACCAGGAGGGAGGCACCGGCGAGGGCGAGGGAGAGCGCGACGCTGACGACGACCGCGATGGTCATCGTCAGGTTGCGGCGGAGACCCACACCGATCTCCGACAGGACGAACTGGGCGCGCATGCGTTCAACAACTCCAGGGTCGGTACTGCTGGTCGGGCGAGGCGGGCGGGCGGCCCACGGGGTCAGCGCCGAGTGGTCAGTGCTGGTATCCGTAGACGCCGCGGGCCTGGTCGCGGACCAGTAGCCCCTTGTCGAGTTCGATGACGCGCTTGCGCATCTGGTCGACGATGGCCTGGTCGTGGGTGGCCATCAGCACGGTGGTGCCGGTGCGGTTGATCCGGTCGAGCAGCTTCATGATGCCGACCGAGTTCTGCGGGTCGAGGTTACCGGTGGGCTCGTCCGCGATCAGCAGCATCGGGCGGTTGACGAACGCCCGGGCGATCGCCACGCGCTGCTGCTCACCGCCGGACAGCTCGCCCGGCATGCGGTCCTCCTTGCCGCCGAGGCCGACCAGGTCGAGCACCTCGGGCACCACCTTGTTGATGGCGCTCTTCGGCTTGCCGATGACCTCCAGCGCGAACGCGACGTTCTGCGCGACCGTCTTGTTGGGCAGCAGGCGGAAGTCCTGGAAGACGGTGCCCAGCTGGCGGCGCATGTGCGGCACCTTCCAGTTGGACAGCTTGCCCAGGTCCTTGCCCAGGACGTGGACCTCGCCGCTGCTGGGGCGCTCCTCGCGCAGGCACAGGCGCAGGAAGGTGGACTTGCCCGAGCCGGACGAGCCGACCAGGAAGACGAACTCACCCTTCTCGATCTCCAGCGAGACGTTGTCCAGGGCGGGACGGTTCTGCTTGGGATAGGTCTTGGAGACGTTGTCGAATCTGATCACGGCTGCATCACGGAGGCCATCCTAGGCGGCGCCAGTCCTGGGTCGGTCCGCCCCTCGGCCTGCCCGGCCCGGAGCGGGCGAGGGGAGCGGAACGACCGCTCCCGGCTTGGGACCATACGCGAACGGGCGCCCGGCCCGCAGGTTCGGAGCGGGACAGCCGACCAAAGCTGGGGGAGAATGCCCCGGTATGCCCCGAAAATTGGGAGCCATCTCACAGCCCGGGGGCCGGAACGCCCGGAACCTGGCACAGTGGAGGGTGCGGTCGGGCACGACCGCTCCGCCGCACAGGGCACGAGAAGGAACCAAGGCCCGGTCCGGTGCGTTTGCAGTAGCAGCGAGGAGGAGATCGCATGACCTGCGACCATCTGGTGTGCGCCCACTGCAACGGCCGCGTCAGCGAGGGCCGCTGCCCCGCGTGCCGTGCCACCCGGGCCCGGCTGCAGGAGCAGCAGGGTCCGTTCGCCGCGCTCTCCCCCGCGATGCTGCTGGCCGTGCTGGCCGGACTGCTCGCGGTGGCGCTGATCGCGCGGCAGGCGCTGGCCTGAGAGACGTACGAGCGAAGGCCCCCGACCGGGGTGAACCGGTCGGGGGCCTTCGCTCGTTCCGCTGTGCAAGGGGCGCGGTGCGGACCGTGCCGCTCACCGTGCGTTACTGCGCGGCGGTCTCGCGCTGCTTGCGCCAGCGGATGCCGGCCTCGATGAAGCCGTCGATGTCGCCGTCCAGCACGCCCTGCGGGTTGCCGACCTCGAACTCGGTGCGGACGTCCTTGACCATCTGGTACGGGTGCAGCACGTAGGAGCGCATCTGGTTGCCCCAGGAGCTGCCGCTGTCCTTGAGCGCGTCCATCGCGGCCTTCTCCTCCTGGCGGCGCCGCTCGAGCAGCTTGGCCTGGAGGACGTTCATCGCGGACGCCTTGTTCTGGATCTGCGAGCGCTCGTTCTGGCAGGACACCACGATGCCGGTCGGGATGTGCGTGATGCGCACCGCCGAGTCGGTGGTGTTGACGCCCTGGCCGCCGGGGCCGGAGGCGCGGTAGACGTCCACGCGCAGCTCCGACTCGTCGATGTCGACGTGGTCGGACTGCTCGACGACCGGGAGCACCTCGACACCGGCGAAGGAGGTCTGCCGGCGGCCCTGGTTGTCGAACGGGGAGATGCGGACCAGGCGGTGGGTGCCCTGCTCGACCGAGAGGGTGCCGTAGGCGTACGGGGCCTTGACGGTGAAGGTCGCGGACTTGATGCCGGCCTCCTCCGCGTACGAGGTGTCGTAGACCTCGGTCGGGTACCCGTGCCGCTCGGCCCAGCGCAGGTACATGCGCATCAGCTGCTCGGCGAAGTCGGCGGCGTCCACGCCACCGGCCTCGGCGCGGATGTTGATCAGCGCCTCGCGGGCGTCGTACTCGCCCGACAGGAGGGTGCGGACCTCCAGCTCCTCGACCGCCTTGGCGACGGCCACCAGCTCGGTCTCGGCCTCGGCGCGGGTGTCCGCGTCGTCCTCGGCCTCGGCCAGCTCGAACAGGACGCCCAGGTCGTCGATGCGGCCGCGGAGGCCCTCGACCCTGCGCAGTTCGCCCTGGAGGAAGGAGAGCCTGCTGGTCACCTTCTGCGCGTTCGCCAGGTCGTCCCACAGGTCGGGGGCGGCTGCCTCCTCCTCCAGGCGCGCGATGTCGGCCCGGATCTTGTCCAGGTCGAGGACGGCCTCGATCGACCCCATGGTCGTTTCGAGGTTCTTGAGCTCTTCGGAAGGATCGACGGCTGCCACGCCCCCCAGGGTAATGGTTCCCGGGGTGCTCATGACGACCCCGGGTGCGTCCGCGGCCCCGCGGGCCTCCTCCGAGCCCTCGCCGGCCCGCGGAACGGGCCCGCTACGGGGCCCGCGGCGCCGTGGAGGCGGTGGCCGGGCGCGGTCCGGCTCCGGCGTCCGGGGCGGTGGCGGCGAAGGCGGTCCAGGCCGCGGCGGCGCCGGCCAGCAGCAGCACCACCGCGAGCAGCACGGCCAGCACCCGGCGGCGGCGCAGCAGCGCCTGGCGGTCCCGGCGGTGGGCCGCGCCCGGGGCGGTGCGCTGGGCCCGCGACTCGGCCGCGTAGGAGGCCAGCTCGTGCGCGGAGGGGCGGCGCAGGCTGGTGTGGGTGTCCCGGGTGGAGTCCGGGGCGACGCCGGGCACCAGCGGGACGGCCGGGCCGCGGCGGCGCTTGTGGGTGCCGGGGGCGGCGTCCACCTCGGCGTAGACCGCCTCGCCCGGGGTCAGCTGCTCCTCGACCGGCGCCCGGCCCTGCTGCGGGACGGCCAGCACCGGCAGTCCGGCCAGGGCCGGCAGCTGCTCGCGCAGCCGGGCGGCCAGCTCGGCGGCGCGCAGCCGGGAGGCCGGGGCCTTGGCCAGGCACTCGGCGATGATCCGCCACAGGCCGTCGGGCAGGCCGGGGATCGGCGGCACCTGCTCGGTGACGTGCCGGCGCAGCACCGCGCCGGTGTGGCCGCCGCCGAACGGGGTGAAGCCGGCCAGCAGCTCGTACAGCACGGTGGCGAGGGCGTAGATGTCGACGGCGGCGCGCGGCTCCAGGCCCTCGATGATCTCGGGGGCGAGGTAGTCGGGGGTGCCGATGATCCGGGTGGCGCGGGTGCGGCGCGGGGCGTCGACCAGCCGGGCCACCCCGAAGTCGGTGAGCTTGGCGCGCGGGGCGCCGCCGGGACCGGGGGCCGCGGCGAGGTCGAGCAGGACGTTCTCCGGCTTGACGTCCCGGTGCACGATGCCGGCCGCGTGGGCGGCGGCCAGGCCGTCGGCGACGTCGGCGATCACCGAGGCGGCGAGCTGCGGGGGCAGCGCGCCGTCGCGCTCCAGCCGGGAGCGCAGGTCGGTGCCCTGGACCAGCTCCATCACCAGGGCGAGGTCACTGCCGTCGACGACCATGTCGCGCACGCCGACCACCCGGGGGTGGTCGAGGCTGGTCAGCGCGGCGCGTTCCTGGACGAAGCGCCCGACCAGCACCTGGTCGGCGGCCAGGTCCTCGCGCAGCAGCTTGACCGCGACCGGACCGTCCGGGCCCTCGCCCAGCCAGACCGTCCCGGCCGAGCCCCGGCCGATCACCTGGTGGACGGTGTAGCGGCTGCCGATCTTGCGTGCCAATGCTGCTCCGTGGGCGGCGGGAGCGCTCCGGGAGGGTCCGGAGCGCTCGGTGGGGCGGGACAACAGCGACCAACCTACGCGCCCGGACACCCTCCGCGGGCCGCCTGAGGGCGTCCGGCGGGTCCTGAGCGGCGGGAAATCTCAGAAATTGTCGACAAAGCGTCAATCCTGTCGTGCGGCACGGGCGGATGCCACCGGCCGGCCGCTCCGTGGGACCACGCCGGCCGGTGGCGTCCCCCGCTCCTCCGGTCGGCCGCGTCAGTTCTTCGCGCTGCCGAAGACGTCCGCCACCCAGTCCTTCGCGCTGGTGAACCAGTCCTGGACGTCGGCCCAGTACTCCGGCAGCGGGGTGAAGTTCCACAGCGCCACCACGGCCAGCGCCAGGACCAGCAGCACCATGAGGCAGCCCTTGAGGCAGCCCAGGCCCGGGATGTACATCCGGTTGCGGCTGCGCGGGCGCGGTTCGCGGCGCGGCGCCTCCCGGGGCGCCTCGCGGGGCGGCTCGGCGCGGCGCTGCGGGGGCTCGCGGTGCTTCGGCGCGGGCGGTTCGGCCCGGCGCGGCGGGGCGGCCGGGGCGGGGTGCTGCGGGGCGGGCGCCTGCTGCTGCCCGCGCTGCGGGCGGCCGTACGGCGGGGCCGGCTGCGGGGGCTGGTTGTAGCCGCCGGGCGGCTGCGGGCGGCCGCCACCCGGTCCGGCCTGACCGCCGTGGCCGCCCTGGCCGGCCTGGTAGGGCGGCGGGGCGACCGGCGGGCGCTGGGCGTAGCCGGGCGGCGGCTGCTGCCGGTAGCCGCCCGGGGGCTGCTGGCCCGGCTGCTGGTAGCCCTGCGGGGCCCCCTGCGGCGGGCGGGCGGCGCCCGGTCCGCCCTGGCCGCCGTGGCCGGCCTGGTAGGGCGGCGGGGCGACCGGCGGGGCGTCGAAGTCCTCGGGTCCGAAGTAGGCGATCTCGGTCTGCTGGTTGCGGTCCCGGGCCGCCCGCAGCTGGGTCTGCCAGGGGTGCGGGGTCTCGGCCTGCGGCGGGCCGGGCGGGGGCGGCGGCACGGCGGCGGGCGGCATCACCCGGGTCGCGGCCGCCGGGTCGAACGGGGGCGGCTGGGTGCCCATCACCCGGGTCGCGGCCGCCGGGTCGTACCCCTGGCCCGGCTGGCCCGGCTGACCGGGCTGCTGGCCGGCCGGGAGCACCTGGGTGCGGTCCTCGGCGCCGAACGGCGCGTCCGCCGGCAGCCCGCCCGGCACGCCCACCGGGGCGCCCGGTACGGCGGCCGGCCGCAGGTCCGGCAGGAGCAGCGCGCCGACGGCGAGCGCCGCGTCCACCGCCGCCGGGGAGGCGTGCACGCCCACCCCGGCCGCGACCACCCGCAGGGCGTCCGCCAGCGACACCGCGCTCGGCCGCTGCGCCGGGTCCTTGCGCAGGCAGCGCTCGATCACCGTCCAGAGCGGCTCCGGCATGGTCGACGGCCGCTGCGGCTCCTGGGCGAGGTGCGCCTGCAGGATCGCCAGCGGGTTGTCCCCCTGGAACGGCTGGCGGCCGGTGACCAGCTCGTACAGCATGATCCCGGCGCCGTAGACGTCCACCGCGGAGGTCTGCGGCCGGCCCTCGGCGGACTCCGGCGCGACGTACGCGGGGGTGCCGACGAACTCGTGGCTGCGGGTGATCCCCGGGGAGTCGGCGAGCCGGGCGATGCCGAAGTCGGTCAGCATCGGGTGCATCTGCTCGGTGGCGTCGACGACGGCGGTGGCGAGCAGCACGTTGGCCGGCTTGAGGTCGCGGTGCACGATGCCGTCGGCGTGGCTGGCGGCCAGCGCGTCGGCGACCTGGGCCATCAGCAGGGCGCCGGCGATCGGGCTGAAGGGGCCCTGCTCGCGCAGGTAGCGGGACAGGTCCGGGCCGTCGACGAGGTCCATCACCAGGGCCAGCAGCTCGCCCTCGACGACCAGGTCGCGGACCTTGACGATGTTCGGGTGGGTCAGCCGCAGCAGCACCGAGCGCTCCCGCAGGAAGCGCATCACGACGTCCGGGTCGGCGGCGAGCTCCTCGCGCAGGATCTTGATCGCCACCAGCTGCCCGGGCGCGCTGCCGGGCACCTCGACGTCGGCGCGGACCCGGCCGCGCCAGACGGTGCCGGTCGCCCCTCGCCCGAGGGTCTCCTCCAGCAGATACTTGCTGCCGACTGGCCGCACTCGCACTCCTCGTCGTGCCGCCCGCGCGGGGCGCTCCTCCGCCGGTGCGGTGAGCCTGCCGGGCCCGTGTTTCCGGCCACTCTAACGGGGTCGGTTGACGTTTTTGAGGCGACCGGCAGGGGCGTTCGCCCGGGTTGGGGGACATCCCCTACGGGAAGACCCGGAGCGTCCGCGGACGGTTCCACGGGCGTCGCGGGGTCTGCCCTTCCGGGCGCCGGTTGACCTGATTCCCCGTCGCCTCCACCATGGCGATGATCGCAAGATCGTCAAATCCGGTACGGTGCGCGGACTGTCCGTGACGGATGGCAGGATGACACTCGCCACTCTTGTGGCCCAAGCGGTGTCGCGGCCACCCCCGCTCACCCCGCAGCGGCCCGAGGCAGCGGCACAAGGCGTCACATCAGCAGAAGGGACCGCGGGCGAGATGCAGATCCGGCTGACCGTCCTCCGACCGCGCAGCGGCCCGGCAGCCGCCGGCTCCGCCATCCCCTATGTGGACGTGCTGGTCACCGCGCCCGTCGGCACCGCGCTCGGCTCCCTCGCGGGTGCCCTCGCGGGGGCCGTCGGCGTGCGCGGACCACGGGCCGCGACCCATGTGCACCTCTACGCCGGGGCGCACCGGGTGGACGAGCACACGCTGCTCGGCCACCCCCCGCTGCTCGACGGCGCGGTCCTCTCCCTCAACGAGCCGGACCCGACCGCCGACGACCCGGACGACACCCCGGCCGCCGCCGAGCTGCGGGTCGTCGGCGGCCCCGACGCCGGCGGGGTGCACCGCCTGCACGGCCGGGAGATCCGGGTCGGGCGCTCCGGCGAGGCCGATGTCCCGGTCGACGACCCCGATGTCTCCCGGTTCCACCTCGCCCTGCACCTCGCCGACGACGGCACGGTGACCGTCCGCGACCTCGGCTCCACCAACGGCACCACCGTCGACGGCCGGATCGTCCCGCCCGGCCCGCCCGAGGAGGCCGTCCCGCTCGACGGCACCGGCCTGCTGCGGATCGGCGAGACCACCCTGCGGATCGCCGCGCCGGATCCCCGGGACGGCTCCGGGGCACCCGTGCGCGCCGCGCTGCCCGACGGCCACGGCCACCTCCAGCTCGCCGCCCCGGCCCCGGTCCGCCCCGCGCCGCCCGCCGCCGAACCGCCGGCCGCCCCGGAGCCGCCCGCGCGGAGCGGCCGCGGCCTGTTCTCGCTGCGGCTCGGCCGCTCCGCCGCCGAACCGGCCGAGGAGAGCGCCGAGCGCCACCACGCCGCCGTCCGCATCCGGCAGGCCGCCGCCCAGCGCGAACGCTGGCCCGACCTCGCCACCCTGCTGCTCAACGCGCTCGGCCCCGGCCCCCGGCTCTGGGAGCGCGGCCCCGGCCACCCCGACGCGCTCACCCTGCGGCTCGGCACCGCCGACCGGCCCGGCGGCCCCGGCACCTCCCCCGGCACCGTGCTGCCCGCCGTCCCGGTCACCGTCGACCTGCAGACCGCCGGCAGCCTCGGCCTCAGCGGCCCGCGCGAGCGGCTCGACGCGCTCACCCGCGCCGTCGTCGCCCAGCTCGCCGCCCTGCACCCGCCGACCGGGCTCAGCCTGGTCGTGGTCGACGCCGACCCGGCCCGCACCCCGCAGGACCGCGCCGACACCTGGGCCTGGGCCCTGTGGCTGCCGCACCTGCGCCCCACCGACGGCCAGGACTGCCGGCTGCTGCTCGGCCTCGACGACGAGCAGGCCACCGCCCGGCTCACCGAACTCACCACCCGGCTCAGCGGCCCGGTCGGGCTCGGCGGCCACCCCGCCACCGTCGTGGTGGTCGACGGCCGCCCGGGCACCGAGTCCGCCCGGCTGGCGCTCGACCTGCTGCTGCGCCAGGGCCCGGCCGTCGGCATCTTCCCGGTCTGCCTCGCCGAGCAGCCCGAACTGCTGCCGCGCGGCCTCGGCGCCACCGCGCTGATCACCGGCGAGGTCGGCACCCAGCTCTCGATCGACCGCCCGGGCCCGGTCGCCCGCGGCCGGGAGACCCTGCACGAGGTCTCGCTGGACGCCGTCTCGGACGCCTGGGCCGAGCGGCTCGCCCGCGTCCTCGCCCCGCTGCGCGAGGCCACCCCCGCCAACCGCGGACCGCTGCCGGACGCGCTGCGCCTGCTCGACCTGCTCCAGCTGGACACCGTCACCCCGGCCAAGCTCTCCGCCCGCTGGGCCGCGCACGCCGGCGGCATCGGCGCCGCCACCGCCCTGCTCGGCACCACCCGCGACGAGCTGTGCGTCCTCGACCTCGCCGACCCCGAACTCGCCCTCCCCTCCCCCGACCCCGGCGGCCCCCACCTGCTGATCGGCGGCGCCCGCGGCTCCGGCAAGACCGAGCTGCTGCGCACCCTGGTCGCCTCGCTGGCCGTCTCCGAGCGGCCCGAACGCCTCGCCGTCACCATCGTCGAGGGGCGGGCCACCGAGGACGGCCTCGCCGGGTGCAGCGAGCTGCCGCACGTCACCGGCCGGGTCAACGCCGCCGCCGACCCGCGGGCCGCGCTGCTCGCCGCCGAGGCGCTGGAGGACGAGCTGGCGCTGCGCGAGCGGCTCTTCGACGGCCTGGACTTCGCCTCCTGGCACGCCGCCCGGATCCTCGACGGGGAGCCGGTGCCGGTCCCCGTCACCGTCGGCGCCCCCGCCGCTCCCCGGGTCATCCACCCGCGCAGCCCCGACTCCCCCGCCGCCCCGGTGCCCGCCCCCTCCGCCGGGCCGTGCCCGCCGCGCCTCGTCGTCGTGGTCGACGACTACGACGCCCTGCTCTCCCCCACCTCCCCGGTCGGCCGCCCGCTCGTCCGCGCCCTCGCCGCCGTCGCCCGCCGCGGCGGCCCGCTCGGCGTCCACCTCGCCGTCACCACCGGGCGCCCCGACGAGACCACCGGCACCGAGGTCGACGACGCCGCCCTGCTGCGGATCGCCCTGCGCACCGACGACCCGGCCGACTCCGACCTCCTCATCCACCTCGGCGACGCCGCCGCCCTCCCCGAGTCCACCCCCGGCCGCGGCTACCTCCGCCTCCCCGACGGCGGCGTCACCGCCTTCCAGGCCGCCCGCATCAGCGGCCGCATCCCCCGCACCGCCACCCTGCGCCCCACCGTCGTCGCCATCGACCCCCACACCCTCGGCGCCCCACCCGCCCGCCGCCCCGTCCGCGAACTCGGCAACGGCCCCACCGACCTCGCCCTCCTCGCCAGCGCCCTGCAACGCGCCGCGGCGCGCTGAGGCGTCGGGGGAGGGAAGAAGAGAGGTGACCGACCCTCCGCCCCCGCCGAGACCCCGGCGGGGGCGGAGGTCGTCACGGGCCGGCGCCGAACGGGGCCGGGACCAACGCTGAGAGAGACCAGCAGAGCGCGATCCGGCCCGAACCGCGGCCGCGCCTCGGGCTCGCCGAGGCGCAGGTGCTCGCACCAATCGTCGGCCAGTGGCTCGAACGTGGCAGCACCGCCGCGGAGTTGGCCCATGCCCTGCTCCCCGGCCTGCCCGCACCCCCGCACTCGCCCGTCGCGATCCTCCGCGACCCCGGCCTCGCGCCCGGACCGGCCGCCCGCGCGGCCCTCCGAGGGCAGCGCGGCCTCGCCACGGCACCCGGCTGTTGACAACGGCCCCGGGGTCCCCCGAACCCCGGGGCCGCGCCTACCCCGCTACCTGCCGGTCAGCAGGGCACCACGGCGTCGAGAGTGACCGGCGTGGACCCCCAGCCGGGCTTGGTGACGCTGAAGCTGCCGTGCACGGTGGAACCGCAGGCCACGGTCCCGCCGACGCCACGCACGGGGGTCTGGGTGAGGTTGAACCGCGTCCACTTGTTGACCGTGCCGAGCGAGGCGCCGCCCACGACCTCGCCGGAGAGCACGGTCACGAGATCCTCGGGCTGCGGGTACGGGCCGCCCGGGCTCGGCGGGCCGGCCAGGTAGATCCAGCCCACCAGCTGCACATCACTGCCGGTCACCTCGGCACAGAGCCAGGTCGCCAGCCCGGCCTGCAGCTTGGTCGAGCTGCAGATCTCCGTGGTGGCGGTCGTGTTCGTCGCACCGGCCGGGGCGGCGCTCGCCTGGGTCGGCGCCGCCAGCATCGCCACCGCACCGGCGGCACCGGCCAGCGTCAGGGCGAGTCGGTTCGTTCGCATCGTCTCTACTCCTCCTCCAAGAAATGCCACACATGACATTTCACCTATGGCATGGCAGCAACTCTGGCATGCGTCTCGAAGGCTCCGCAGGCGATCGCCCCGGGGATCGATCATCGGACCGGAAAACAGTCTTCGATGGCGTGATCACCGCCGGTTGACACCACGGCAGGCCGTACGGTGGAGGCGTCCGGAAACGGCCGTGGGGCCCGCTTGCACCGGGCCCCACGGCTTCACCTGTCTCTCGGAGAGCCCCGCGGGCTCAGGCGTTCTTCTGCTTGGGCTCCTCCCCCGGCTGGTCGACGACTCCGCGGCCGAGGACGGCGGAGTGGCCGATCACCGTGCCCGGCTTGCCCATCTCGCTGCCCTCGCCGACGACCACCTCGCGCTCGCCGAGGAACTCGTGGGTCGTCGGGTCGAAGATCCACTCGGTGCGGGTGCCGGCGTTCACGTGCGCGACGGCCGCGCCGTGGCGGCCGGAGGCGTCCACCGAGTCGTCCACCGCGGTGACGCCGGGGATCTTCGCGGCGGCACGGTAGAGCGCGGCGCTGACGGCCGGCGGGGCGAGCTGCTCGCGCAGCAGGTCGCCGATGGTCGCGAAGGCCTCCTGGTCGGGTGTCTGCCCCTGGCCCTTGGTCTCGGCGTAGATCTTCTTCAGCAGCGCGTCCGGGTCGGTCGGCAGCGCGGCCAGGTACTCGTACGTCGGGGCGTTGAGGGACGGCCTGGTGTTGGGGTCGAGCCAGTGACCGCCGTCGGTGCGCGGCGCCGGCTCCCCGGGCTTGGTCTTCTCCGGGGCGATGGCCTTGCCGTCCCCCCGCTCCTCCTTGAGGACGCCCCGCTGGCTGCCGTCCACCGAGAACCAGGCCTGGCGGCGGTGGGCGGGGTCGACCTTCGACTCGCCGGTGGCCAGGTTGACGCTGGAGAACGCCACCAGGCTGTCCACATACACGAACTGCTTCTTGCCCGGCTTCGGATCGGGCTTGCCGGCCGCGGTGTCGGCGGCCTGGGTCAGCAGCTGGACGGCGCCCACGGGGGCGGCGTTCAGCGTGCCGGTGGTCTGCTGCGCGGCCTGCTGCTGCGGCGCCGGCGTGCCCTCGCCGCCACCGCCGCTCAGCACCACCGCCAGCGCCAGTCCGCCCGCCAGGGCGGGCACCGCCACCCAGCCGAGCTTGCCCCGACGGGCCGACGCGGGCTTCGTCTCCCGGATCTCACTCATCAGATGTCCCCTCAACAACCGGTGGCGGTCGGCGGAGAGCTCGGGCCGCGCGGGCCCCGGCACCAGCCGGTCCAGCTCGGCGCGTTCGTCCTCGTTCATCGGTTCGTCTCCCGTATCGACCGGGCCGCTTCGACGCGGCCACCCCGTACCTGTCCGGGGGCCGGGCGGAGTTCCCGCCCGTTCTTCAGCTCCTCCTCGGCGAGCGCGCGCAGCTTGGTGCGGGCGCGCGAGAGCCGTGACCGCACCGTGCCGATCGGCACCCCCAGGGCCTCGGCCGCGCTCGCGTAGTCCAGCCCCGCCCACACGCAGAGCCCGAACACCTCCCGCTCGGCCTTCCGCAACCGCCCGAGCGCCCGCCGGGCGGCGGCCAGTTGGGCGCTGTCGTCCAGCCGCCCCACCAGCTCGTCGGCGAAGTCCGGCACCGTCTCCCGGGCCGGCAGCCGATCCATCGCGGCCCGGTGCCGGCGCGCGGCCCGGGCGGTGTTGCGCAGCACGTTGGCGGCGATCCCGAACAGCCAGGGCCGCACCGCCCCGCCGTCGTCCCGCAGCTTGTGCCGCAGCCGCCACGCCTCCAGGAAGGTCAGCTGGACGACGTCCTCCGCGACCGCCCAGTCCCCGGTGGCCCGCACCGCGTACCGGTACAGATCACCCGCCGCCTCGTCGAACAGCTCCCCGAACGCCCACTGATCGCCATCCCGTATCCGTCCCCGCTGCGACAGTTCCACACCTCCACCTGTCCGCAGCACCCCAGCGAGTTCCCACCGCCGACGCCTGGACCGGCACCCCTCCGATGTCCGCTCGCGACACCGCGCGTCGTCAGACCTGCCACGTAGACAATCTCCACAGATCCTTCAAGTGGCTTGAAAGCACGCCCGGTTAACCGAATTGGTCCTGCGAAACCGTTAAGCCGGGTGAGAGGATCATCCCATCACTGGATCGCACACAGAGGCTACGCACTGTAGTCAGCGTCCGGTGGGTCATCAAACCCGGGGGGCCGGGTGCGGCGTTGGCGCGCCGCACCCGAACGCTCCCGCACGCCAACCCTGCGAGGGAGAAAATCATGCGAAAGCGGGCAGCCATCGTAGCCGCCGCGATGCTCGGCGGAACAGTCCTGATCGGCATCCCCAGCGCATCCGCCAAGGTCTGCGCATCGAACAGTTGTTCCTCTGCCATCAACAGCTGGGCCGGCGCGCAGATCTGCGACGGCGACGCGGACGGTAACGCGGTCGAGACCAACTTCTACCGCGACAACGGCTCGCACCAGACGGCCAAGGAGTCGCGCGGCAGCGGCAACTGCACCAGCAGCGGCAGCGACTACGGGAACCTGGTGTACCGTCACCAGGCCCATCAGATCCGCGACTGGGTGCCGGACTCCTGGTCCGGCTTCGAGTACCGGTACTGACCTGTAGACGTCGGGGGCGGCGCCAAGGGGCGCCGCCCCCGACGTCGCGAGCACGCTGCGATCAATGGGAGCGGACATTGGGTCCGAGTGAAACCGCGTTCGGCGGGATCGAGACGAGCGATCTCCACTACGAGGTCGCGAACCGGGTGCTGCTGCGCGCGGTGGAGTTCAAAGTCGAGGCCGGACGGAGCGTCGCGGTAACCGGGCCGAGCGGTTGCGGCAAGAGCACCTTGCTCAGCCTGCTCGCCGGGTTGCTCCGACCGACGCGGGGCACGATCCGGATCGCGGGACAGGACATGACGGCCATCGCCGCCGGGCGGCGTGCGGCGCTGCGCCTGCGAAGCATCGGCATGGTCTACCAGTTCGGCGAACTCCTCCCCGAGCTCAGCCCGCTGGAGAACACGGTGCTGCCCGCGGTGCTCGCGGGCCTGCCGAAGCAGGAAGCCTACACGCGCGGCACCGAACTGCTCGGCAGCCTCGGGATCGATGCCACCGTGGCCACAGACACCGGCTCGCTCTCCGGCGGTGAGCGCCAACGCGTCGCCGTGGCCCGGGCGCTGATCGGAAGCCCGCAGGTCGTCCTCGCGGACGAACCAACCGGAGCCCTGGACGGCAAGGCTTCGACCACGGTGGCGGATCTCCTCTTCTCGCTGCCCTCCCGCTACGGCTGCGCTCTGGTCGTCGTCACGCACAACCCGGCGGTCGCGGCACGCGCCGATCAGATCATGGTGATGTCCGACGGACGCCTGCGCCCGGCCGAACAGCCGGATCGGGCGCCGAGCGCCAGCTCGGAGTCCGCCCGGTGACCCCCACCGCCCATGCCCCCGGTCGGATCCGCCTCGCCCTGACGATCGGCCGCCGCGCCGGCGGCGGCCGATCCGGAACCATGCACCGGGCCTCTCTGTTCTGTGCGGCCCTCGTCGCCCTGATCACCGCGTGGACGGTGGTCG
This sequence comes from Kitasatospora sp. NPDC097605, assembly GCF_040302725.1. Lineage (NCBI taxonomy): Bacteria > Bacillati > Actinomycetota > Actinomycetes > Kitasatosporales > Streptomycetaceae > Kitasatospora > Kitasatospora sp. NPDC097605. The sequence goes on along the minus strand of NZ_JBEOSF010000011.1, from coordinate 32,482 downwards.
GCTCAGCCGCGGTGCACGAGGAGCGCGGGCTGCGTATGACCGCCAGGAACCCGGCTCCGGTGAGCGCGACCGACCGTGCCTCGGCCGTCGCCCGGTGGTGGGAGCGGCCGGACACCATCGCCGACCGCGCCATCTCCGTGATCCACGTCCGACCGCTTCACCGGGACGCCGCGCCGCCACCCGGCCTACCCCGCTGGCCCGAGCCCGGCGAGGCCTACCTCTCCCCCGCACTGCTCGCCACGGACCCCGCCATGGCGGACCGCTACGGGAGGCTCGCCGGGACAGTGGCGCACAAGGGCCTGGCCGACGGCGCCGAGTTGATCGCGTACGTCAACCCGCTTCGGGAGAACTTCTTCGACGAGGTCCATGAGGAGAACTCCTACATCGGCGGCTTCGGCAACCCCGACCGGGTGTTCTTCTTCGTCAACAGCCACCAGTTCGACCGGGGCCTCGCGGAACTGCACATCCTGCTGCTCCTGATGGCCGGGCTCCCCTGCGGCGCCCTGGTCCTGGTGGCGGTCCGCAGCCAGTCCGAGTCCCGCGACCGGCGCCTGTCCATGCTGGACGCGCTCGGGGCGCCGACGGGCGTCCGGGCCCTGGTCCTCGCCGGGGAAGCCGCACTGCCGCTCCTGGCCGGGCTCGGCGCCGGCGCCGCCCTGGTCGTCGGCATCTCCCTGACCTCGCCGACGTTCCCCTTCACCGGCTACCCGGTCTGGTCGGAGGACCTCCGGTCCGGCCTTCCGCTCCTGCCGTTCGCGCTGCTCGGCGTGTTCGCGTTCCTGCTCCTGGTCGTCGTGGCCTCAGGCATCCGTCGCCCGAGGCGCACCGGCACCAGGCCAGGCCGGGTACCGGCCAAGCCGGCCCGCTGGGCCCCGCTGGTGTTCGCCGCCGGGCTCGCGGTCGCCGCCTGGGGCTCGAACACCCGGGGCGTCGACGGCCGGACCGGGTTCGTGGTCGGCGCGGCGGTGACGCTGATCGCCCTTCCGCACACCGCCGCCCGACTCTCCCGGCTGCTGGGCCGCAGGCTCGCCGACCGGGGTGCGGCGAAGGGCGACGCCGGCCGGCTGATCGCGGGGCGATGGCTGGCCGCGCGGCCGGCCACCCTCGCCCGGCTCAGCGCCGCCCTGCTGGTGGGGCTCGGTATGGTCACCATCGGCCAGGTGCTGACCACCCAGTTCACCGGGCCCGCCGAGCAGGCCCGGCAGCGGTTCGAGCAGTCCGGCGCCTCCCTGGTGCAGGTCCGCTCCCGCAACATCCCCGCCACCGCCGAGGGGTTCATCGCCGCGGTGGGCGCGTCGCGCACCCTGCGCTACTCGCCGCAGGCCGGTGCGGACGACGGCACTCCGCGCGTCGGCCTCACCGGCCAGTGCGAAGTCCTCGCCGACCTGGGGCGGCTGAGGGCGTGCCCGCCCAGCCCCGTCCCGCCCAGGGATGCCTTCGAGAGCCTGACGCCGCTCGGCCGCCAGATCCTGCTGGGCGATGAGATGGTCAGCGCGCCGGTGGCGACCGTCTGCGGTTGTGCCGCCTCCGCGGCTGGCGGCGACCTGGCCCTCTACGGATTCCTGGTCCTCAACCGCGACGGGGAGGCGGGGGTGTCCGCGATCGAGCAGGCCGCCTACGCCCACCTCATCGGGCCGATGACCTACCGGCCCGGCCAGTCCTGGATGCTCGGCACCGCCGCGCAGGCCGCCCAGGTCCGCTGGCTGCTCGATGTCGCGCTCCTCGGGCTGCTGGCCCTGGCCTTGGCGGGGACGCTGGGCGCCGCCGGGATCTTCCTCGAACAGGCCAGGGCACTCGGTCCGCTGGCGGCGTTCCGCACCGACCGGCGCTTCTACAGCGGCATCGCGTTCTGGAACCTCGCCCTTCCGCTGGGCGCCGTCGGCGTGGCGGGCGCCTTGGTGGCGGGACTCCTCGGCCGACTGCTGATCAACCTCGGCAAGGGCGGGACGATGTCCCTCCCCCTTCTCGCGCTGGGGCTCGGCGTGGTCGCCGCCTCGGGCGCCGCCGTCGCCCTGGTCTGCGGCCGGGTCGCGGCGGGGCAGGCGGCCGCCTGGCGGCCCCGGGCGGACTGACCAGACGGCCGCCCGCAACGGGAACGGCGGGCCCGCGTCCACCAGGGACGCGGGCCCGCCGTTCACTGTGCCGGTCGGGGTCGGCCGCGTGTCAGCGCATCGAGCCCGTGCGGAGCAGGGTGCGGATGACGCGCATCGCGACGGAGAGGCTGGACAGCTCGTAGTTGTCCGAACCCCTTATGTCGTCGAGGGTGCTCTTGGCGCGGTTCAGCAGGGTGGCGTTGAGGTCCGCCCAGGCCGTGTAGCGGTCCTCGGGGGCGGCGTCCTCAGGGCCGCAGGCCAGGATGTCGGCGGTCAGGGCCGCGTGGGCCGCGAAGAGGTCCTCGCGGATGGCGGCGCGGGCCATCGACGACCAGCGGTCGGTGCGCGGCAGCTCGATGATGCGGTCGAGCAGGTGGGTGATCTGGAGGCGGTCGGCGAGGTCGTAGTAGAGCTCGGCGACCTGGGCGACGTCCTTGCCGGAGCGGTCCGCGACCTCGGTGATGTCCAGGGTCGGGAAGGTCGAGGACAGGCCCGCGATCCGGGTGGCGAGCTCCTCGGGCACGCCGGCCCCGGTGAGCTCGTTGTAGACCTTCTCGAACCAGACCAGGTCCTCGCCGCGCAGCGGCTTGGGCAGCGAGCCCCAGACCTGGTTGACCCGGTCGTGGAAGAACTCGATGGTGCCGGCGATGTCCAGCGGCTGGCGCCGGTTGTTGAGCATCCACCGGGTGGCGCGCTCGACGAGACGGCGCGCGTGCAGCCGCATCTTGGTCTGGGCGCGGGCGGGGACCTTGTTGTCCAGGCCCTCGATCTCGGACCAGATCTCCTCCAGGCCGAAGACGGCCCGGGCGGCGGTGTGGGTGCGGGCGACCTCCTCGTAGGTGGCGCCGGTCTCCTCCTTCAGGCGGAAGGCGAAGGTGCAGCCGCCGCGGTTGATCGTGTCGTTGACGATCAGCGTGGTGATGATCTCGCGGCGCAGCGGGTGCCGGTCGATCTGCTCGGCGAACCGGGCCCGCAGCGCGCTCGGGAAGTAGTCGTGCAGCGCGGTGCGGAAGAACGGGTCGTCGGGCAGCTCGGTGGCGAGCAGCTCGTCGGCCAGGGTGATCTTGGTGTAGGCGAGCAGCACCGACATCTCGGGCTGGGACAGGCCCCGGCCGTTCTGCTGGCGCTCGCGGATCTGCCGCTCGGTGGGCAGGAACTCCAGGGCCCGGTCGAGCCGGCCTTCCGCCTCCAGGCGGTTGATCATCCGGGAGTGGACGTTGACCATGCTGTGCGCCTGGGCGACCGCGTTGGCCAGCACCACGTTCTGCGCGTAGTTGTTGCGCAGCACGAGGCGGCCGACCTCGTCGGTCATCTCGGCGAGCAGGGTGTTGCGCTGCTTGACCGTCATGTCGCCGTCGGCGACCACCTGGTTGAGCAGGATCTTGATGTTGACCTCGTGGTCCGAGGTGTCCACGCCGGCCGAGTTGTCGATGGCGTCGGTGTTGATCCAGCCGCCGACGCCCTCGGGGCCGCCGTGGGCCGCGTACTCGATGCGGCCGAGCTGGGTGCAGCCGAGGTTGCCGCCCTCGCCGACCACCCGGGCGCGGACCTGCTCGCCGTTGACGCGGATGGCGTCATTGGCCTTGTCGCCGACCTCGGCGTTGGTCTCGGTGGAGGCCTTGACGTAGGTGCCGATGCCGCCGTTCCAGAACAGGTCGACGGGCGCCTGCAGGACGGCCTTCATCAGCTCGGCCGGGGTGAGCCGGGCGTCGGAGACCCCCAGCACGGCCCGGACCTGCGGCGACAGCTGGATCGACTTGGCGCTGCGCGGGAAGACGCCGCCGCCCGCCGAGATCAGCGACTTGTCGTAGTCGTCCCAGGAGCTGCGGGGCACCTCGAAGAGGCGGCGGCGCTCGGCGTAGGAGACCGCCGCGTCCGGGTTGGGGTCCAGGAAGATGTGGCGGTGGTCGAACGCGGCGACCAGCCGGATGTGCTCGCTGAGCAGCATGCCGTTGCCGAAGACGTCACCGGACATGTCGCCGATGCCGACGACCGTGAAGTCCTCGCTCTGGGTGTCGTGGCCCAGCTCGCGGAAGTTGCGCTTGACGGACTCCCAGGCGCCGCGGGCGGTGATGCCCATGCCCTTGTGGTCGTAGCCGGCCGAGCCGCCGGAGGCGAACGCGTCGCCCAGCCAGAAGCCGTAGGACTCGGCGACACCGTTGGCGATGTCGGAGAAGGTCGCGGTGCCCTTGTCGGCGGCGACGACCAGGTAGGTGTCGTCCTCGTCGTGGCGGACCACGTCGGCCGGGTGGACGACCTCGCCGGCCACCAGGTTGTCGGTGATGTCCAGCAGCGCCGAGATGAACGTCTTGTAGGACGAGACGCCCTCGGCCAGCCAGGCGTCACGGTCGACCGACGGGTCCGGCAGCTGCTTGGCGACGAAGCCGCCCTTGGCGCCGACCGGCACGATGACGGTGTTCTTCACCATCTGCGCCTTGACCAGGCCGAGGATCTCGGTGCGGAAGTCCTCACGCCGGTCGGACCAGCGCAGACCGCCGCGGGCGACCTTGCCGAAGCGCAGGTGCACGCCCTCGACCTGCGGCGAGTAGACCCAGATCTCGAACGCCGGGCGCGGGGCCGGCAGGTCCGGGATGGCCTTCGGGTCGAACTTCATCGACACGTACGGGTGCCACGCGCCCGAGCCGTCGTGCTGGAAGAAGTTGGTCCGCAGGGTGGCCTTGATGAGGTGCAGGAAGGAGCGCAGGATGCGGTCCTCGTCCAGCGAGACGACCTCGTCCAGCGCGCCGGCCAGCTCCTCCAGGATGCCCTCGGTCAGCTCCAGCGCGCCCTGCTGGTGGCTGGGGCTCAGCCGGGCCTCGAAGAGGTTCACCAGCAGGCGGGTGGTGTGGGTGTTGTTGCGGAGCGCGTCCTCCATGTAGTCCTGGGAGAACGTGGAGCCCGCCTGGCGCAGGTACTTGGCGTACGCGCGCAGCATCATCGCCTGGCGCCAGGTCAGCCCGGCGGTGAGGACCAGCTCGTTGAAGCCGTCGTTCTCGGCCTTGCCGGTCCAGGTGGCGGCGAAGGTCTCCTGGAAGCGCTCGCGGGCCTCGTCGGTCAGCTCGACGGCCTCGCGCAGCCGCAGGCCGAAGTCGTAGACCCAGGCGGTGGTGTGGTCGGAGCGGGTCAGCGCGTAGGGGTGCTCGTCGAGCACCTCGACGCCCAGGCGCTGGAGGACCGGCAGCACCTCGGTGAGCGAGATCGGGCCGCCCACCCGGTAGATCTTGAAGCGGCGCTCGTCGTCGCCGGCGCCGACCGGCTGGTACAGGTTGAGCCGGAAGTCGCCCTCGCCGTGCAGCGACTCGATCTGCTTGAGGTCGGCGACGGCGGTGCGCGCGGTGAAGTCGGCGCGGTAGCCGTCGGGGAAGGCGTTGGCGTACTTGCGGGACAGCTCGGCGGCCCGCTCCTCGCCCAGCTCGACGTGCAGCTGGTCGTTGAAGCCGTCCATCCAGAACCGGGCGGCCTCGGCCAGCTTGGCCTCGATCCGCTCGACCTCGGCGTCGGTCAGCTGCGGCAGCTCGCTGCCGGGGGTGACCCGGACGACGAAGTGCAGACGGGTCAGCACCGACTCCGTCGACCAGACCGTGTAGTCGATCGAGGCGCCGTTGAGCTCCTGCATCAGGATGTCCATGAGGCGCAGCCGGATGCGGGTGGTGTAGCGGTCGCGCGGCAGGTAGACCAGCGCGGAGAAGTAGCGCCCGTACTCGTCCTGGCGCAGGAACAGCCGCAGCCGGCGGCGCTCCTGGAGGTAGAGGACGCTGGTGGCGATCTGGAGCAGCTCGTCGGCCTGGGTCTGGAAGATCTCGTCCCGGGGGAAGGTCTCCAGGATCTGCAGCAGGTCGCGGCCGTCGTGGCTCTCGGTGGAGAAGCCGGACTGGGCGATGACGTCCTGGACCTTGCGGCGGACCACCGGGATGCGGCTGACCGACTCGGTGTAGGCGGCGGCCGAGAACAGGCCGAGGAAGCGGCGCTCGCCGATGACCTCGCCGTTGGCGTCGAACTTCTTCACGCCGACGTAGTCGAGGTAGGCGGGGCGGTGCACGGTGGCCCGGCTGTTGGCCTTGGTGAGGACCAGCAGCTTCTTCTCGTGGGCCTTGGCGCGCACCGGCGCGGAGAGCCGGCCGAAGGCCTCGCTGACGGCGTGGTGCTGCTCGTCGCGGCTGATCGGGTCGGAGCGCAGGATGCCGAGGCCGGTACCGGCGACGGCCCGCAGGACCTCTTCGCCCTCGTGCTGGACGAGGTCGTACTCGCGGTAGCCGAGGAAGGTGAAGTGGTCGTCGGCGAGCCAGCGCATCAGCTCCCAGGCCTCGCCGACCTCCTGCTCGGCCAGGCCGGCCGGGGGCTGCTCGGCGAGCTCGTCGGCCAGGCGCAGCGCGGAGTCGCGCATCTTGCCCCAGTCCTCGACGACCTCGCGGACGTCGCCGAGCACCCGGCGCAGGTTGGTCTCGATCTCGCGCAGGTCGTCGCGGTCGGTCTCGCGGTCGACCTCGATGTGCATCCACGACTCGACGGTCGCGTCGGCCGGCCACTCGGTGCCGGCGGCCTGGCTGCGGGCGCAGGCGTCGACGTCGAGGATCTCCAGCAGCTTGCCGGTGATGTCGCGGCGGACGACCAGCTGGGGGTGGATGACCACGTGGATCGCGCGGTCCTGGCGGGACAGCTCGTTGGTGACCGAGTCGACCAGGAACGGCATGTCGTCGGTGACGACCTCGACCACGGTGTGGCCGCAGGACCAGCCGTTCTCCTCGACCGAGGGGGTGTGCACCCGCACCTCGGCGGTGCCCTGCGGGCGCTTGAGGCCCAGGCGGTAGTGCGAGGCGGCCGCGCCGTAGACGTCGACCGGGTCGCGGTCGACCAGGTCCTCGGGCGCCGTGTGGAGGTAGTAGTGGTGCAGGTACGCGGACAGAGCGCCGTTGCTCAGTCCCTCTCCCGGCGCCGCTCCCCCCACCTGGCTGTTCTCAGCGGCTGCTGCTGCCTTCCTGAGCAGTTCGGCCTTGGCTGCGTCCAGCTTGGTCTGCATGACTTCTTGGCTCCTGTCGCGCGCCGTTGCGTGACTCGGTGGTGGTCTCGGTTCGCACCGCCGGGTCTTCCGCAATCCTGCCGCACCGTCCTGCTGAAAGGGGCCCATGGCGCGCATGGAACACCTCTGCAGCGGGTAGGACGAGACGTTCGGCCTCTGCGGAGCCACCCGACGACGCCAGCCAGCCTAACGGGATCAATCAAAGGTGTCAGGGGACAACCAGGCGCAAACCTGCAGGAAGATCGAGCCGTCCTGGACAGCTTGTCCAATCAGCCTGACGGTTTGCGCCGAAAGCCGAAAGTCCGTGCGGAGTGCCTTGGCGGGGTCCGTGTGCGGAGCGTGCCCGCCCGGCGCGCGTACGGGCCCGGCCTCAGCCCATGTGCGGGTGGAGGTGCGAGGTCGGCGGCACGAAGGTCTCCTTGATCGACCGGGCCGAGGTCCAGCGCAGCAGGTTCTGCGCGGCGCCCGCCTTGTCGTTGGTGCCGGACGCCCGGCCGCCGCCGAAGGGCTGCTGGCCGACCACCGCGCCGGTCGGCTTGTCGTTGATGTAGAAGTTGCCGGCGGCGAACCGCAGCGCCTCCACCGCCTGCGCGATGGCGTAGCGGTCCTGGGCGACCACCGAGCCGGTCAGCCCGTACGGCGCGCCCGCGTCGACCCGGCCCAGCACGTCGTCCCAGCGGGAGTCCTCGTAGACGTGGACGGACAGGATCGGGCCGAAGTACTCGGTGCGGAACATCTCGTTGCGGAAGTCCGAGGAGACCAGCACGGTCGGGCGGACGAACCAGCCGATCGCGTCGTCGTACTGGCCGCCGGCCGCCAGCTCCACCGTCGAGTCGGCCTTGGCCCGCTCGATGGCGTCCCGGTTCTTCTCGAACGCGCGCCGGTCGATCAGCGCGCCCATGAAGTTCGACAGGTCGGTGACGTCGCCGACCGTCAGCGCGTCCACCTCGGCGAGGAAGTCGTCCTTGATCCGCTGCCAGAGGCTGCGCGGCAGGTAGGCGCGGGAGAGCGCCGAGCACTTCTGGCCCTGGTACTCGAAGGCGCCGCGGATCAGGGCCGCCTTGAGGATCTCCGGGTCGGCCGAGCGGTGCGCCAGCAGGAAGTCCTTGCCGCCGGTCTCGCCGACGATCCTCGGGTACGCCCGGTAGCCGCCGATGTTGGCGCCGATCGTCTGCCAGAGCGAGCGGAAGGTCGCGGTGGAGCCGGTGAAGTGCAGCCCGGCCAGGGCGGGATCGGCGAGCGCCACCGCGGACAGCTGCTGCCCGTCGCCGGTGACCAGGTTGACCACCCCCGGCGGCAGACCGGCCGCCTCCAGCAGCCGCATCAGGTAGTGCGCGGCCAGCGTCTGGGTCGGCGCCGGCTTCCACACCACCGTGTTGCCCATCAGCGCGGGCGCGGTCGGCAGGTTGCCGGCGATCGCGGTGAAGTTGAACGGGGTGATCGCGTAGACGAAGCCCTCCAGCGGGCGGTGGTCGGTGCGGTTCCACACCCCCGGCGAGGAGACCGGCTGGTCGGCCAGGATCTCCCGGGCGAACTGCACGTTCCAGCGCCAGAAGTCGATCAGCTCGCAGGCCGAGTCGATCTCCGCCTGCTGCGCCGTCTTGGACTGCCCCAGCATGGTGGCCGCGTTCAGCGTCTCCCGCCACGGCCCGGCCAGCAGGTCGGCGGCGCGCAGGAAGACCGCCGCCCGGTCGTCGAAGGAGAGCGCGCGCCACTCGCGCCCGGCCGCCAGCGCGGCGTCCACCGCGGCCCGGGCGTCCTCCCGGGTGGCGTTGCCGAGCACGCCCAGCTTGGCCGCGTGGTGGTGCGGCTGGACGACGTCGATCCGCTCGCCGCCGCCGAACCGCTGCTCGCCGCCGATGGTCATCGGCAGCGGGACCTGCTCGGCCGCCAGCTCGTCCAGCCGGCGCACCAGACGCTCCCGCTCCGGGCTGCCGGGCGCGTAGCCGAGCACCGGCTCGTTGCCCGGGACCGGGACCTGGGTGACTGCGTCGATGGGCATGGCGGGCTCCGCTCCTCGTCACGGCGGCCGGCCCGTTCCGACGACGGACCCTGCACCCGTCCAGCCTGACCAGCGGCGGGCCGCTTCGCCCGCCCGGACACGCCAACGGTGGACGTGGTCCGCGCCACGCTCCCGGGCCGCGCCGCTACCCGGCGAGCCGGCCGGCCAGCTCCACCGCCTCCGCCAGCGAGTCCACCACCGGCACGCCGACCGGCTCCAGCTTCTCCCGGGTGTGCGAGCCGCCGGTGTACAGCACCGCGTGCGCACCCGCGCTCAGCGCGGCCAGCGCGTCGTCCGCCGCGTCGCCGATCAGCACCGTGCGGGCCGGGTCCACCCACTCACCGAGCGCGGCCAGGTGCCGGACCAGGTGCTCGGCCTTCTGCCCGCCGGCCGGGCCGCTGCGCCCGTCCACCCGCAGGAACTGGCCGGTCAAGCCGAAGCCCTCGACCACCGGCAGCAGCCGGTCGTGCTCGTACATGGACAGCAGCGACTGGCTGCACCCGGCCGCCCGCCAGCCGTCCAGCAGCTCGCGGGCGCCGTCGGTGAGGCCGCAGGCGGCGCTCAGCTCGCGGTAGCGGTCGTGGAACGCGTCGTCCAGGCGCAGCCACTCGGCGTCGGAGGGCAGCCGGCCGAGCAGCCGCTGGTAGAACCGGGGGATCGGGATCTCGTACTGCTCGCGGTACTCCTGCAGCGTCATCGGGCCCACGCCGATGGTCGCGAAGGCGGCGTTGCTCGCCCCGAGCACCGCTTCCATGTCGTGGAAGAGCGTCCCGTTCCAGTCCCAGACGATATGAGTGCGCACGCATGAACGGTAGCGCCGGGTGCCGCCGGACCGGTAGGACGGGGCTCACCCGGGCCCCCGGCGCACCGCCGCTCAGGCGAGCAGGGCGGCGATCTCCTGGGTGGCGAACCAGAGCAGGTCGTGGTCCTCGGCGCCGTCCACGGTGAACTGGGCGTCCTGGTCGCCCGCGTCCGCGGCCGTGACCGCCTCGACGGCCGCCGTCACATCGGCCACCACGTCCGCGTCGGCGACGTCCGCGTGCACCGCGGCCGCCTTGGCGAGCTTCACCGGACCGGCCAGCACCACCCGGCCCAGCGAGGCCTGGTCCTGGTACTCGTCGCCGGGGAACGGCTTCACCCCCGACTCGGCGATGTCGAGCGCCACGACGACGCGGCGGCGCGGGGCCTCGGGTTCGGCGGCCAGCAGGCGCAGCGAGGACTGGGCGGCCCGGTTCAGCGCCGCGTACTCCAGCTCCTCCAGGTCGTCGCTCACGTACCACTCGCGCAGCGCGGGCGTCACGGCGTACGCCGCGGACTGCTCCAGCGCGCCGCCCGAGTGCGCCGCCGCCAGGCCGGTCAGGGTGGTGGGCACGTACACGCGCATCGGTGGCACTCTCCGGTTCGTCCAGCGGCACAGCTTCCAGCGCCCCCAAGAATAAGCGCCGGACGGCGGGCCGTGATCACCCGCGCACCGCCGGACCTGCCGCCCCGCCCTCCCGGGCCGCCGTCCGCTCGCTCTCCAGGGAGCGGCGGCAGGTGTCCAGGGCGCTCTCCAGGACGGGTCCGCGGCGGGCCGGGTCCATCATGTTGGGGCCCATCACGGCCAGGTCGGCGGGGGTCGGCGCGAGCAGGTGGACGCGCACGCCGTCGGCCCGCAGCAGCCGGGCCTCGCGCAGCAGCTGGCGGGTCACCGTCCGGCGGTAGCGGGCCACCAGCTGGGCGAGCACCCCGCTCGGACGGTCCCGCTCGCGCGGGGCGCGCAAGCGGTCTCGCACGCGCCGGGCGCGCGTGGCGGCGGACGCGCCGCCGTCGGGTTCCGGGCGCCCCGGCGGATCGGGCCGCAGCGCCATCGGGGCGAGCACGAAGACCTCGTCGAGGCCCCGGCCCAGCAGCAGATCGGCGTTGGTGGCCGACCAGCAGCCGCCGTCCACGTACTCGGTGCCGCCGACCGGGACGGGCGCGAACCAGCCGGGGATCGCGCAGGAGGCCATCACCGCCTCGTCGAGCCCGGCGGGGGGTGCGCCGGGGTCGCCGAAGACCACCCGGCGGCCGCTGCGGTAGTCCACCGCGACCACCCGCAGCACCGAGCCCGCCGGCCAGCCCACCGGACCGCCCGCACCGCCGGGGCCGGCCTCGCCCACCGGACCGCCCGCCCCGGCCGCCCCGTCCCCGAACAGGCCGCCCACCAGCGCGCCGACCGACGCCAGCGAGCCCCGGCCGTGCGGCGCCATCGCCGAGACCATGGTGAGCCACGGGTACGTACGCGGATGCCGGACGGCGTCCCGCAGCAGGCCCGGCGAGCCGATGCCCGCCCGGGGCCGCGGCGGCAGCGCGCCGCCGACCGCCGTGTCGTAGTCGAAGTCGATCCCGGCCAGCGGCCCGGAGGTGATCGGCAGGCCCCGCTGGTGGTCGCGCAGCTGGCCGGTGCCCGCCCCACCCGCGAGCAGCGCGCCCAGGATGGCGCCCGCCGAGGTGCCGAGCAGCACCTCCGCGTCGCCCGGCGGCCGCCCGGTCGCCTCCTCGACGGCCAGCAGCGCGCCGACCGTCCAGGCGGCGCCGAGCATGCCCCCGCCGCCCAGCACCAGGCCGCGCCGGGGAGCTCCCCCGGTCGCCGGCGGTGCCGGACGTGTCCCGGATACCCATGTCGTCATACCGGCCGCCTGTCGTCGTCGGGGCGGTGGTGGTGCGGTGCCGGACGGACGCCCCGCGGGGCGCACGGCCCGGCCTTCGATCCTGCGCGCGGACCGCTCGGGGGCGCAACGTCCGTCCTGGCGAACGGACCGTCCCCTTTCGGGCCGTCCCGTCCTTCCCGGCGCGTCAACCCGGGTCCCACGGGGGTGCCCGGGGGCCGGGCGCCGCATGGGCCGGCTCACCCGGATAGGTGAACTTCGGGGCCGTTCCGGAGTCGGCCGGAATCCCGTTGCCGCCCCGCGCGGACGGCCGCTAGCAAGGACCTGTCCGTACCCGCACCACCAGCTGAGGCAAGCCGGACCACCCCGAGGAAGGCCCATGACCGCGTGCCCGAACCGCGCCGCACCGCCGCTCACCCCGCCCGCCGTGCTCTCCGCACGCCCCTACCGCCCGCGCGGCACCGCCCGGGAGCACCACCCGGCGCCCCCGCGCCGGCCCCGCCACCCCCGGGCCGCCTGCACCGGCGGTCCGGGCCGCGAACCGCTCAGCGGGCTGAGCACCCGGTTCGCCCACCGGCTGGTGGAGGTGCTCACCGGCGCCCGGCCGTCCGGCCAGCTGCTGCGCCACACCACGCTGGACTGCTACGGCCAGCTCTCCGCCCTGGTCCGGGCCGGGACCCTGCGCCGGGGGTACGGCGGCGAGCGGCCGAGGCTCGGCCCGGTGCACGACCGCTCGCCCTCACCGGGCGCGGTCGAGGCCTGTGTCCGGGTCGACCTCGGCGCCCGGCACCACATGGTGGCGTTCCGGCTGGAGCCGCGCGGCCCGTCCGGCCAGTGGCAGTGCACCGCCGTGGAGGCCCGGTGACCGCCTCCCGCGCCCCCGCACCGCCGGCCACGGCCCCGAAAGCGGCCCCGGAAACGGCGCGGGGCGCCGCCCCCGTACGGGAGCGGCGCCCTGCCCGGCGGCGGGCCGGTCCGGCGTGCGGACCGGCCGCCGGCCCCGGCTCAGCCCTTGCGGCGGCGGCCCTTGGCCGACTTGGCGGCCTTGCGGCGCTCGGCGCGGGTCAGACCGTCGCCCTCGTCCTCGGCCCCGAGGTCCTCGAAGTCGCCCTCGACCACACCGCCGCCGACCTCGTCCGAGGGGGCCGTGTAGTGCAGCCGCTGCGGCTTGGGGGCCTCCAGGCCCTTGGCCTTGATCTCCGGACGGGCGGCGTCCTTCTCCAGCTTGTCGAGCACCACCTCGGCGTCCTCGACCGGGACCTCCTCGACCTGCTGCTCGACCTGGACCTCCAGGTTGAACAGGTAGCCGACGGACTCCTCCTTGATGCCCTCCATCATCGCGGTGAACATGTCGAAGCCCTCGCGCTGGTACTCGACCAGCGGGTCGCGCTGCGCCATGGCCCGCAGGCCGATGCCCTCCTGGAGGTAGTCCATCTCGTAGAGGTGCTCGCGCCAGCGGCGGTCCAGCACCGACAGGACGACGCGGCGCTCCAGCTCACGCATGATCTCGCTGCCGAGCTGGTCCTCGCGGGCGCCGTACTGCGCCTGGATGTCCTCCTGGACGACCTTGGTGAGGAACTCCGGGGTGAGGCCCGCGGTGCCGCCGGCCTCCTCCTCCAGCTCCTCCAGGTCCAGGGTGAGCGGGTAGAGCTGCTTGAGCGCGGTCCAGAGCTTCTCGAGGTCCCAGTCGTCCTCGAAGCCCTCGCCGGTGGCGGCCCGGACGTACGCCTCGACGGTGTCGTCCATGAAGTGGCCGACCTGCTCCTGCAGGTCCTCGCCCTCGAGCACCCGGCGGCGCTCGCCGTAGATGACCTCGCGCTGGCGGTTCAGCACCTCGTCGTACTTGAGGACGTTCTTGCGGATCTCGAAGTTCTGCTGCTCGACCTGGGTCTGCGCGGAGGCGATGGCCCGGGTGACCATCTTCGACTCGATCGGCACGTCCTCGGGCACGTTGGCCATCGAGAGCACGCGCTCGACCATGCCGGCCTTGAACAGGCGCATCAGGTCGTCGCCCAGCGACAGGTAGAAGCGGGACTCGCCCGGGTCACCCTGACGGCCGGAACGGCCGCGCAGCTGGTTGTCGATCCGGCGGGACTCGTGGCGCTCGGTACCGAGGACGTAGAGGCCGCCGGCCTCCTTGACCTCGTCCTGCTCCGCCTTGACCGCGGCCTTGGCCTTCTCCAGGGCGGCCGGGAACGCGGCCTCGTACTCCTCCGGGGTGTCCACCGCGGAGAGCCCGCGCTGGGCCAGCTCGGCGGCCGCGAGGTGGTCGGCGTTGCCGCCGAGCATGATGTCGGTGCCGCGGCCGGCCATGTTGGTGGCGACGGTGACGGCGCCCTTGCGGCCGGCCTGGGCGACGATCTGCGCCTCGCGCTCGTGGTGCTTGGCGTTCAGCACCTCGTGCGGGATGCCGCGCTTGCGCAGCTCCTGCGACAGGTACTCGGACTTCTCGACCGACACGGTGCCGACCAGCACCGGCTGGCCCTTCTCGTGCTTCTCGGCGATGTCCTCGACCACGGCGGCGAACTTGGCCGGCTCCGACTTGTAGATCAGGTCGGGCTGGTCGATGCGCAGCGGCGTCTTGTTGGTCGGGATCGGCACCACGCCGAGCTTGTAGATCTGGTGGAACTCGGCCGCCTCGGTGGTGCCGGTACCGGTCATGCCGGCCAGCTTGTCGTACAGGCGGAAGAAGTTCTGGAGGGTGATGGTGGCCAGGGTCTGGTTCTCGTTCTGGACCTCCACCCCTTCCTTGGCCTCGATCGCCTGGTGCATGCCCTCGTTGTAGCGGCGGCCGGCCAGGATGCGGCCGGTGTGCTCGTCGACGATCATGACTTCGCCGTTCATGACGACGTAGTCCTTGTCCGCCTTGTAGAGCTCCTTCGCCTTGATGGCGTTGTTCAGGAAGCCGACCAGCGGGGTGTTCACCGACTCGTAGAGGTTGTCGATGCCGAGGTAGTCCTCGACCCGGGTGACGCCCTCCTCCAGGATGCCGACGGTGCGCTTCTTCTCGTCGACCTCGTAGTCGCGGTCGATCTTCAGACGCAGCACCAGCTTGGCGAAGTCGGCGTACCACTTGGTCGCCTGGTCCGCCGGGCCGGAGATGATCAGCGGGGTGCGGGCCTCGTCGATGAGGATCGAGTCGACCTCGTCGACGACCGCGAAGTTGTGGCCGCGCTGGACGAGTTCGTCCTTCGACCAGGCCATGTTGTCGCGCAGGTAGTCGAAGCCGAACTCGTTGTTGGTGCCGTACGTGATGTCCATGCCGTACTGGCGCTTGCGCTCGGCGGGCGTCATGTTGCCGAGGATCACGCCGACCTCAAGGCCGAGGAAGCGGTGCACCCGGCCCATCCACTCCGAGTCGCGCTCGGCGAGGTAGTCGTTGACCGTGATGAGGTGCACGCCCTTGCCGGTGAGCGCGTTGAGGTAGGTGGGCAGCGTGCCGACCAGGGTCTTGCCCTCACCGGTGCGCATCTCGGCGACGTAGCCGAGGTGCAGCGCGGCGCCGCCCATGATCTGGACGTCGTAGTGCCGCTGGCCGAGCACGCGCTTGGCGGCCTCGCGGACCGTGGCGAACGCCTCGGGGAGGATGTCGTCCAGGGTCTCGCCGTCGGCGAGACGCTGCTTGTACTCGTCGGTCAGCGCGCGCAGCTCGGCGTCGGTGAGGTTGACGAAGTCCTCTTCGATGGAGTTGACCTGGGCAGCAATCCGCTGCAGCTTGCGAAGGATCTTGCCTTCGCCGGCGCGCAGGATCTTGTCGAAGACGGACACGTGAGCGGGCTCCTTGCCTGGATTGGCACTGGACGACTGCACGGCGGATCCACCCCACCGCACGGGCCATCGTATGCGAGGAGCCCAATGCCCCGGGAGGTGCGTCAGCACGGTATTCCCGTGTCACCCGCGCGAGCACTTCCGACGATAGTCCCTCGCACCGGGGCAAACCGGGCGGCCGTCCGGACAGTTGAACACGCCGGTCCGTTAATCGGATGCTCCGAATTCTCTCTGCACGGAATAATCCGTCCATGGAAGAGCAGCCGAAGCAGCAGAACGGGCCGACCTCGGCGGAGCCCGTCGTCCTCACCACCGACCGCCTGGTCCTGCGCGCCCCGCGCGAGGAGGACGTCGACGCGATCCTCGCCGCCTGCCAGGACGAGGAGATCCAGCGCTGGACCATCGTCCCGGTCCCGTACGGCCGCCAGGACGCCGAGTACTTCGTCCACGACCTCGCCGCCAACGGCTGGCGGACCGGCGACAACCTGGTCTGGTGCGTGTTCGAGCGGGAGTCCGGCGCACTGGTCGGCAGCCAGGGGCTCACGGCCTGCCCCGGCCGGCCGGGCACCGCCGAGGTCGGCTGGTGGGCGGCCAAGGAGTTCCGCGGCCGCGGCTACACCGTGGAGGCCGCCGCCGCGGTGGCCCGCTACGGCCTGCGCGACCTCGGCCTGCGCCGGCTGGAGTGGCTCGCCTACGTGGGCAACGAGGGCTCCCGCGCGGTGGCCGAGCGGATCGGCTTCCGCTTCGAGGGCACCCTGCGCTCCTACTCCGAGCAGCGCGGGCGGTTCCTCGACACCTGGATCGCCTCCCTGCTCGCCGACGACCTCACCGACGACCTCGGCGACGACCTCCCCGACGACCTCGCCGACGGCTCCTCCGAGGGCCTCCCCGGCTGAACGCCCGCGCCCCCGACGGGCCCCGGCCTCCCGGGGCCCGTTGTCGGTGCCCCCGTCTAGGCTCGCCGGCATGACCGCCCCGACCTCGCGCCCGGCCGCCACCCCCGCCCCCGTGACCGTCCTCGGCGCCGACGACGCCCGCCGGATCGCCCTGCGCGCCCAGGGCCTGCTCGGCGCCCCGGACCGCCGCGGCGGGGTGCGCGGGGTGCTGCGCCGGCTCGGCGCCGTCCAGCTCGACACCATCTCGGTGCTGGCCCGCTCCCACGAACTGGTCCCGTACGCCCGGCTCGGCGCGGTCGGCCGCCCGGCGGTCGAGACGGCGTACTGGGGCTCCGGCGCGAGCTTCGAGTACTGGTCGCACGCGGCCTGCGTACTGCCGGTCGAGGAGTGGCCGCTGTTCGCCTTCCGCCGCCGGGCCTACCGCGCCAAGGCCCACGTCTGGGGCAAGCAGGTCGACGCGGCGACGTACCGCACCGTGCTCGACAAGCTGCGCGCCGAGGGCCCGCTGACCTCCACCGAGCTGGGCGGCGCCAAGAAGACCGCCGACTGGTGGGACTGGTCCGACACCAAGATCGCGGTGGAACGGGCACTGGCCTTCGGTGACGTGGTCTGCACCGAGCGCCGGGGCTGGAAGCGCCTCTACACGCCGGCCGAACAGGCGATCCCCGCCGAGCTGTTCGCCGCCGAGCCGACCGACGAGGAGTGCCTGCGCACCCTGGTCGCGCAGTCCGGCGCGGCCCTCGGCGTGGCCACCCGGGCCGACCTGCTCGACTACCACCGGCTGCGCGCCGACCAGTTGGACGCGGCGCTGCCCGACTCCGGCCTGGTCCCGGTCGAGGTGGCCGGCTGGGGCCCGGACGGCTCCCCGGGCGCGGCCTGGGCCGATCCGGCGGCACTCGCCGCGGCGCCGCGCGGGCGCCACCGCACCACCCTGCTCTCGCCGTTCGACTCGCTGGTCTGGGACCGCCCGCGCACCGAGCGGATCTTCGGCATGCTGCACCGGCTGGAGGCCTACACGCCCAGGCACAAGCGGGTGCACGGCTACTTCGCGATGCCGCTGCTGGCCGGCGGGCGGCTGGTCGGCCGGGTCGATCCGGCCCGCGAGGGACGGACGCTGGTGGCCCGTCAGGTCTCGCTGGACTCCCCCCGGCACCTGGAGGCGCTGGCCGGGGCGCTGCGCGAGGCGGCCTCCTGGGTGGGCTGCGACGCCGTCCGGGTGGAGACGCTGCACGACGAGGCGCTGCGCCCGGCGCTGGAGAAGCTGCTCGGCTGAGTGCGGGGCACCGGGCGTGGCGGGGGCCCGACGGGCCCCGCGCTCACCCTATTTCGAGGATCTTCTCCCGCATCGCGTACACTACGGCCTCCATCCGGGAGTGCAGCTGGAGCTTCTCCAGGATGTTGCGCACATGGTTCTTCACGGTGTTCTCGCTGATGAACAGCTCCTTGGCGATCTCCCGGTTGTTCATCCCGGTGGCCACCAGCTTCAGCACCTCCAGCTCGCGGTCGGTCAGCCGCGGCGCGGGCACCAACTCCCGCTCGTCGGACCGGCGCTGGATCATCGACTTGAACTCGGTGAGCAGCTTGGACGCCATCGACGGGCTGATCTGGGACTGCCCGTCGGCGACCGCGCGGATCGCGGTGGCGACCTCGTCGGTGGAGATCTCCTTGAGCAGGTACCCGGTGGCACCCGCCTTGATCGCCTCGTAGAGGTCGGCCTCCTCGTCGCTTATCGTCAGCATGATGATCTTGGTGCTGGGCGCCACGTCCTTGATCGCGGTGCAGGCCTCGATCCCGCTGCGGCGCGGCATCCTGACGTCCATGAGGATGATGTCCGGCAGCAGGTCGGCGGCCTTGAGCACCGCCTCGGCGCCGTCCCCGGCCTCGCCGACGACCGTGATGTCCTCCTCCTCGGCCAGCACGATCTCCAGGCCGCGGCGGAACAGCGCGTGGTCGTCCACCACCAGGACGCGGATCGGCTCCCGCCCGCGCGGGGCGTACTCGGGCTCCGCCCCGGGGCCGGGCGACACCCCCGCGACCGGCCCCGTGGCGGGCCCCAGCCCGAAGTGATCCCCCATCCGCTCCTCCCCCGTCGCCGGTCTCGTCCGCCAATCATTCCACGGCCGGAGCACCCCTCGGTCACCCTCCGGCGCCGATCGCCCCGCATCGGGTGACCTGTCCGGCACCCCGGCACCCCGCCCGACCGGCCCCGGAACGCCGGTGACCCCGGCGGCACCGGCCACCGGGGTCACCCTCCCATGCTGCTCGGACGGTCAGTCCTCGTCGTCACCCGCGCCGATCGCACCACCGGCGCCACCACCCTCGACGGTCGAACCGTCGGCCTTCAGGTGGATCACACCGTAGTGGTAACCGTGCCGGCGGTAGACGACGCTCGGCAGGCCGCTGTCCTTCTCCACGAAGAGGTAGAAGTCGTGACCGACCAGCTCCATCTCGTAGAGCGCCTGGTCGAGCGCCATCGGGGCGGCCGGGTGCGTCTTCTCCCGGACCACCAGCGGGCCTTCGCCCTCCACTTCCAGGGATCCCATCATGGTCTTGCGGACGGCCCCGTTGGCGGCGCTCTCCGTCGGCTTCGTCTCGGGCAGCGCGGCCAGGGCCGCGGTCGCCTCGGCGACGCTGATCGGGGTGCGGCCGTTGCCGCCCTTGTGGACCCGACGCCGGTCCGCGGACTTGCGCAGCTGGGCGTCGAGCTTCGCCGAGGCCAGGTCGAGCGCCGCGTAGGGGTCGGCGGCGGCGGCCTCGGCCCGGATCACCGGACCACGGGTACGGAGAGTGATCTCCACGCGGTCGGACCGGTCGGCCTGCCGCGGGTTGTGTTCCTTGGACACCTCGACATCGAGGCTGATCGCCTTGGTGTCGAACTTCTGGACCTTCTCCAGCTTCTCGGCCACGTGATCCCGGAACCTCTTGGGCACCTCGGTCTTACGGCCCTTGACAACGATGTCCACGCAGAACTCCGATCCCTCGTTCTGTCGCCGGTCCGGGTGCTACCGGACCGGACTGAGACCAGCCGGACCAGCCAATCCTTCCGCCGGCCCTCCGTCCCACCGGCAACGGTGGGAACGACTGGCCCTCACCTCACTTCCTCCCCATCAGGGACGGTTGAAACCCCCTGGGGCTCATCGAACACCTCACACGGAGTTTTCGCCTCCCCAGCGGAGAGTTCGGGTATGACGGACCAATGGGACTTGGCGGTCAAGCCATTGCCCCCTGTCTACCCTCCTGCGAGTGAAACACAGGTAAATACCTGGACAACACCCCCCGTACGGCACATTCTTTGCTCACTCTCCGTTCCGAGCCGGGAGGAGCAGCCGTGCCGCCGACCTCCGCACCGCCCCGATCGCCGTCCGCCCGCGGGCCGTTCGCCCACGCCCTGGCCGGGCTGCTCGACGTGCTGGTCCCGGCGCGCTGCGCGGGCTGCGGCACCGACCGCGGCCAACTCTGCCCGGGCTGCCGCCACCTCCTCACCACCGCCCGGCCCGGGCCCTGCGCGGCCCTGCCCTGGGCGCACGCCGCCGCGCCGTACGACGGTCCGGTCCGCCGGCTGCTGCTCGCCCACAAGGAACGCGGCGCGCTCCGGCTGGCCGGCCCGCTCGGGGAGGCGCTCGCCCGGGCGGTGCGCTCCGCACGCGGTCCGCGCCCCGGGCAGGGCCCGCTGCTGCTCGTCCCGGTGCCCTCGGCCCGCGCGGCCGTCCGCGCCCGGGGCCACGACCCGACCCTGCGGCTGGCGGAGGCCGCCGCCCGCGCCCTGCGCCGGGAGGGCCTGGACGCCCGCGCCGTACCGCTGTTGCGCCACACCCGGCCGGTCGCCGACCAGGCCGGGCTGCCCGCCGCCGAGCGCCACCGCAACCTGCACGGCGCGCTCACCGTGCGCCCGCTCGGCCACCGCCGCTCCGCCGGGCTCCGGCCGGTCCTGGTGGACGACCTGGTGACCACCGGCGCGAGCCTCGCCGAGGCCGCCCGGGCGCTGTCGGCCGCCGGTCTGCCGCCCGGCGCGGCCGCCACCGTCGCGGCGGCCGGCGCGGACCGGCACCCGGGGAACGGTCCGGGGTGATCAGCCCGGGTAGATGAACGAGGAGACCTGGTACGGCAGCCCCTGCTCCCGCCACTGGCTGTTGACCAGCCGGTACGGCTTGCCCTGCGCCCCCTGGAGTGCCAGCACCGGCGGTACCAGCGGCGCACCGCTGTTCCCGGCGCCGTTCGCCCGGTACTCCGACGCGGCGACCGTGGTCATCTCCCCGCCGCCGGGCAGCCGCGCGTCGGGGTTCGGCGAACCGTCCGTGCTGACGTAGTGCAGTTGCTGCAGCTTGTCCTTCTCCTTGCCCAGCACCAGCAGCTGGTCCGCCTCCGCCCAGGAGACCGAGACCACCTCCTCGAAGGCCGGGTTGGCCAGCCGCAGACCGGTGATCTTCGCGCTCGGGGCGTCCTTGGTGCCCTCGTGGACGAGCAGTCCCAGCCAGAGCGAGTACCCCTTGCCGTCCTTGCCGTCCTTGCCGTCCTTGAGCAGCAGGGCCACCCGCGCACCGTCCGAGGAGACCTTGATGCCCTGCACCGACCGGCCGTCCAGGCGCTCCACCGGCACCTCGACGACCTTCTTCTCGCGCACCAGCAGCACCCGCGGGCTCTGCGGGTCGCGGTCCACCACGTAGAGGTCGCCGCGTCCGTCCCAGGTCGGCGAGGTCAGTCCGTCCTCCGTCTTCGCCCCCGGGCGCGACGGCGTGGTCAGCACCGGCGGCGGCATCGCGCCCGCGCTCTCCTGGAACGGCACGGTGTAGAGCTGGTGGCCGTCCGCACTGATCGCCGCGGCGTGCTCGCCGTCCCGGGCCACCGCGATCGCGCCCAGCCGCCGGCCGGACGCCTGCGGGCGGCCCAGCGGTCCGTGCACCGGCGAGCCGTCGTCCTCGGTGCCGCGCGTCTCGTACAGCACGCCGTCGTCCTCGCGCTGGTAGAACTGCCGGGTGGCCATCTGCCCGGCCAGCGAGCCGGGCCCGGTCGCCGGCTCGTCGCCGCGGCTCGCCTGACAGCTGGGGCCGCCGCCGTGCGACCCCCTGAGCTCCAGCCGCTCCACCTGCCCGGTCCCCTGGTCGGCGAGGGTGTACAGCAGCTGGGTGGCCATCCGCCGGCAGGCGGTGAGACTGCCCAGATCGACCCCGGCGACCGTCACGTGTCCGACGTGGTTCTCGTCCAGGGCCACCGTCTCCACCTTCGTCCCGTCCGGGAAGGCGGAGCGGGCCACCGGGGCGAGCCACTTCGAGGGCCCGGCGACCAGCGCGTTGGCGGCCGAGCCCAGCGGGTCTATTCGGCGCCGCAGGTAGATCGGGTCGGCGATCAGCACGTCCTGGCTGGTCGCCGACCCGACGGTGGGCGCGGACGGGTCCGGCGCCGCGTAGAAGAAGCGGTCGACCTGGCGGTAGCTGTTGCGGAAGTTGACCTCGTTGAGGATCAGCCCGTCGGGCAGCTTGTCGATCCGCCACTCACCGGCGGGCTTCTCCCGCACGAAGGAGAAGTCCAGACGGAGGTCGCGCGGCGCCTCGGTCCGGAACGAGTGCCGCTCGTCCACCTCGGCCACCAGCTGCCCGATGAGCGGGATGGAGACGTCGGTGTCGGCGTCGGTCACGTTCACGTCGGGCCGGGTCGGCTTGCCGCCGAGCACCTTGACGCCCGTCTCCGCGTTCCAGTGCGCCGCCGCGGCGGGCGTCAGGTACTTGCGGGCCGTCCCGTAGTCGTCGTCGGCGGTCAGCGCGTCCAGGAACCCGGCCAGCAGTTCCTGCGGCCGGGCTCCCTTGGACGGCTCCACCGGGAAGACCCTGACCTGCAGGTTCTTCTCCGCCGAGCTCTTGGACAGCTCGATCTTGGTGACGCCCCCGGAATCCGGCATCGCCGCGCAGCCGCCGGCCAGCAGGCTGCCCAGCAGGGCACCGACCACCCCGGCCAGCCGCGGCTCAGTCCTGCCGCTGGTCCTTCGCACCCTGCGACCCCTCCGTGTCCGTTCCACCCGTGCCGTACGCCCCGGCGGCCCCGTCCGGCTCCGCGGTCCGCTGCGCCACCGACGGCCGGCCCGGCGCCGTGTCCACCATGACCTGCGCGCCGGTCGCACCGTACCCGGCACCGGCCGGACGCACGTCCGACGGGTCGGCGCGCGGGCCGTCCGGCTGCCGCCGGCCGAGACCCGGACCGATGCTCAGCACGCCGCCGAGCCCGCTGCCGAACCCGCCGCCGGAGGCCTCCGGGGCCTCCGGGACGCCCGTCTCCTCCGCCGCGGCCAGCGCGGTCGAACCGGCCGGGCGGATCGCCCGCCGGTACGGCGTCCCGTACGTGCCGAGACCCCGGTTGTTGCGCGAGTCCTCCGGCTCCAGCCGGAACGGCGCCCGGCTGATCTCCCCGCCGCGGGTGCGCGGCAGGGTGAGCCGGAAGTGCGAGCCGCCGCCCGGCTCGCCCCAGGCCTGGAGCCAGCCGCCGTGCAGGTGCGCGTCCTCGACCGCGATGGACAGGCCCAGACCGGTGCCTCCGGTGGTCCGCACCCGCGACGGGTCGGCCCGCCAGAAGCGGTGGAACACCCGGGACGCCTCGCCCGGCTTGAGGCCGATGCCGTAGTCGCGCACGCCGACCGCGACCGCGCCGTCCTGCGAGCCCAGCCGGACCACCACGTCCCGGCCCTCGCCGTGCTCCAGCGCGTTGACGACCAGGTTGCGCAGGATGCGCTCGATCCGCCGGGAGTCGACCTCGGCCACCACCGGCTCGCCGTCGCCGCGGATCACCACCGCGCTGCCCTTGGCCTGGGCCAGCGGGTCGGCGGCCTCGACCACCCGGCCGACGATGTCGCGCAGGTCCACCGGCTCGGCGTCCAGGACGGCCGCGCCCGCGTCGAACCGGCTGATCTCCAGCAGGTCGGCGAGCAGCGACTCGAAGCGGTCCAGCTGCCCCTGGAGCAGCTCGGCGGACCGGGCCGCCATCGGGTCCAGGTCCTCGCGGCTGTCGTAGATCAGGTCGGCGGCCATCCGGACCGTGGTCAGCGGGGTGCGCAGCTCGTGCGAGACGTCCGAGACGAAGCGCCGCTGCACCCGGGACAGCTCCTCCAGCTGGCGGATCTGCGCCTGCAGCGCGTTGGCCATCCGGTTGAACGATTCGCCGAGCCGGGCGATGTCGTCCGTGCCGGTGACCTTCATCCGCTCCTCGAGGTGCCCGGCGGCCAGCCGCTCGGAGATCCCGGCGGCCATCCGGACCGGGGTCACCACCTGGCGCACCACCAGCCAGGCGATGCCGCCCATCATGATCACCACGAACACGCCGGCGGTCGCCAGGGTGCCGGTGATCAGATTGAGGGTCTTGGTCTCCTGTCCGAAGGAGAAGACGTAGTACAGCTGGTAGCTGGTGCCGTCCGGACCGATGAACTGCTGGCCGAAGACCAGACCGGGCTCGGTCTTCCCGCTCTCCGAGCGCTGGATCCGGGTGGGCTGGCTGAAGGTCTGGCCGGCCTCCTGGGCGACCCGCGCCTTCAGCGCGCCCGGGACGCTGTCCGGCGAGATGTCGCCCGAGTAGCGCGGGCCGAAGCTGGTCCGGTCCGGCTGCACCACCTGGCCGGTGCCCGGCAGCATCGCGATCACCGAGAAGACGTTCTGCCCGCTGGCCGCCAGCTCGCCGACCTGCCGCAGCAGCCAGGTCCCGGGCTCCTCGGCGGTCGGGTCGGCGGCCGCGCCGGTCCGCACCCGCAGGTCCTTCGCCTCGTCGATCTTCTTGAGCTCGGTCTGGAAGCCCGCGACCGCCTGGTCGCGCGCCGCAGCCCGCTTGGTGTCCAGCAGCCCGGTGCGCACCTGCGCCACCACGACGACACCCAGCACCAGCACCACCAGGACCGACAGCAGCAGCGTCGCCGCCACCACCCGCAGCTGGATCGAGCGCCGGTACAGCGCCACCACCCGGTGCACGGGACGGCGCAGCTGACGGCTCACCAGCGCGAACAGCGCCGCCGGCCCGTGCCGGCGGCGGCTGCGCACGGTCGAACTCAGCACGTCCCCGCGCACGGCGCCGCCGCCCCCGTCGGTCGCGGCACCCGCCGGGGTCTCGTCGGACTGCTCGCTCACGTCAGCTGGGCCCGGCCTTGTAGCCGACGCCGCGGACGGTCACCACGATCTCGGGGCGCTCCGGGTCCTTCTCGATCTTGGAACGCAGGCGCTGCACATGGACGTTCACCAACCGGGTGTCCGCCGCGTGCCGGTAGCCCCAGACCTGCTCCAGCAGCACCTCGCGGGTGAACACCTGCCAGGGCTTGCGGGCCAGCGCGACCAGCAGGTCGAACTCCAGGGGGGTCAGCGGGATGCCCCGCCCGTCCCGCTTCACCGAGTGGCCGGCCACGTCGATCACCAGATCGCCGATGGTCAGCTGCTCCGGAGTCGGCTCCTCGGCACGGCGCAGCCGGGCACGGACCCGGGCCACCAGTTCCTTGGGCTTGAACGGCTTGGTGACGTAGTCGTCGGCACCCGACTCCAGACCCACCACGACGTCCACCGTGTCGGTCTTGGCGGTCAGCATGACGATCGGGATCCCGGACTCCGCCCGGATCTGCCGGCAGACGTCGATCCCGTCACGGCCCGGCAGCATCAGGTCGAGCAGGACCAGGTCGGGCTTGGCCTCCCGGAACGCGGCTAGCGCCTTGTCCCCGTCGGCGACGAAAAACGGCTCAAAACCCTCACCACGCAGCACGATGCCGAGCATCTCGGCCAGTGCGGAGTCGTCATCAACGACGAGGACGCGTCCCTTCATGGGTCCATCTTCTCATTACCGGATTGTGACCTGCCGCACAGCAGTCCCATTGCTCCAGAACGGCCAACTGGCAGCCCGGCGAATTCCGGCCATACCGGGCGAAAGAACCTGGCCGATCCTCCCCCGCAGGCCCCGGGAACACCCACCGACCGTCCACGGGGCGGCCGTTGTCGTTCAGCAACCGGATCCCGCTGGGGCGCGTCCGAGCACCATGGCACGATGGGCGCTGCGCCCGCGTGAAGATCCACCCGGTCCGCGAAACCCTGACGCCCTCCGAGGAGCAGTGATGACCGACACCCCGGGCTGGGCCTCGCCCGGCTCGTCCGAGCCGCCCCGCGACGGTGCCCGGCCCCCGGCCGAAGCGCCCGCCGCCGTGCCCGGCCAGTCGGCACCGCCCCACACCGCCGCGCCCGCCTGGGGCACCGCCCCCGGAGCACCGCAGCCCCCGTACGGCGGGCAGCCCCCCTTCGGGCCGCCCGGCGCCCCGTACGGCTGGGGCGCGCCGCCCAGCCCCAAGCCCGGCGTCATCCCGCTGCGCCCGCTCGGCCTCGGCGAGATCCTCGACGGCGCCGTCTCCACCGTGCGCAAGCACTGGCGGGTCGCCCTCGGCCTCTCCCTCGGCGTCGCGGTGATCCAGCAGGGCATCGCGCTCGGCGCCCAGCTCGCCGTCCAGGGCGACACCGGCGAGCTCACCCCGGCCCTGACCTCCCTGATCAGCCTGCCGATCTCGGCGCTGCTCACCGTGATCGCCTCGGCCCTGCTGACCATGGTGGTCAGCCGCGCCATCCTCGGGCAGACCGTCACGCTCCGGGAGGCCTGGCGGGACGCCCGGCCCCGGCTGCTGCAGGTCGTCGGCCTCACCCTGCTGACCGGCCTGATCCTCGGCGGCCTCGTCCTGCTGGCCCTCACCCCGGCGATCAGCTACCTGCTGGCCGGTGCCGACGACGAGGCGATCGCCGTCCTGCTCTTCCTCGGCGGCGGCGCCCTCGCCCTGGCCGTCTACGCCTGGGTCTGGACCCAGCTCAGCCTGTCCGCTCCCGCCCTGATGCTGGAGAAGCAGGGCGTCATCGCCGCCCTCTCCCGCTCCCGCCGCCTGGTCCGCCGCTCCTGGTGGCGGATCTTCGGCATCAACCTGCTCAGCATCGCCATCTCCTGGGTCGTCGCCAGCGTGATCAGCACCCCGTTCACGGTCGTCGGCATGGTCCTCGGCTGGGACGACTTCACCAGCCAGATCGACGCCGGCGACACCGCCACCCTGCCCGCCGCCATGCTGATCGCCGTCGCGATCGGCGGCGTCCTCTCCTCCACGATCACGCTCCCCTTCACCGCCACCATCGGCGTGCTGCTCTACGTCGACCAGCGGATCCGCCGCGAGGCCCTCGACATCGAACTCGCCCGCGCCGCCGGCCTGCCCGAGCACGGCGGCACCGGCTGGGGCGGCCAGGCCGGCCCCGGCCCGGCAAGGCTCTGAGCCCGATGCCGACCTGGGGGGAGATCGTCGTGCTCGCGGGCGGCGCCCCGGTCACGACCCCGCGCGACCCGGCCCGTGACGCGGCCCGCGACGAGCTGGTCAAGGCCGACTACCACCGCCACGATCCGAGCATCCAGGAACGGGTCGTCGACTGGATCATGGAGCGGATCGACGACGCGCTCGGCGCGCTCGCCGGCGCCGGCACCAGCGGCACCACCGGCCTGATCCTCTTCCTGGTGGTCGCCCTGCTGATCGGCGCCGCCCTGTGGTGGCGCCTCGGCGCACCCAAGCGGGCCGCCCGCACCGACCTCGGCGTCTTCGGCGGCACCGGCCCGCGCAGCGCCGCCGAGCACCGGGCCGACGCCGAACGGCACGCCGCCGCCGGCCAGTGGGCGGAGGCCGTCCGCGAGCAGATGCGCGCCCTGGTCCGCGGCCTGGAGGAACGCACCCTGCTCGACCCCCGCCCCGGCCGCACCGCCGACGAGGCCGCCGCCGAGGCCGGCCGCGCGCTGCCCGAGCACGCCGCCGCGCTCACCGCCGCCGCCCGCGCCTTCGACGACATCGCCTACGGCGAGCGCACCGCCGACCAGGCCGCCTACCAGCTGCTGCGCGACCTCGACCGGACCCTCGAACGCGCCCGCCCGGTCCTCGCCCCGGCCGCCGGAGGAGCCGCATGACCAGCGCCACCCCCGCCCCGCCGACGGCCCCGCACCCGCCCACGCCCGCGCCAGCACCCGCCCCGGCGGACACCAGCCTCGCCCCCACCGGCCGCGGCCTGTGGCGGCGCGCCCGCTGGTACCTGCTCACCGCCGTGCTCGTCCTGCTCGCCGCCGTCGTGCTGGCCGCCGCCAACGACGAGCGCCAGTACCCCCCGCTGGACCCGCGCTCCTACGAGGCCACCGGCAGCCACGCCGTGGTCGCCCTCCTCCAGCGCGAGGGCCTCAAGGTCGACCTCACCACCGACCCCACCGGCCGCCCCACCGGCGCCGACACCCTCGTGCTGCCCGAACCCGACCTGCTCACCCCCGAGCAGCTGACCGCCGTCGCCGCCGCCCGGCACACCCGGCTGGTCCTGATCGCCCCCGGCCCCGCCGCGCTCAGCGCGCTCGCCCCCGGCATCCGGATGTCCGACGAGAACGGCGGCCTCCCCTACGCCCGCGTCCGCAGCACCGACCCCGGCTGCTCCCTGCCGGAGGCCGTCCGGGCCGGCAGCGCCCATGTCGGCGGCCTGCTCTACACCGCCGGCAGCCGCGGCGAGGGCTGCTACCAGCGCGGCCACGGCTACCCGCTGGTGACCGGCCCCACCACCGCCACCGGGCGCGCCGCCGACGTCGTGGTCCTCGGCAGCGGCGAGTTCCTCAGCAACGAACTGCTCAAGAAGGACGGCAACGCCGCCCTCGGGCTCGGCCTGCTCGGCGCCCAGCCGCACATCACCTGGCACCTGCCCGACTACACCGCCCCGGTCGCCGAGGGCGGGCAGAAGAGCTTCCAGGACTTCATCCCCGAGGGCTGGACCTGGGCCGGCTACCAGCTGGCCGTCGCCGTCGCGCTGGCCGCGCTCTGGCGCGCCCGCCGGCTCGGCCCGGTGGTCAGCGAGAACCTGCCCGTGGTGGTCCGCGCCTCCGAGACCACCGAGGGCCGCGCCCGCCTCTACCGCCGCGCCAAGGCCCGCGGCCGCGCCGCCGACGCCCTGCGCCGCGCCACCGCGCACCGCCTCGCCCCGGCCCTGGGCGTCCCGCCCGTGGCCGGCGCGCCCGACCCCACCGCGCTCTGCGCGGCCGTCGCCGACCGCCTCCCCGAGCGGTCCGCCGGGGACGTACGGGCCCTCCTGTACGGCCCGCCCCCGACCGACGACGCCGCGCTGCTGCGGCTCGCCGACGACCTCGACGCCCTCGAAAGGCAGGTACGGAAGCCGTGACCGAGAAGGCCACCGCCCAGCTCCGCATCACCCCCGGCACGGCACCCGCCACCCCCGGCACCACCGTCCCCGCCCCGGGCTCCGGCACCGCCGCCTCCGGCGACCCGCGCGAGGCGCTGACCGCCCTGCGCGCCGAGATCGCCAAGGCCGTCGTCGGCCAGGACGCCGCCGTCACCGGCCTGGTCGTCGCCCTGCTCTGCGGCGGCCACGTGCTGCTCGAAGGCGTCCCCGGCGTGGCCAAGACCCTGCTGATCCGCACCCTCTCCACCGCGCTCAGCCTGGAGACCAAGCGCATCCAGTTCACCCCCGACCTGATGCCCGGCGACGTCACCGGCTCGCTGGTCTACGACGCCCGCACCGCCGAGTTCTCCTTCCAGCCCGGCCCGGTCTTCACCAACCTGCTGCTGGCCGACGAGATCAACCGCACCCCGCCGAAGACCCAGGCCGCCCTGCTGGAGGCCATGGAGGAGCGGCAGGTCACCGTCGACGGCGAACCGCGCGCCCTGCCGGTGCCGTTCCTGGTCGCCGCGACCCAGAACCCCGTCGAGTACGAGGGCACCTACCCGCTGCCCGAGGCCCAGCTCGACCGCTTCCTGCTGAAGCTGATCCTCCCGCTGCCCGACCGCGACCAGGAGTTCCAGGTCCTCGCCCGGCACGCCGCCGGCTTCGACCCGCGCGACCTCACCGCCGCCGGCGTCCGCCCGGTCGCCGGCCCCGAGCACATCGCGGCCGCCCGCGAGCAGATCGCCAGGCTGACCGTCTCCCCCGAGATCCTCGCCTACATCGTCGACCTCTGCCGGGCCACCCGGCAGTCGCCCTCGCTCTCCATCGGCGTCTCCCCGCGCGGCGCCACCGCACTGCTCGGCGCCTCCCGCGCCTGGGCCTGGCTGGCCGGCCGCGACTACGTCACCCCCGACGACGTCAAGGCGCTCGCCCTGCCCACCCTGCGGCACCGCGTCGCCCTGCGCGCGGAGGCCGAGATGGAGGGCGTCACCGCCGACTCCGTCATCCAGGCCGTGCTCGCCCAGACACCCGCCCCGCGCTGAGCCGGCCCCGCCCGCTCGCCCCTCCGGCCGGCCCACCCCCGGCCCCGACGAAGGAACGCACCGCATGGCCCTCACCGGGCGAACCGCCCTGCTCGCCGCGCTCGGCGCCCTCGTCACGGGCCTGCTGCTGCCCTCCTGGTCCGGGATCGGCGCCGTCACCGGCGCGGTCCTGCTGGGCGTCGTCGTCGACCTGGTGCTCGCCGCCCCCGTCCGCAGCCTGCGGATCACCCGGAGCGGCGACACCACGGTGCGGCTCGGCGAGCCCGCCGCCGTCGAACTGACCGTCACCAACCCCGCCGGACGACCCCTGCGCGCCCGGATCCGCGACGCCTGGGCCCCGTCCGCCTGGCGGCCCGGCACCGAGACCGCCGCCTCCCGGCACCCCCTGCGGGTGCCCGGCCACGAGCGACGCCGCGTCACCACCGTCCTCACCCCGACCCGGCGCGGCGACCACCACGCCCACAAGGTGACGCTCCGTTCCCTCGGCCCGCTCGGCCTGGCCGGCCGTCAGGGCTCGCACCTCGTCCCCTGGACCGTCCGCGCCCTGCCCCCGTTCGCCAGCCGCAAGCACCTGCCCTCCCGGCTCGCCCGGCTGCGCGAACTCGACGGCCGGACCTCCGTCCTGACCCGCGGCCAGGGCACCGAATTCGACTCGCTGCGGGAGTACCTGCCCGGCGACGACGTCCGCTCCATCGACTGGCGGGCCAGCGCCCGCCGGAACACCGTCGCCGTCCGCACCTGGCGCCCCGAGCGCGACCGGCACATCCTCGTCGTCCTGGACACCGGCCGCACCTCGGCCGGCCGGGTCGGCGACGCCCCCCGCCTGGACTCCTCCCTCGACGCCGCGCTGCTGCTCACCGCCCTCGCCACCAGGGCCGGCGACCGGGTCGACCTGCTCGCCCACGACCTGCGCAAGCGGGTCTCGGTGGCCGGCCGCTCCCCGAACGAGATCCTCCCGGCCTTCACCAACGCGATGGCCGTCCTGGAGCCCGCCCTCCACGAGACCGACATGCGCTCGCTGGTCGCCACCGCGCTGAAGATGGCACCGCACCGCTCGCTGATCGTCCTGCTCACCGGCCTCGACACGGCCCCGGTCGAGGACGGCCTGCTCCCCCTGATCCCCCTGCTCACCAAGCGGCACGAGGTCGTCCTCGCCTCCGTCTCCGACCCCCACCTGGACGAACTCGCGGCCGGGCGCGGCACCGTGGAGGCCGTCTACGGCGCCGCGGCCGCCGAACAGACCCGCGCCGACCGCCGCCTCACCGCCGACCGCCTCACCCGCGCCGGCGTCACCGTCATCGACGCCCCGCCCACCTCGGTCGCCCCCGCCCTGGCCGACACCTACCTCGCCCTCAAGGCCGCCGGCCGCCTCTGACCTGCCGGGGACCTCGGCGTAGGAGTGACCGTCGCCGGTGTCGCACCGGCGTCTGCACGGCGGGCGAAAGTCGTCTACGTACCGTATCGGCCATGACAACCACAGACGGCGCGCCCCCATCCGGCGCGCGCCGAACCGCCCGATCTCCACGGACCGCGCCGGCCGGGGAGGCGGCCCCGCTCCCGACGCCCAGCGGCTGGTTCTGCCTCGCCCTCTCCCGCGAGCTCTCCCGGGGCGCCGTACTGACTCGCAGGTTCGCGGACGAGGACGTCGTCCTCTACCGCACCCGCACCGGCGACGTCCGCGCCACCCGCCCCTACTGCCCCCACATGGGGGCCCACCTCGGCTACGGGAGCACCGTCGAGGGCGACACCCTGGTCTGCCCTTTCCACCGCTTCGCCTTCGGCACCGACGGCGCCTGCGTCAGCGATCCGGACGGAGTACCGCTGCGCACCCGGCTGGACCACTTCCCCGTCCTCGAACGCAACGGCTTCCTCTACGTCTGGCACGGCCCCGACGCCGGCCCGCCGTCCTGGGAGCTGCCCGCCGTCCCCGGCCCGGAGGTACGGCCCACGGCGCACTGGGCCGTGGAGGTGGACACCCACCCCCAGGAGGTCATGGAGAACGTCGCCGACTACCGGCACCTGGGCACGCTCCACCGCCTGGCCGTGCGTCAACTGACGCCGCCCTTGCCCGACGGACCGTTCCTCCGGACGAACCTGCGCTCCCACGCCGGCCGGATCCCCCTCTTCGGCGGGCTCTCCTGGGAGAAGTCGACGCTGATGGCGGGGCTGGGCTTCACCCTGACCCAACTCGAACTGCCGCGCTTCGGCCTCGCGGTCCACCTCTGGGGCCTGCCCACCCCGACCGGCCCCTGGCGGACCGTCCTGCGGGTCGCGACGGCCTGCGAGGTCACCGACCCGCGCCGCGTACCCGGCCCGAGCCTGCCGGCGACCCGGGCGGCGGTGACCAGGCTCGTCGCCCGGTCGACGCTGCGGATGACCGCCAGGGTCATCCAGCAGGACGTGCCGATCTGGAACCACAAGCGCTACGAGCCGGTGCCGCGGCTCGCCGCCGGGGACCATTCCGTCGGCATCTACCGGCACTGGGCCCGCCAGTTCTACCCGTCCGGTTCCTGAAAGCGCGGCAGAAACGCGAAAAGCCCCTGCCGGTTTCCCCGGCAGGGGCTTCTCAGAAGAATTGTTCGGCGGCGTCCTACTCTCCCACAGGGTCCCCCCTGCAGTACCATCGGCGCTGTGAGGCTTAGCTTCCGGGTTCGGAATGTAACCGGGCGTTTCCCTCACGCTATGACCACCGAAACACTATGAAACTGTCGGCCGCACCGCCATCAATGGCGGGGGTCGTTGTTTCAGAACAACACAGTGGACGCGAGCAACTGAGGACAAGCCCTCGGCCTATTAGTACCGGTCAACTCCACCCCTCACAGGGCTTCCATATCCGGCCTATCAACCCAGTCGTCTACTGGGAGCC